>CAIMEH010000001.1 GCA_903839975.1 uncultured Candidatus Berkelbacteria bacterium
GTCAGTTCCTTCATTCGGTAGCTTAATACCACTTAGACTAAATGGTTTTGTCGGCGTTAAGTCCACCAAGAGTTTAACATAAGCCTGGAATCTATCAAGATTCGCCATATCTTCTACTGTTAGCCCGGCCATTTCTTTTGTTAGAAATTCGGCGTCTTGAGCACCAATTCGGTAAGAGATTAGAGTGCCGACGTTACCGATAACAGCATCGCGAATTTTTTCGGTAAGTTGGGCAAAGTATTGATTTGTAATGTTTAGATTTAATTTGTATTTTCGTGCCTCGGCAAGAATGGTGGCGAAGGTATCGGTAGTGAAGTTCTGGAACTCATCTACGTATAGATAGAAATCCTTACGGTCATCCTCTTCGATATCGGCTCGGCTAAAGGCAGCTACCTGTATTTTTGAAACTAATATTAGGCCCAGCAAATTAGAGTTTATCTCGCCAATTTTACCTTTAGCTAAGTTAACAAATAATATTTTTCCTTCATCCATTATCTGGCGAAAATCGAACGAGGATTTCTTCTGGCCGATAATATTACGCATTAAATCGTTGGTCATAAAACGACCAAACTTGGAGATGAAGTAGTTATACATCTCCGACTTGTGGAAATCTGACGTCTTGGCCAGCTGCTGTTCCCAGAAAGACCTAACCACTGGATCGGTGACATTTTTTATTGAAGCTTCGCGGAAAGCGTCGTCCATAAATAAACGAGGTAGATCAATTAAGCTACCGCCGCCAGGTGCAGCCATAACTGTTAGGGCGGCGTTACGAGCCCAGTGCTCCCACTGAGGGCCGACGATACCGGTGCGATTTGGGTCAAATAGCTTGTAGAAAATTTCAATAACTTCTTGAATTAGAAAGTCACGCTCCTCTGGGTGACTAAATTCCAGTAGATTCATACCGAGTGGATATTTGGTGTCAGAAGGGTCAAAGAGTATAACGTCTTTAGCTCTGTTTGTTGGAACTTTTTTAATTAAATGCTCGATGGCATCGCCAAGTGGATCAATAAAACACAGTCCTTTGCCGTTGACCATATCTTGTTCGATCATTGTTTCGAAAAGCGTAGTTTTACCGGTACCGGTTTTACCAATCATAAATATGTGACGGCGGCGGTCGCGTTCTTGCAGGCGGACAAGTTCTTTAGTGCCACGATATATTGACTCGCCGATAACCACACCTTCTTTTGGTAGATTGGCCGGCGCCGGCAGAGCTCGCGACAATAACCATTTAACGCCCGGGGTTTCTAATGTTCTAATTGGTAAGTGGTAGATACTTGTGAGCTCTTCTACATTAAGAAGCATCTTGGGAGCATTACCAAAAACTCTAAGCAGATAATCTCGGGCTACTTTCCCAGCAGCGACTTTTTTATACTTAAGACTATTAAACTGCGGCGAATAGAATTGCGAGAAACTGGCAATAATTGTATTTAAATTCGTTTCGGCCATTGGCATATCTTTGCCGGTAGCAATAATTCGGATAATAGTATCGAAACCAGTTTTACTGCCTTTTTCATTTAGCGCTTTTAGCATCTCTTCCTGTTGTGGCGACATTTGCTTTTGAGCTACTGGTGGTTGTGGACGAACGGCCTCGTTTATCATGCCAACAGCGCGACCAAATTTACCGCGATTAACCAAATGCATTTTGCCAGACTGGACGTGGCTGGTGGCGATATTAGTGTGAACTCTCCATTTGTCGCTAATTGGACGAATTAAAATCTGTATCGAGGCAGCTCCGTCTTGAAGTTTCGTTAGGGCGTTACTCATTGCTTGCTGCGGATCAGCTTCGAGATACTTGTAAGTTTTTAACGGCAGGATAAAGTTTTTCGACTGCTCCATTACTACACCTGCGACCGCTGGATTTTCTTTTGAAAAAATTGCCGGTGCTTTTCCGACTGCTATCTCGGCATGTGGGAAGTAACTTTGAATCTGTCGCTCAACAATCTGCTGAATCCTTTTTGGGCAAACGATAACAAAATTTATTACTCCATCAACAGAAGTAATCTCGAAACTAATGTGGGCTGGGGTGCTAAAAAGCCAGTCCATAAAACTTTTTTGGTGAATTGTGGTAGTTAATGACGAGAAAAGCTGCTCCATCGGCGCGATAAGCATCTTAAAGTCTTTAATAGGTTCGTTTACGTCGTTCTGATTTTTGGTAGCGTCGCGTGGAACGGTAACGGTAAGAGCAACTAAGGTTTTAATATTTTTAACCGTGTCGTCCTTCTGCAAAAACCGCAACAACCACATCAGGCCTAAAGGCAGGATGACAAAGAGACCTATGATAATGAATACTGTTGTACTAGAAATATTTGCTAGCATTAGGCCACTTTCTCCGCGCTCTCTTCAAAGATGTCACCAACTAGATCTTGAAGTTCTCCAACCTGTTCGGTTGAAGGAGTAATACCTAGAAAGTACTCGGCATTATGTTTTTTTTGTTCTGGTGTTGCCACGACTACCTCTGTTTTAGTCTCTGGAGCAACTGTGGCCGGTATCTCGCGAACTATTTTTATCTCTGGCTCTTCAGCTTTATTTTGCTCCGGCGCTTTTTTTTCAATAGGTTCCTGATCATCTTTTGAATTCTGGGTATCGATAGCTTCAACATCGTTTGCAGTAATTGAAGTTTCTGGTTTAGCGATGTCCTGTTCAGGCGAAGCAGTTGCAACGCCCTCAAGAAATGGGTTAGGGTTTTTTTCTTCTAGACTATCAATCTCTTTGCCAAAAGCGTTTGGACCTAAACCTGTAGGTAAATCTGTCATTCTCCCCTCAACATAGTTTTAGTGTACCAGATATTGTCGGTATTTTTCACTAAAACTACCGTCGTTTATTGATGCCCTGATTTCTTCCATTAAATGGAGCAGGGTGTAGAGGTTGTGATAAACAATTGCCCGACCGGCTAAGAACTCGTTTACCATAAATAAGTGTCTAAGATAACTAGCCGAGAAAGTTTTGCAGGTTCGGCACTGGCAGTTGGGATCGAGTGGTTTTGGATCGGCAGTATATTCATTCAAGGCAATACTTTTTCTCTGGAAGTCTGGCCCAGTCCAAAACGAACCATGGCGACCGTAGCGAGTTGGAATAACACAGTCGAACATATCTATACCCTTTCCAACCATTCGAATTAGATCTTCAGGCTCACCAACACCCATAAGATAGTGCGGGCGCTTTTTATCTAAGTTATCAGCTACGAACTCGACTGCTTGGTTTATTTTGTCCTTGCCTTCGCTCTCGATGGCAACGCCACCAATAGCAATGCCATCAAACGGTAAACTTTGAATATCTTCAAGGGATTTAAGACGCAAGTCTTCATATAAACCGCCTTGAACAATTCCAAACAGGCCAGGGCCCACGCTCGACGCAGCGAAACGCTGGTCCCCTATTTTAGCGTTTCTTGCGCCTTCCGTTCGCAGCTCCGCCCGCTCGCTGCTCACCCCTGCTTCTCCAAATTTTTCTTTCTGCCAGTGCTCGATTGCTCTTTTGGCCCACTCCCCTGTTCTCTCTACCGCTTGAGCAACTCGCTCTTTGGTAACCGGCTTCTCAATCCCCTCTTCATTTGGCATTGTTAACGGCGGACAGTCGTCCAGAACCATGGCGATATCGCTGCCAAGTTTGTTCTGCATATCGAGAACATTTTCGGGAGTAAAAAATAGTTTTTTGCCATCGATATGAGAGTAAAAACGGACACCTTCTTCGTCAGTTTTTGCAGATTTTGGCCCACGACTTTCACCTAATGAATATGCCTGATAGCCGCCCGAATCGGTTAGCATCGGCTTGTTCCAAGTTGTCCATTTTTGAAGGCCGCCCATTTTTTTAATTAAATCCTCGCCGGGTCGAACGTGAAGATGGTAGGTGTTACCAAGAATTATATCCGCACCTAGTTCTTCCAGCTCCCACGGAGCAACAGTTTTAACTGAACCTTGTGTGCCGACCGGCATAAAAGCCGGGGTTTTAATCTCGCCGTGCGGCGTAGTAATTTTACCGGTTCGCGCTAGCGAATTATCGAGAGTTTTCACAACTTCAAACTGCATTACACTTTGGCGGGATTAACCTTCTGACACTCTGTAAGAGTACCGTTTGCAAAAACCAGTCGATAGCCCTGGCTCATTAAGCACGGAAACTGGGCTTCTTCGGTCGTAACACCTAAGCCACGGAGCGCTTGCTCGATAACATCCTGGTGAGAAACGACCACGATATGCTGGCCTTCATATTGCTTGGCAAGTTTTATTAATAATTCTGGCGCGGTTTTCTCGTCTTCTTCGAAATCAGCGGCCGAATATTCTTCAAGTAGAACTTTATTCTTAATTATCTCCCCCGGAATTTCCGCTTCTTCTTTAATTATCTCGGCGGTTTCCATCGTTCTATCTAATGGGCTAGCAATAATTGCCGACGGGGCAAAGCTTTTAAGATACTCCCCTACTTTTTTCTCTTGAGCTTTCCCCTGCTTATCCAACAAACGAGTATTATCCAACCTTGGATCGGCAACGTATTTCAGGCCAGTTTGACCGTGTCGCATAAAAAAGACTATTGTCTGTAACATTGGTATATTTTACCAGTTTAAACTCGAAAAAGCCGTAATTTTTCACTTTCTGCTAAATTTGGGTATATTAGATATATGCCTACGGAAGGCAGTGAGAGGAAGACTGGTCCTACGGGTAAGTTTTGTTCAGATCGGGTACGTAAATTGTTTGGGTTCGGATTGTGACCGATGATTGTGTCCGCAGTTCTTTAATAGGAGATAACTTAAGTACGGACTTAGTTATCATAGCGCACCAGGCAATAGATTTTGTTCAAAGATTGTAGATTGCTAGATCACGGCTAAGTCCCTCTGCCGGGTAAACGTGACGAATTGGTAATTGTGAGATTTGCGTCTCACCAAGAATATTAACTGACGAGTTGTATCTTGAAACGATTTTGGTGCATTGGCAGGAAAGAAGCCTCTGGCGCGCAAACGCTTGCGGGCTTCTTTTATCTAGAAAAAAGCCCCGTCGTGAGACGGGGCTTTTCCTTTTAAAGTTTGTTTATTACTTCAATTCGACTGTGGCGCCGGCTTCTTCGAGCTTCTTTTTAGCTTCTTCAGCATCGGCTTTCTTCATGACACCGAGCTCTTTTGGAGCGGCATCAACGAGGTCCTTAGCTTCTTTAAGGCCTAGATCCTGTTTGATCTCGCGAACAGCCTTAATGACGGCAATCTTCTGCTCACCAGCAGCGGCGATTACAACGGTGTACTCGCTCTTCTCTTCGGCGGCCTCAGCACCGGCGGCGGCACCAGCTGCAGGAGCGCTACCTGCGGCCATCATTGGCATAGCGGTTACGCCAAACTTCTCTTCCAAACCTTTGACCAGTTCAGAGAGCTCCATAACGGATAGCTCGCCAACCTGTTCGATAATTTTTTCAACTTTTTCTGCCATATTATATATTCCTTTCTTTAACTTTTAATTACTTCTTGCTTTTTTCGCTCGCTGATTAGTCAGCGCTCTATTTCCATTTTAGCGCTGCCATCAGCTTCCGTTCGAAGCTGCGCTAGCTCGCTTCTCATCAATTGCAGAGATGGCGTAAGCCAGCTTCTGTAATGGGAAATTCAAATTGTAGACCAAATTTTGAATCAAACCGTGCAAACGACCAACCACCTGGGCCTGAAGCTGCTCCTTGCTTGGCAATGTGGCCAATGTTTTGACCTGAGCCATATCGAAGAAGTTACCGTCGATCCAACCGCCCAGTACTTCTAAGGCTTCCGTCTCTTTGGCAAAAGCAGTCAATAATTTAGCTGCCGTTACCTCATCCTCAAAGCCGTAGGCCAAAGCCAACTGCTTCTGTGGAAGCTCTATCTTGCGATCCATCTTTTTCAAGATAAGTCCCAAGAGCGAGTTCGAGATCATTTTAATCTTGCCTTTCTGTTCGAAGGCCTTGTTGCGCAAATCGTCATTAGCTTTCATGTTTAGCTTGGTGTAGCTAACAAGCAGGCTAACGCGCGAGTCTTTCAACTCGTTTAACAGATTTTCAACTAACGTTTCTTTTTCTGCTCTAATTAACGGCATAACTGCCTTTCTATTTTATACGCCGTTGATTCTCGCCTATCGGCTCGAAGCCAGCAGCATTTTTCCTTTTCTTAAAAACGAATCGACGCCCAAGAAGACGTCCGATAAAGGTTTCGTCCTCGGTAGCAGATTAAGGCTTGCGCTTACGCGGGCCAGCTACTTTCTTTGGCACGTTACAATTATGCCATAAATTCCCCTTTTCATCAATAGTTTTGTTGACCACAAACATTCAAGGTGTTTAAATGACGGTGGTTCTGGCCCAGGAGGTGCAGGATGGCTGAGTTAGATATGTCGAACGTTAAGAAGATTCTTACGGAAGGAATTCCCAAAATTGCTGCCCAACTCCAGCGAGATTACGCAGAAATCGAGTTCATATTTGGTGAACTATTGAAGCATGGCGAGGTAAGTTATAGGCGTTTGGGGTCGCCAGAGCTATCTCACGATAAAATGTCGGTGGAGATGGTCTCCGACAACCAAGTTGTCAGAACGTACCCCCTGTACGTATTCCGGTCAATCGTCTTAGGCTTAAGCAACTACGCCGACGAGCCTATTGGAATGGTTTTTCCTTTCGAGGATCAGACCATTCTAAGGATACCTACCCCAAATGGCTTCTTTCTTACTTACGATCTTAGGGTTTGGGATCTGAGGTCTGAAACCTTAATGCAAATTAAGGCAACATAAAACGGCTATCAAACAGCGGGCTGGCCACCCGCATTCTTTTTTATTTATAGAATATAAGACGCTTGCGCGTCTCAATTCTCCCCTCCTTACTTATTTATCTTTCTACTTTAAGAAACTTAGGTCAAGCGTAACAGATGGGCTCATGCTGGCCGTTAGGTAAGCGGCCAAAATTCGTGATTTTGTGAATGATCCAAGAGCCGCTTTAGTATTTTCGGCTAGTTTCTTGCTGTCCCAAGAAACGCGACCGATAAGCTGGTGAATATTATTAGTGCTGTCGATTCTGTACTCGGCCTTGCCGGAGTTAATCTCTTCAATAGTTTTCTTAGGGTCGGTAGTAACTGTGCCGGATTTTGGATCTGGCATCTTGCCCTTTGGTCCAAGAATCTTAGCAATCTTGGCAACTTTTGGCATTAGCTCTGGTGAGGCTAGAGCGATATCGAAATCAATTTTCTTGGTTTTGGCAATCTCTTCAATCTTGGCTTCGTCAAGAATAATAATCTTGCGCTCTTTGCCGGTGCCGTGTGGCAAGTGAAAAACACCCTTGCTGGATTCGGTGCTACCTTTGGTTTTTTTATTAGTTAAACGAAAGTGAAGCTCTACGCCACCGTCGAATTTGCTGTATGAAGTTTTCTTAACTAGCTCGATAGCTTCGTCCAATGTGTACTGCTTGCCTGGCTCAACCTGTTTGTGGGATTCAATATATTTGGCGCCACGTGCTTTAGCTTTGGTTTTTGTGTTGGCTTTTTTGGCGGTCTTGGTTTCGCCTTTTTCTTTTTTGGTTGGGGTCTCTTCGTGAATAGCGGCAACTTCGGCTGGCATTACTTCGTTAGTATCGGTTTGTTCTTCAACAAAAAGTGCCTTCTCGGCTTCTTCGTCTTGATTTGGTTCGGCAGTTGCTTCGTCAGATTCTGAAGTCATAACTTCAGCTTCGAGCTCTGACAGTTTCTCTTCTTCGATTGGATTGTTTGCTTGTTTTTTAGGCATTTGTATTTGTATTAAAACTTGTTGCGATTAATTGTTTGTCTGTAAGGCATTTTAACAGATAAGAGACGGTTTGGTCAATGACAGTATCTAGAATTGGTTTTTCGTCTGATGAAAAATTAGCCAAAACATAGTCTGCTAAGTCAAAGTCACGGTTCTCTGGTCTACCGACTCCAATCCGAATTCGCCAGTAGCTCTCCCCTATCGCTTCATCGATTGACTTAATGCCGTTATGGCCACCGCTAGTTCCACCAAATTTAATTCTTACTTCACCAAGCGGAAATTCGGTGTCATCGTGAATAATCCAAACGTCACTCTTTTCAATTCCTTCAGACTTTAAAGTAGCGATAATAGACTCGCCGGACTTATTTACGAAAGTATTCGGCTTTAACAATAAAACTTCGTCGTTCATGCCGACATCTCCGGACATATATTTATTATTAATTAATTCAATATTTAATTTTTCGGCTAATTTTTCCAGCACCATAAATCCGGCATTATGTCGGGTATTTTTATATTTATCTTCAGGATTGCCGAGGCCAACAATTATTTTCATATTAGTATTTTACTTTTTTTGAGAATAAAAAGGTACTCCCCAGTTTCCCGGGGAGTGTAATCAGTCAGTTTTGCGCAAACCTACTGATCAAGTTTTGTAATAATCGAATCCAGTTGGCAGTCTACATCGATCGCTAAACTCTTAATGCTCTCGAGGTAGTCGCCGAACCGGTCAATCTCGCTAGCCAATAAAGCAATGTTCTTTTTCTCGTAAGAGACTCGCTCATCTTCGTTGAATATTCCTGGATGATTCTTCGTCAAATCAGTGAGCATCTTCCAGATATTAAGATATCTTGTCCTAATTGACTCGACGTACGAGTTAAGCGTTGTTGCATGGGCATTTACCTCCTCAATAAACGCTTTATACAGAGCCTCATTTAGCTTCTCAATGTCGGGAGCATCATCTGCGGAGCCTCCCACTTTAATTAAAGATGCGATAGCACCTTTCAAGTTCTCGGCGTTTGAAGCAACAGATATCACTTCTTCCGTCGCTTCCTCCTGGAGTTGGTGAAGTTTGTCGTTCAGAAAGTCTACAACTTCCCTCGTGAACTCGCATGAGTTATTTACGACAACCGCATTTAAGTCCCTGGAAAGCTTGCCCTTCAAAGCTACTCGCGCAAAGAACCATGTAGGCAAACAGACTAATATCGCCATCACCAACAGCGTTAACACCAAACCAATTATACCGGCCACAATGCCAATGAAATAATCGGCGAAGTGCTTTTCTTTTATGACATATGCGCCAAGAGAAACTGCGTCAAAGAAAAACGCCGCGGCAATGAAGCCAAGGAAAGGCCAGAATCCATCAAAAAGGTATTTTTTGTTAGTTTCCTCAACTAACAACTTGTAGTCGTGGCGAATTTTGTCTTTTTTCGCCTCCAGTATCTCAGACTGGAAACAATGTAGCGGAACGGTGTCAATATAACCCGGCATAACGAACCTCCATATTTTAATCCTAAAGATCAAATGTGAGGCGATTATGACAGAATTTTGACTAAAAAAACAGTGTTTGGGGCTCGAAAATTACATTCCCGGTAGGTTCATGCCTTTAAGTAACGGCTGCATACGAGTAGCCGATTCGTTCTGGGCACGTGCCATGGCTTGGTTAGTGGCTTCGACAATCGCTTTTTGCAAAGTAACTTTTTTATCGTCGCTTAAAAATTCTGAATTAATTTCAATTGAGAGTAGTTTCATCTCGCCACTAACAACAACCGTGACTTCGCCACCAGCTGATTTAGCCTCGATCTCCATCTCTTTTAATTCTTTTTGGAGTTGTTTCGCCTTTTTCTGCAAAGCGTACATCTCTTTCATCTGACCAAAATTTGGTACTGCCATTTTTAATCTCCTTTATTTTTTGTTTTTGTAATTATATTTTAAATAAGCTTCTATAAACATACTTAAATCCCCGTTTAAGACGTCCTCGACGGCCGAGGTCTCGTAACCAGTGCGTGTATCTTTTACTAGTTGGTAAGGCTGTAATACGTACGAACGTATCTGATTCCCCCACGAAGCTAGCACTGGTTCACCCTTAATGTTCTGCTCGGAAGCGCGGCGCTTCTCGTCCTCGAGTAATTGTAGCTTGGCTTCGAGTATTTTCATAGCCTGTAGCTTGTTTTGCAGCTGACTTCGCTCGTTCTGGCAAGTTACGACAATCTTTGTAGGTAAGTGAGTAATACGCACAGCTGAGTCGGTTGTGTTTACGCCTTGGCCGCCGTGGCCTCCCGAGCGGTAAACATCTATTTTTAATTCTTTTGGGTCAATGTTTAATTCTGATTTTTCAACCTCTGGAACTACCTCCACCAATGCAAACGAGGTATGACGAGCTTTGTCAGCGTCAAAAGGGCTAATGCGCACTAATCGGTGGACACCGTTCTCGCTCTTTAAATTGCCATATGCCCTATATCCTTTTATATATAATGTTGCTGATTTAATCCCCACTTCTTCACCGCGAGTTTCATCTAATAATTGAACTTTATACTCTTCTTTCTCGGCAAAACGCTGATACATACGCATTAGCATATGTGCCCAATCTTGGGCTTCAGTACCACCAGCACCTGCGTGAACGGAAATGAAGGCCGATGAGTTGTCGTGTTTCTCGCTGTAATAGGCTTCGTGCTCTAGTTCTTCCAGCTCTTCGCCGTTATCTGCTAGCTCAAAATGAGTAACAACATCTTCTAAATGGCGAAGTTCTTGAGCAATCTTGCCAGCTTTTTCGTGATCTAACCAAAAATCCGGCTCAGCCATCTTGGCTTTAATAACACTTATTGCTTCTTTTTTACCGGCAATATCAAGTAATAATGCCAGCTCACTTTTTCTGTCTTCACCCATACCGATAGTTTACCGAAAACCGTCCATTACTTCTAATTTTTGCCCAACAAAAAAAGACCCTTTCGGGTCTTTTTTTGTTTTTAGTTTTTTAGGCTAAAAGAGCAGCTTCTTTCTTAGCAAGCATAAACTTGCGAAGAGAAACGGCAAAACCGGCCATAGCACCTGGCAATAGAGCCATCTCGGCACCAGTCGCAGGAAGCGACGTGGTTTTTGTAGAGACGGTCTTAGTACCTACGCTTACAACATTACTGTTAGCATTGGCGTTGGCATTCGAATTTGTATTCGAATTGGCACTAGCCACTTTCGTAGTTGTGCCAGATGTACCACCGGCATTGCTGTTGGCGTTCGAGTTTGCACTCGAAGAACCAGTAGCACTTCCGCTACCGATGTTAATAACATTGGTATTGGCATTGCTGTTTGCATTGCTGTTAGCGTTATTGTTAGTACTTACACTAGACACCTTATTGATGTTTAGATTGGTACTACCATTAGAGCTAGTAAAATTCTCATTGGTGTTGGCAGCTAAAACCATTGTGCTGGTACCAGTAACGGCAACAAACACGGCTGTAGCGGCAACAAGATTGATTAATTTATTCATTATTCTCCTTATTACTTTTATTGTTTTGCCTTCGACCTGAGGCAGTGGTTTCTGACCACAAAAAGCTTTATTGAGTTTTACCTTATTTACAGACTAAGCTCAATACTGTTTTTTCTAGTTAGAAGTTTTTGCCAGCGTGCGGGGTTTAGCCCGCACGCCGACAGAGTAGTTCATTTGTCAACTTTAACAGTGTTGGTGTTGCCGTTGACATTTGAGTTATTGTTGTCGTTGTTGTTAACGTTTTTGACATTGATGTCATTAACATTAACGTTCGTAGTCTTGACGTTGATTTTCGTCCCGCCACCAGGTGTCCAGCCAAACGAGAACATCCCATTGGAATCTTGTTTGACGTAGTACTGGTTTGGTCCGCCACCACCCATAGCCATCAACGGCGCAGCTGCCTGCGTATTGTTAATGGTAATGTTAATCGCGCCAGTTGACGCGGTCGCCGTCGCATTCGTATTGAACGTAGGATGGAAGTCAAACAACCAAATCGAATTGGACTGGTTGAGGTTGAAGTTCGCAGTTGACGACTCTTCCAAATGTTCACCTGTACCAGGAACGCCTTGTCGACGATTAACGCCGTTTAGACAGTTTCCTTTGTAGTAAGCAACCTTCAAAGTCGTCTTACTTTGAATCTCGTAACACTCGAAGCCCTGCGACTTGTCCTGCCAGTGGCATGGCAAACCGTTGACGTCTTCGCCTGTATTGACGAAATCTTGCCCAACCGGCACGTTCCAGTGTCTCCTGATTACTAAGTTGCTCGAGAAATCAAGACCAAAGTCTTGCTGCAAGAGCAACGTTAGTGCAGGTTCAACCTGAGCAGTACGGTATAGCGCTTCAACCCCATTTCGATCGAGCGTCAAGCCCGTTTTATGGTTGAAGCGGGCGACGTGGTTGCCGTTGGCCGCGAATGCGGCCGACGACAGAACAACGAGGCTGGCCATCACAGCCAGCAAAGAGATAATCTTTTTCACCTTAATTCTCCTTGCAGAACCGGATGGTTCTGCTTTGTCCGTTTTGGACGACCGTAATCATGACGACATTATCAAACTTAACAGTGTCGTCATGGATGGCACAGACGTACCGATATCCATCGAAATGGACTGCAGCATCTTTCTGCGCCCCAGGAACGATCATAGTTACCCGGAACGGCCTGTTAGACTCAAAACTAACGACCGTTGAATTGGGCAAGCTGCTAATCCTCACCTTACTTACAGTATCGGGACAAGTCTTGCCGACAGGTTCAGGAATCGAAATAACGTCCAGAAACCTTTCGGCTTGTGCGTCGGTAAAGCCTCGATAGGCTTGACCAACGGAAACCTTAACGCCAAATGGCGGTAAAGTTTGTTTTTCAGGCTTTGGAGAAAAGTCTCTGTCACGACCAGCCCTAATTTCAGCCCGTTCACGCTCACGCTTTGCTTCACGATCCTCGCTTAAATCACGGGGATTTTTAGGCGTTTCGTTAGGCGGAGCAAGCACCGGCATCTTCTCTTCCGGCTTTTCAGCTGGAGGAGTAAGCGTCGGCAACTTCTCTTCTGGCTTGGCGGTCTGTGTGACCGTTTGGCCAGGGATGTTAATTGTCTGTGGCTGAGCCTGACCTTCTGGTCTGGCTGTTGCCGGAGTAAATCCCCTTAGATAGGGAAACCACTCCTCGCCAGTCTTATTTGATAGCTCATCGGGGGCTTTTTGGATACAGACTTGATATCTGCTAACCAAATTACCACCCTTTGTCCAACAAATATTAATGACAAAAAGCTGAAGTCGTTGCCGATTATCTCGATGGCCAACCATAAACTGAAAAGATACATAACCCCAGAAGTATCTGGCGTCAGATGTATCAACAGCATAGGAATAACCACCTCGAGGATCGGAATTAGTATCTGCCCATCGTGAATCCTTAGGGTCTGGCGGTAAATTTGCCTCAGTGGCAAACTTCACAAAAACCAGATCCTTAACACCATCGATCGACAACCTTGGTAGCAGAACAGTTCCTCTCGGAGCTATTCCAAGCTGACCAGTAGTCGAATCGTTGTACCCGATCAAGTACTTACTATTACCGCCAAGCTCTTCTTTCAAAGGACAAGGCGAGAACGCGTCGAGACTAAATGTAGTCCCGAACGCTTGCTTGATCTCTTCGGTGGTATAGCTCACGCTTCCACCGAGATTGAACTGGGCATGGGCGACGGCTAAAGCCGCCACCAAAATGACGATTGATATACTTCGGGCGATCTTCAAGTCGCCACCTCCTATTTTTTAGTTACCAATATGTTAATTGCACAATTACAATACAACACATCGGCACTGTCTCAGCCAGGAGGAGGGAAGGAGGGAAATTGCCGATGAATAGCAAGCTATCCAAGAATGGCAACTCTCCCTAGTCCCAGCCGAGACAGTACCGACCAAATTTGTAGTGCAACAATTGAGTGCAAATTAACATATGCTAATAACTCAGTCAACGTCACTAACCACAGTTTAGCATATTCTTTTCTTCTCATCACTACGAAAATTAATTCGTAACGAAATTGAATGGCCAACATCCATGTTGGCCTTAAAGCGTTGTGAGCTGATCGGAAATCCAAGCAACGATCTCTTTCCTGGAGCATTTTCGATCAAACTCCTTTGGAACTCCATAAACGATCTCCATAGGATATCGACAGGTCGGCTTCATGGTATCGTCGCCAGGCCAAACTACGTTAGTATTGCGAATTACTCCGCACACAACGCGCACGCCAGGAATCTTTGCCAACAGAGCCACGCCTTCTTTCAAAGGCAGTAATCTCTGTTTCGTTCGATTGACATGCCCTTCTGGAAATATCGCCACGATATTGCCAGATAACAGTAGCTTCTTTGCTTCCTTAATTGAAGCAGTGTCAGCACTGTTCTGCTTTACCGGGAAAGAGCCAAATAGAGCAACTACCTTGCCCTTCAATCCCATTTCAGCAGCGAATAGTTCTTCTTTGGCCATGAAACGAGGCATTCGTTTAATGCCGCTAATATGGATCAAAGCAGGGTCGGCGTTACTAAGATGGTTTAGCACTAAGAGTACCGGTCCTTTCCTTGGTATATTCTTCACTCCAAAAACTTGTAATGGACCGTAAA
>CAIMEH010000002.1 GCA_903839975.1 uncultured Candidatus Berkelbacteria bacterium
AAATTGGTAGGTCAGTAATCACGGGCGGTGCACCACCGGAAATAAAGAAAGAAGAAAAGAAAGACGAGAAAAAAGATCTACCTGGGCAAGTTCAACAGGCGATAAAGGGGATTGAAGAAAAAATTACCAAACTTGGTTTCGAGGCAACTGTTAGAATTCTAGCGGCTGCTCCCGATCAGTTTGCTGCCCATGCCAAGTTAGAGCAGGTGATAGGGGCATTCAAACAATATAATAGTATCAACTTAAACTCTTTTATATCTAAAGACATTACTAATGACCGGGCTGCAATTGAACTGTATAAAAAACGTGAGATAGGGGAGCCGTCGATGATTTTCAATATTACCGAGTTAGCTTCTATTTATCATTTCCCATCAGAAACAGTTACAACGCCAACAATTTCGTGGGCAGGAGCCAAGAAAGGGGAGCCGCCTTCCAATCTTCCGATAGTTGGTACTGTTCCAGCCGATGAGCTAACGGTTTTTGCAAAAACGAACTATCGTAACGAAGTTAAAAACTTTGGTCTCAAAAAAATCGATCGCCGTCTTCATACATACATTATCGGGAAGACCGGTACCGGTAAGTCTACCTTAATGGAGAACATGATTTACGACGACATTTGTGAAGGCCGTGGCGTTGCCGTAGTTGATCCGCACGGCGAGCTTATCGATCATATTCTCAATTTCATTCCGCCAGAGCGTATCGATGATGTCATCTATTTTGCTCCAGCCGATTATGATTATCCGCTTGGCTTTAACATTCTTGAGCAGGTTGATCCAAATATGCGCAACGTTGTTGCCTCGGGTGTGGTTGGCATCTTCAAAAAGATCTTCGGCGAGAGCTGGGGTCCACGATTGGAATATATTTTAAGAAATGCTGTTACCGCTTTACTAGACTATCCAAACGCCACACTGCTCGGCGTAATGCGAATTCTTACCGACAACGCCTATCGTCGTTCGGTTCTTAGTGAAATCAAAGACCCAGTTATTCGCGATTTCTTTGTGAACGAGTACGAAAAATACGAGCCAAAATTCCGCCAAGAAGCTATTGCTCCAATTCAGAACAAGGTCGGTCAATTTACATCCTCGTCTACTATTCGAAACATTATCGGTCAACCAAAATCGAAGATGGATATTCGTAAAATAATGGATGAAGGCAAGATACTGCTTGCAGATTTATCTACCGGTAAGATCGGTGAAGACAACTCTGCTCTTCTGGGTGCAATGTTAATTACTAAAATTCAGTTAGCGGCCATGGGTCGAACTAATATCGCCGAAGTTGATCGTCGCGATTTCTATCTATATGTCGATGAGTTTCAAAACTTTGCCACCGATTCATTTGCCACTATTTTATCCGAGGCTCGTAAATACCGCCTGAATTTGGTGATGATTAACCAGTATATCAGTCAGATGCCAGAGACTGTTGCCAACGCTCTATTTGGTAACGTCGGTACGATGATCGCATTTCGTGTCGGAGCAAGTGATGCTAGCGTGATGCTGAAAGAGTATGCGCCCGTTTTTGATGAAAACGATTTAGTTAATCAGCCGAACCGCCATATTTATATCAAGATGGCAATTGACGGTGTGACTGTGCCGGCATTCTCCGCCGGAACGTTACCGCCTCCACAGGAGAAATCTAATCTACGTGACGAGGTTATAGCTAGTTCACGAAGTAAATACGCAACTCCACGTAATGAAGTAGAGGACTATATTACCGAATGGTCTGCACCGATGGATCTGTCGGAACAGTGGCAGCAGGAGGGTGGCTCAAAAAAAGCTGAACGGTCACTAAGTGACCGTATTACTCCAGAGGGCAAGAAACCAGAAGCAGTAACTGTTGCGCCAGCTCAAAGCCAACAGGTTCCAGAACCTGTTGAAGAGCCAATCGCAAACGAAACTAACCTGTTATTAGAAAACCGAAAGATTGAGCTTCTTACCGACAGGTTCAACCGCCGTTGGTATTCAGTTTCGCCACCAAAAGATCAGATGCCAACGGATTTGGGAGCGGAGGAGAGTGAGAAAGAAAATAATTTAACACAAAACGAGCCTGCACCAGAGATAGCTAATACAACGCCAGCAATTGTGAATACGGAAATTGTTGAACCAGCTGATACACCCACCGAAACTGAGAGCAGGGGAGAGGTGGACAATTTAGAACCGCTAATTACGTGGGAGAAAGCCGATGAGCTGGGACTAGGTGCGGCAGAAACACGAAATAGACCACATGAATCGGACGATGAATTCCAGCCGATCGACGAGTTGTAATCAATCTATTAAATTATTTTTTTACTACGTCTCCCCCGCCATATGCAGGGGAGGGCATAATTAAAATTTTTTTTCGTGAATTTCCCCTGGCCTAGGGTCTGAGCTAGGGCGATATAGGTGAATTAAAACACGAAATAAAGGAGGTCTCTCGGCCAAGCTGATTTTACCAAAAATGCCCTATTTTTGCCTGTTTTGTTTTACTACGTCGCACAAGATACATTATCAGACAAAACTATTATTCGTTCTGTAGCGCTTTATCGGCCTGTTCCCTCTTTATTAAGAGATATGGATACACTTTCCGTATCAATTCAATTGCTTGACTTCCCTTGATCTCCCATCTGTGGCAGTTACCGGTTTGATTATGATTATTAGTGATCGTTCCTTCGAAATTTTCCTTAAGCCAATTACATATCCGCATATCTTTTTGCATTACTGATATTCTTGAGTAAATATAAGCCTTGCCGCGCCCATTTTTAAAAGCTCTTCTGTCGATGTGGCCCTCGCCATCTAATATTCCTGCTAAATAGATTATTTTTTCTCTTGAATTCATACAGCCATCATATCAAATTCTCTTTAGCATATACTTTGAACCTATTAAATATACTTTACGGTCAAAAATGCCCGTAGAGCGCGTTTTATATTTTAGACGATTAACTAGTCGGCTTTGTTCGTAAATTTGCAAACGTTTATGACTAAAAACGCGTAGCGCGCATAATTTGCGCACATTGCTACCGCACAATTACGAATTTTTGTTTTGGGCTTTGGTAAAGGCCCTATTTTGCCAAATTACGAGCAATGGTGTGGCGGTAAATATCGACGAGTAGGTTCCAATAGCAATTCCGATCAATAGCGTTACAACGAATGATCTAATACTTTCACCACCAAGCACAGTTAGCGCTAATAGGGTTAAAAGCACGGTCAAACTGGTCGATAGCGATCTGTTTAGGGTCTCACCTAGGGATTTATCGGCTAACTCTTCAAACTCGGTAGCATTCTGGGAGCGGTTGTGAATTAAGTTCTCCCTTATACGGTCGAAAACCACAATAGTATCGTGAACCGAGAAACCCATAACCGTTAGCATGGCGGTAATAAACGAAGAATCTATCTCGTAGTGTAAGAAGTGGGCGAGTATCGTAAAAGTTCCAACGGTTATAACCAAGTCGTGCAGCAACGCTGCCACGGCCACGGTACCAAATCTCCAGGAAGAAACTGGATGGGAAACTGCCCTAAATGCGTAAGCCAAATAAAGAATAATCAGGACGGCAGCGATAATAATTGCCTGCACTGCTTTAAAAGTTAAATCTCTTGATACGCTTGGGCCAACTAACTGATACGAAACTTCGGTGGTTTTGCCAAAATCGGTATTTAATTCCGTTAGAACTTTTTGATGTTCGTCCTCTGTTATCGGCAAAATTTTTACCAAATATGTTCCCGCTTGGGTTTTGGATATTACGGCGCCTTTTGCTTCTGGGTATCCCCCAACCTTATCTGCCAAATCAACCTGTTGGACAGGTTTGTCGAATTGTAGTTCTAAGAGCGCTCCCCCTTTGAAGTCGATTCCAAGTGGCAGCTTCCAAACAATCAATGCAATAATCCCCGGCACCATGATAAGGGCCGAGATTGTTAACCACCAGAATTTCTTTTTTCCTAAAAATTTTAACATTAGACTTTGGCTAAATATTTTTGGCCGAACTTCCCTATCGCGAATAGTCGCAACAATTCCCTGCTAGTTGTGATTGAACTAAACAGCGACACAATTACACCGATTGCCAGCGTTAAGGCAAATCCCCTAACCAACCCGGTTGTGTTGAAATACAAAACCGCACAAGTAATTAATGTGGCAACGTTTGAGTCTCTAACAGACGGCCATGCCCGTTTAAAGCCCTCTTCCATAGCGATTTTTAGATCTCTCCCCCGTCTCAATTCTTCCCTCATTCGTTCGAAAATAAGAATATTGGCATCCACAGCCATTCCGATAGAAAGAATAAATCCAGCAATACCGGCTAGAGTCAGCGTAACAGGTATCCACTTGAAGATGGCTATTGTGATCACCGAGTAGCCCATAAGGGCCAACACGGCCACAAAGCCTGCTAGACGGTAGTTGATGATCATGAACAGCATAACTAGTCCTAGGCCGATTACACCGGCCACCAGGCTCATCTTAACCGAGTCCTCACCTAAAGTAGCTCCGACGGTTCTCTGCTCTACTAGACTAATCGGCACATCGAGCGCACCTGAGTTTAAAAGATTGGCAATATTAGTTGCTTCTTGAACGGTAAATTGTCCGGTAATAACTGCTTTACCGCCAGTAATAGCTTCGTTAACATTCGGCGAAGAAAGTATCGTATTATCTAAAAATATTGCTACAGGCTTACCGACGTTAGCGCCTGTTATGTCCGAGAAAAGTTTAGCTCCATCGCTGTTAAACTCCAGGCTAATTTGTGGTGCGTTAGTGTTTTGATCGAATGTAACAGAAGATTTTGATAGCTGCTTACCGGTTAGCTGGGTGTCTACCCATTTAATATTGTCGCTTGTGGATGCCGGGTCTAAGGTTTTAAACTCAAGCTGGGCCGTCTGACCAATTAACGATATTGCCTGATTAACGTCTTTTAGTCCTGGCAGATCAACTAAAATTGCTTGATCGTTCCCCAGTTTGATTGGCTGAATAACTGGCTCGCTTACCCCCGTTGAGTTAACACGACGCTCAATAACTTGCTGGGTTGAGGTAATTGCCTGAGCTTGGTCGGCAATAGCAGTTTTGGACAGGTCGAGCTGGTACTTTAGTTCTACCCCACCCTGAAGATCTAATCCTTGATTAACGATGGTTGGATGTTTTAGAAATGACGTTGTACGTGGCAAGCTAACGTAAGCGCCAATTCCAATTATTGCCAAAATTAACACTAATCCAATCCAGAAATTTCTTCTCATCTACATCCAGTTTTACCTTAAAAACCGTTCCAAGAAAAGCCCTTAAAGGTATTCGCCGCGATTTTTGGCCTGGAGTTCTTCCACAACTTTTTTCACATCTTGAACGCTGTCTTTGGCGCAAACCAAAATCACGTCTTCAGTATCTATTACCACGACGTCCTTCAGGCCCACGGTGGCGATTAATTTTCCATTTCCCATTACTAGGGTATTCTCTGAGTTGTTGCTAATGTGGTTTAAGGTAGCAATTTGAGTCGACTCCCCTTTTTCGGTTAGTATCTCGTGCAGAGCCGCCCAGTCACCAATATCGCTCCATCCCATTTCGGCAGGTATTACCGCGAGGTTACTCAATTTTTCTATAATTGCTTTATCGAACGGTTCTTTGGGTATTTTTTCGTATGTTTCTGCGGATGGCTTAGCAATGTAGCTCTCTAATTTATTGAAAATATCAGATGAATATTCTCTGAAATATTCCTGCATTTTTTTGCCGTTAAAAATAAAGTAGCTAGCATTCCAGAGATAGTCCCCTTCTTCTAGATATTTCTCGGCGGTAGCTAGGTCTGGCTTCTCGTGAAAAGAGTTAACAGCGTAAACGTTACGTCTGCCGATAGAAGTAATCTTGTTATTGAATTTAATATAACCATAGCCTGTGTTTGGCTCAGTCGGGTGGATGCCCACAGTTACTACTGAATCGGGACTGCTCTCGTTATACTTGTATGCCTTATCAATGATATCGGTAAAAACCTTTTCTTTGCTGATGTAGTGATCGGCGGCCATAATACCGATGCTTGCCTCAGAATCTTCCTTGAGGATCTCGAGTGTAATCAAGCCGCTGGCTGCGGCGGTATTACGAGCAGAAGGCTCTGTGATGATATGCTTTTTGGGCAAGTCAGGAAGTTGCTCATGAACAATGTCGGCGTATTGTTCGCCGGTCATCACCCATATCTGTTCGTTAGGAATAACTTTAAGTATTCGGCTATATGTTTGTTGCAGAAGCGTCTGATCGCCGATTAATTTTTGGAACTGTTTTGGTGTCGATTTTCGGCTAAGCGGCCAAAGTCTTGTTCCGGCTCCGCCAGCCATGATTACTGCATGTCTCATATGGGTATATTAAATCGCAATGCCTGTTTTGGCCAGAGCTGATTTTAAGTCTTCTGGTAACGGAGCAGTGTACTCTTTATCCTCAAGTTTGATGTTTGAGGCGTGTAGAAACTGTCTATTGAGTCCGATATTTTTTGCAATTTCGTCTGTCGCTTTTTCCCCGTAGAGTTTATCCCCAATCAATGGATGGCTAATTGCTTTGAAATGAATTCTAATCTGGTGTGTTCGGCCGGTAACTGGATGGGCTTCAACCAAACTAACCACAGCACCGGAAAGCTTGTAGCTTTCTGTGCTGGGCTTCGCCTTTGGCTCGGCTTTTTTACTGTTAACGTGGCCAACTGCTAATAATTTGTAGCGCGTTATTGACGGTCGTGATTTTTGATCATTTAACCAAACAACTTTCATTTTGTCGTTTTTGTTGTCGCGAGCAATCGATAGCTCGATCTCGCCTTCTTTATTGCACTCCCCTACTACCAAGGCGATGTATATTTTTTCGACCTGTCTCCCCTGCCACTCAAGCTTCAGTCTCTCTTGGGCGTCTTTATTCTTGGCCCAAATTGTAACGCCGGAGGTATCGGTGTCTAATCGATGAACAATTCCGTATCTTTCTTCCTCCTTCCAGTCGCTTTTATTAATATGGCCATTCTCAATTAGCCAATCACGAAGTGTCGCTTCGTGTGATGGTGGCTCGCAAGCCATGCCAGGCGGTTTATTGATAACGAAATAGTCAGGCGTTTCTGTAATTATTTCCGGGCTCATTATTTTGATTGTACCTTATATATAAAGAGATAGGGCCCCGAAGGGCCCCTTTATGTTCGATGGGTATTTATGTGATGATAGCTGCCCGTTAACGGGCAGGAGGCTTTCCGGCCTCACCTTTGTGTTTTCCCCGATTCCCTTTTTCGAGCGGAATGGGCAGCACTAGGGGTATTTTGCCCCCGTATGTTTTTTGCTTTTCCCGAGGCATCCCTCAGGCAGCGCCGCTCTCGGCGGCATTTTTTCTCTGTGTCGCCGAAGAACATTCGGTAACATCTGTATAATGCCATAAATCTGAAATATTATCAATACTTTTAGCGGCTATTTCTAGGTTAAAAAAACCGCAGGACGTCTCCTACGGTTGTTGCCAAGCTCTAACTCGAAAGTTGCTCGTCAGCTGTCTTGGTCTGGACATGGCTCGCGGTCGAGGTCTTACGACGTCGGCGCGGGCATTCTCTTTAGTTTTGCCCTAATCTCGTTCGGTATTTGCGATAAGGCGGCTCGCTATACCTAGGACTCTTCGTCCGTGCCACAACATCTGGCGGTGTGGGGATGCCTTCCCTGTTCAAGCTAACTGCTTTCGCAGTATCTAGTTTCCCGGGATCGGAAACATGATGATGAAATAGTACCACTTTCCTGCTATCTTGTCAATACATTCATGCAGGATTTTTTGAAAGTAAAAAAACTATTAAATAAACAACAGCTGGAAGCCGTCGAGTCCATCGAAGGCCCAGTAATGGTTTTGGCAGGGCCAGGTACTGGCAAGACTCAGGTTGTGGCGGTTCGTATCGCCGAGATTCTGCAAAATACTCAAATATCCCCACGCAATATTTTGGCTCTAACTTTTACCGAAGCCGGTGTTACGGCTTTGCGTTCGCGCTTGGAGTCGATAATAGGCCCGGACGCCTACCAAGTTACAATTGCTACTTTTCACGGCTTTGCCAACGAGATTATCGGCACATTCCCCTATCTCTTTAATTTCGATGATAAAGCGGCACAGATTGCCGAGCTTGATCGTTTTATGTTGTTGGAAAAAATTGTTTCTGAGTTGCCAGATATAAAACTGCTCCGACCGCTTAAAGTTCCGATGACACACATAAAAGCTATCGGCGATTCGATAAAGACTTGTAAGCAGGAAGCTATCTCTCCTGACGATTTGCGCAAACTTTCCAAGAAACAAATTGCCGATGTAAATAAGCAAGAAAAAAATTCCAAGGCCGAAAAAGAAAAGATAATTAATTTCTCCGAAAAGAATATTGAGTTGGCGGATATCTACGAAAAATATCAGGAAGATTTAACAAAAACCCAGCGCTACGACTACGAAGATATGATTTTGTTAGTCGTCGATGCCACGCAGAACAACGAGGAGCTTCGACTCCACTACCAGGAACGTTACCAATATATTTTGGTTGATGAGTATCAAGACACAAATAACGGTCAGAACTCTTTAGTTGAAGTCTTGGCTAGTTTTTTTGAAAATCCAAACTTGTTTGTGGTTGGCGATGACAAGCAAGCAATCTTCCGTTTCCAGGGAGCGTCGGTAGCTAATATGCTTCACTTCGTCAAAAAATTCCCTGATATTAAGATTGTCTCGCTGAAAGATAATTACCGCAGCTGTCCGGAAATACTATCGACTGCTGGTGAATTAATTAAAAATAATACCCATCAAATTTGCGCCTATTTGGATGGAGTTAACGGCGATTTATCCGCCGTTACTGATTCCTGTGGCAAGCCGCAGCAAGTTAACTTACCGACAAAATTAAGCCAGTATGGCTGGATTATTGATGAAATTAAAAAGCTTACAAAAGCAGGCGCAACTCTTGAAAATATCGCAGTATTATTTCGGGTTAACAACGACGTTCGCGAGTTTCGTTCGCTAGCGGAAAAAAGCGGTTTAATGGTCAGTGGCGCCTTAACTTCCAATTTAATATTTGAGCCGGAAATACAATTATTAATTACAATCCTCCACGCCATCGATAAACCTCTTTACGATATGTACACAATTCCAACTTTACGAGCTTTAAGCGACGCTCCCGAGCTAATCGATCTGCTGGAAATTATGCATACAAAAAAACGTGGCGAAAAATTAATTCCGGAATTACTAAAAAGCCAAAATAGGGCATTAGCAGCAACAGCTGCTAATCAAATTATTAGCCTCCATAAGACTGCCCAGAAATCTTCGCTTACGGAATTGTTTGAAATAATAATTGACAGCACTACAATTCTTGATCAAGTTCGGCTGCGACCAAACCATCTTGAGGGTTTGGAATTTATCTCCGCATTTCTAGATGAAGCAAAACGATTTTCTATGCGTCGCCCAGCCGCCAAGCTCAATGACTTCTTAGAGTATTTGGAGTTATTAAATCGTTACAATATCCAAATTCCAATTAACCGTGTCTTGCCGGAACGTGAAGGTGTCTTTGTCTCCACCGTTCATGGCGCTAAGGGCCTAGAGTTCGAAACTGTTTTTATGCCAAATACCGACGAGAAAAACTGGAACGAGCGCAAAAGTCGTTCCGTTATTAAATTACCTAGTGCAATTGTCGACCTACGAGACTGGAACGACGATCCAGCCGAAGATGATCGCCGAGTATTCTATGTTGGCCTTACTCGGGCAAAGAAGAATCTTTATTTAACGATGTCGGATACCAATGGCGACGGCAAAGAGCTTCTTCCTTGCCGATTCATCTCGGAGATTAGCGAAACGCTGGATAAAAAAGTGGTAAAAGTCACAGCCGCCCAGGCAGAAAAACAATATCAAAAAGTTTTGACCCCGGTCCCCTCTTCCGCTATTGCTAAGCGCGAACTGGAATATATTTGTGAGCGGGTTAAAAATATTCCGTTCTCTTACAGCGCACTTAAAACTTATAAACAGTGTCCGAAACAATATTTATTAAAATATATATTTAACCTGCCGACCGAGCCCACAATTCCGTTGGTCTATGGTAGTGCTGTTCACCGAGCTTTGGAATTATTCTTCCGGGCATTTAAAGCAAAGAAATATTTACCGAACAAGAACGAACTACTGGATTATTTCCGCCTGGCTTTGAATCAGCAACCTTACGTCGAACAAAAAGAAGGAGTACTTTCTCAAGGGCTTTTAGTACTTTCGGCCTATTACGATTTAAACAAAGAAAAATGGCAGATTCCTGTTGAGGTTGAATCTTTACTTACCGGCCACAAAATAATGCTTGGAGACGCTTGGCTAACCGGTAAATTCGACCGGGTGGATGTAATAGATCCACAAACAAAATCTGTTCGCTTAGTTGACTATAAAACTGTTTCTAAACTACCAAGCATGAACGAGATAGTCGGTAATACCAAAAATAGTGACGGCGACTACAAAACGCAGCTTGTCTTCTACTCACTTCTAACTGAGCTTGATCCCCTATTTCCTTATCGTGCCACAGAATTCTCGCTAGATTTTATCGGCGATAAACTGGAATTCAAAACAGAAACATTGCTAGTCTCCCGTGAAGAGCGCGAAGAATTAAAGAAAGAAATTGAAATAGTTTTCAAAGAAATCTTAGAACGAAAAAGTTTTCCACACACTCGCGACGAGTTCGACCACGGCTGCGAAGTTTGTGCAGCCTTCCCAAGTCTTTAAGACAAGGCCTTGTTAATTGCGCTAACTAAAGAAGTTTTGCTTTGGGCGCCAACGAAGTGTTCCACAACTTCGCCGTCTTTTTCAACGAAGTAAGTTGGCATGGCCATAACTTGGTACTTGGCGACAACAGCCTGATTCTCGGCGGCATCGACATCGTATTTTTCAACGGTAATTTTACCTTCAAACTCTTTTTCAATCTCTTCGATAATAGGGTTCATAGCTTTACAAGGTCCACACCACGCTGCCCAGAAATCAATTAATTTTACGGAAGTATTTTCGCTCATTTATAAGTTCCTTTCTTTGTCTAAATTAGGATAGCCAGCCGTTAACGGTCTTGTCAAATGCGGTTAAAAACTTACGATTTTCAACCAGCTGGTAAACCTTAAAGAAGCCAACCGTGTAAACCATATCGCCCAAAACAGTCCATTTCAGGAAAGGTAGACCCATAACGTAGCTTTCCATCAATCCGGCGGCGGTGTGTGGGTATAGTCCCCCAACCTGCCAGGAGCCGAAGTTGGTAATTAGGAAAAAGATAACTGAGCCAGTTAGGCTAATTGCTCCGATTTTGGCAACGCTCGGATTGCCTTTTAATACTTTCTCGCCCAGAAAAACGGCAATCATAAACGATACATAAACGTAAATCATGGTCTTGTGAAAGCCCAAGAAATAATCGGTAACGAGCATAATTCCAATTGGCAGTAAGTAGTTTAGAGGTCTAGATAACTTTGAGCCACCAAACAAAGCTGTACCACCAACGGCGGTAAAGTTTGGTGGGTGTGGTAGAAAACGACTTATGACGGCCAGGATGGTTAAGAGCCCGGCGGAAGGTTTTAGATCTTTTTGCATGCAGTAATTAAAATAACAAAATTTTGGGATTTTAAAACCCCTGCAGTAACAAAAAACACAGGGACATTTAGTGCCGTATCTACGGGAGGGGTACGAGATACGGCACATAAACACCTCTGTGTTTTTGTGCGCAAATAAATAAAATGTTAACGCTGACAATATATCAAAATCACCTCTGGCGGTCAAGAGGTATTACTGTAACTTTTCACAACTACTTTTCTTGCTGCCAAATCTGTTCGACTTGCTTGTGAGAATGGTTAACAAAGCGGGCCATCTCAAACATAAAATCCGACAACCGATTAATGTAGATAGAAATTTCTTTGAGCTTATATTCGTTCCCGAGCCTATGGTAGGCCCGTTCGGATTGTCTAACAAATGTCCTTGAAAGATGTAGTGCCGAACCGGCTGTGGAGCCTCCAGGCAGAATAAAGTTCTTTAACGGAGGCATTTGCTTGTCCCAAGAATCGATCTGGAGTTCCATCTCCTCGGTCTCTTTTGGCAAGCGTTTAATAATGGCGGCGTCGGCCGGATTCTCACAAGCCAAACAAGAACCGAGCTCAAAGATATTTTTTTGAATGCGATTTAGCCAGGTTCTTACATCTTTATCTTCTTTTGATAGGTGTGATATTGCTACGCCTATGCTGGCATTGCTTTGATCTAGGTTGCCCAAGACTTCAAAGATTTGATCTCTCTTCGGCAGACGTCTTTTACCAGGCAACCCAGTCTCGCCCTTATCGCCACCTTTAGTGTAGATTGTCGCCTTGTGTTCAGCCATTTTTAAATGCAATTATTTGAAACCCATATTTCTCGATTTCTTCACTACTCCACGCAGTTTGTTCCTTTGTCTTTCCGACGTAAGTTACTATTTTATCAATCTGTCTCCCGGTGTAACTTTTTGTTTCTGGATCCCATTCTTCTAGAACAAGTTTGTCTCCTGCTTTACAATCAAAGTCGGCTAGTCTTAGGTCATAGGTTTTTACGCCATCCCTAATTGCTTGAAAATATTCTGGCCAAGCTTTTTTCTTGATAGTTTTCATATTTGTTATTTTAGCACTGTTTATATGGATATTGTCTGTACGAAAATTCCCAAAAATTTTTGTTGGCCGTCAGTTCAATGTTAAAAATTTTTGCAGAATTTTCTCCAAGTCCCGTCTAGGGGCGTTTCGGGGTAAGGGGTCGTAGGGGCCTAGGGGCCGGCTCGCAAAAAGGCCCCTGGCTCCCTACAAAAATGGTGCGATTAAAACTGCTAATGTTTTTAGCTACATCCCCCCGTAGTTGAGCCGCAAGACAAGCAAGTGTAGCAGGTGCCGGTCTTGGTGGTCATTGAGCCACAGTTTGGGCATGGTGGTGCATCGCTCTGAACGGTTGGCTGCTTTGGCATACTATTATCATCTTCTTCCACTAGTAGTGTTGCTTGAGCTGGGCTAACTTCTACCTCAACGGTTTCAGGCTTTTTTGGCGCCTCGGTTAGGTCAAGCTTAGATTGTTCGCTGGCAGCAGCGTCTTTAGATACCTTAATCCCCAGCTCGAGCTGTTCCTCGGGGCTTAGGAATTTAATTGCCATATAGCGAGCAACGTAGTCGGTAAATGACTTGGCAATTCTAATCTGTGGATTGGTGGTAAAACCATACGGCTCGTAGTGCTGATTAATTAGCTTAGTTACCAAGACCGACAGTGGAATGCCGTACTGAAGCGACAAAGAAAACATCAGAGCCCAAGAATCCATAATTCCGCTGATCATACTCCCCTGCTTGGCCATGGTGATGAAGATCTCGCCTGGCTGACCGTTTTCGTAAAGACCGGTGGTGATATAACCCTCGTGGCCAGCGATACTAAATTTATGAGTAATAGCTTTGCGTTCGTCTGGTAGGCGTTTGCGGCGAGTCTCGTATACAACCTGAACTTTTTCCTCGGTGGCTTTGTCGTCAGCGGCTTCCTTTTTGGTGTTAAGCGGCTGGCTAGATTTTGAGCCATCACGGTAAAGTGCCAATGCTTTTAGGCCGAGTTTCCAAGATTGGATGTAGACATTTTTAACATCCTCGACGGTAGCGTCGTTTGGCATGTTGATGGTTTTAGAGATAGCACCAGAGATGAACGGCTGAGCAGCGGCCATCATACGAACATGGCCCATTGGCTCGATGTAACGTGTGCCGTTATTGCCACATTTGTTAGCACAGTCGAAGACGGCGTAATGCTCTTTCTTAAGATGTGGTGCGCCTTCAGTTGTCTGGGTGCCACAGATTTTTTCGTTACTCTCGTTAATCTCGAAGTCGGTAAAACCAAGTTTCTTTAAGAGTGAGAACGATGGCAAGGCCTCTTCGTCTTTGCTTATTTCCAGGCGCTCAAAGGCAGCGTCGCCGATAGTGTAGCGATTAAAGACGTAGGTCATATCAAAAGCGTTTGGTAGAACCTTTTCCACTGCGGCCACTTCTTCTTCGGTTAGGCCTTTTTTAAGTAAGGTATCTTTATTAACTGGAGTGCCATTATTAAGTGTTCCAGTTCCAATGGCGTGGGTAATAATGTCTTGCTGTTCCTGCTCGGTGTAACCAAGATTTTTTAAGGCACGGCGAACACCGTTGTTAACGATTTTCATAGAACCGCCGCCGGCTAATTTCTTGAATTTAACTAAGGCGAAGTCTGGTTCTATACCGGTAGTGTCACAGTCCATTAAGAGGCCAATGGTGCCGGTTGGAGCCAAAACAGTTGTCTGTGAGTTGCGGTAACCAAACTGTTCGCCCAGGGCGACAGCTTCGTCCCAGTCTTGGTGGGCAGCTTCAAGTAATGGCTCTGGACAGTGCTTTTCTTCGATGCGGTAAGCAGCCGAGCGGTGCTTTTTCATAACATTAAGCATTGGGGCGCGGTTTTTAACAAAACCGTTGAATGGTCCTTTAACAGCAGCCAACTCGGCCGAGGTCTTGTAGGCATGGCCACACATGATGGCAGTTAGGGCTCCACCGATAGCTGTTCCTTCTGGCGAGTCGTAAGGCACGCCCATAAGCATTAAGGTTGCGCCAAGGTTGGCGTAGCCCAAGCCCAGCGGTCGGTAGTCGTGGCTATTCTTGGTGATTGGGTCGGTTGGGTATGACGACAAGTCAACAGCTATCTCTTGGCTAATAAGCATTATTCGGCAGGCATGGCGGTAACCAGCGATATCGAAGCTACCATCTTCGTTCAAGTATTTTGCCAGATTGATTGAGGCTAAATTACAAGCAGAGTCATCGAGGAACATATACTCCGAACATGGGTTTGAGGCATTGATTCGGGCGGTGTTCGGGCAGGTGTGCATATCGTTAATCGTGGTATCAAACTGTAAACCTGGGTCGGCACAGCTCCAAGCGGCCTGGGCGATTTTGTCCATAAGCTCGCGAGCTTTGTAGGTCTGGTGGACCTCGCCGGTCGTGTGCATTTTGGTTGACCACTCACCATCGTTCTCGTAGGCATTCATAAATTCATCGGTAACACGAACTGAATTGTTGGCGTTCTGTCCGGAGACGGTGTGATAAGCCTCGCCGTTAAAGTCGGCATCGTAGCCAGCGGCAATTAGAGCTTGGGCTTTTTTCTCTTCTTTGATCTTCCAATCGATAAAATCGACGACCTCTGGGTGGTCGATATTGACCACCACCATCTTGGCGGCTCGTCTAGTGGTGCCACCGGATTTAACAGAATCGGCAGCACGGTCGAAGACACGTAGGAAGCTGATTAAGCCGCTACTTGTTCCCCCACCACTGAGACGCTCATATTTACTGCGCAAGTTCGAGAAGTTGGCACCGGCGCCAGAGCCGTACTTGAAGATACGTGATTCAGTTTTAATCGATTCAAAGATTCCTGATAGCGAATCTTGGACCGAAAGAATAAAACAAGCCGAGCACTGTGGATTGCGGTAGGCATTATTAGACTCAAGCACTTTTTCTGCTTTGAAGTCCCAATAAAAAGAGCCGCTCGTGCCTTCGATACCGTACTGATGGTATAGACCACAGTTGAACCAGACTGGCGAGTTAAAGGCAGCTTTTTGATTGATTAATATATGTAGCAGTTCGTCTTCGTAAGTCTGACGATCGGCTTTGCTGGCGAAGTAACCGAACTTCTCGCCAAAATCGGCCATTGTGTGAGCGATACGATAAACTGCCTGTTTGGCGCTGGTCTCGCGGCCAGCCTCGGTTTTCAGACCGGCTTTGCGCAGATATTTGTAAGCTAATATGTCAGTGGCAAGTTGAGTCCAGAAATTTGGTACTTCAATATCTTTGATCTGTGATATAACATTGCCTTTTTCATCGGTAATTAACGAGACGCGTTTATCCCAAACGATATCTTTAAAGACATCTTCGCCTTCTTTAGTAAAACGACGACTAATAGTCAGGCCTGGTTTCATATTCTTTTGGTTTTTGTCTGGTGACTTACCGTTTTTTTCTTTGGGGTCAAAATTTACTGAGATTTCAACCGGTTGTAGAACAATATTACTAATATCGTCGTTTTTGTCTTTTGCCATGCGGTAAACCCTCCTGTTAGTTAGTTAATTGATGAAATATTGTCCAGCTCTATGTAATTGCTACCCTATCACATCGCACCGTGAAGCTGTCAAGATATATACTACTACTGACTAAAACCGAACTATAAATCAATGGTAAACCGTACAAAAACCGAAATAGCAGCAATCACTTGCTGCAAATATACCATCTAAAATATTAATCTATCTCAGTTTGCGGCGTATCTCCCCCTTGGGTCGATTCGTCGTTCGCTTCTAGCGAAGCTTCCTCCGAATGAAAGCGGGTACGTCGAACTCGTCGTCATCGTCGTTGCCGGCGGCTGGGCGTTTTGGTTCTTCTTTTGGTTCGATCTTTTTATTTGGGCTGAAAAAATCCTCCCGGGCGCGTCTTGGCTGGACGGCTGGCAGCTCTGGCTCTGGTGTTGGGGCAGCTGCACGATCCCTGCGGAAGAACGGCTGTGGAGTGCTCTCTGGTTCTGGCTGATACGGCTGTGGATTATTGTTGCCGAAGAACGGGATGCTTGGTACTCCTTGCTGTGGAGAATGACCTAGCGGTGAGCCGTAACTGCTACTCTCTTCACCAATTCCTGGTCGGCGTTTGGCAGGTGGTTTTGGTAGTTCAGTTTCAAAGCCGGTAGCAATAACAGTAATTTTAATCTCGCCACTCATAGCTTCGTCCACACCTGCTCCAAAGATAATATTAGCTTCTGGATGTGCCGCTTCGGTAATAGCTTTTGAGGCTTCTTCAATCTCATACATAGTCATGTCTGGACCGCCAGCGATGGTGAATAAAATCCCCATGGCGCCATCGATTGAGAGTTCGAGAAGTGGTGAATCGATTGCTTGGCGGGCAGCTTCAATGGCACGGTTCTCGCCGGAAGCGCGGCCAATTCCCATCAGAGCTGAGCCGGCATCTTGCATAATAGTTCGAACGTCAGCAAAGTCTACATTAATAAGCATTGGTACCACGATGGCGTCAGAAATTCCTTGCACACCTTGGCGCAAGATATCATCAACGATACCAAAGGCATCTGAGAAACTGGTTTTCTTGTCGATTACCTGAAGTAGTCGGTCGTTTGGAAGGGTAATAAGGGTGTCAACTTTGTCACGTAGATCTTCGATACCCAAATCGGCGATCTTGCGTCGGCGCAAGCCTTCAAAGCTGAATGGTTTGGTAACGACGCCGATAGTTAGGGCGCCAAGTTCTTTGGCGATTTGGGCGACCATTGGTGCTGCACCAGTTCCGGTACCGCCACCACCACCGAAAGTAACAAAGACCATATCTGCGCCTTTAAGCACTTCGTAGATCTCGTCTTTATTCTCTTCGGCACTCTTTCTTCCAACTTCAGTGTCGGCACCGGCACCCAAACCACGAGTGGTTTCTTTGCCGATTTGAACCTTAATCGGCGCTGGGTTATTCATTAAAGCCTGCGCGTCTGTGTTGATAGCAATAAACTCCACTCCACGAACTCGAGCGGCTATCATTCGGGCAATTGCGTTCCCACCGGAACCGCCAACGCCACAAACTTTAATATTTGCAAAAGTGTCTAAACTTTCTCTATCCATTGAAATTTAAGTAAGTAATTAATTTGTAAAATTCTTCAAAAACCCGCGGAATCGGTCAATTACCCCTCCAAATTTTCCAAACTCCATTCGCCAAGGTGCGTTTTTGTCGCCAGTCTCTTCCACTGCCCAGAGCACAAGTCCGACGCTGGTAGCGTATATCGGACTATCAATCTTGTCAATGATTCCCGAAAGTGGTGCTACCGGATACCCCACCGATGCAGGTAAACGAAGCTGGGCTCGGGCTAATTCGGTTAAGCCCTCGAGCTCACTACCACCACCAGTGAAAATTGCTCCTGCTGGTAATAAACCATCTTTCCCAATGTTTTGCAACTCTTCTTTAATTAATTGAAATATTTCCGAGATTCTGGCTTCGATAATCTCGGCTACGTGCTTGCGAGAAACCTTTTCGCTTTCAGCTGGATCTAGGTTGGAAAGATTAATCATCTCCCCTTCTCTAATTTTGGTTGGATCAGCGATACCGTATTTATCTTTAATCATCTCGGCAACGTCTAGGTTGGTGCGCAATCCGATGGCGATGTCGTTGGTTATATGCATCGAACCGATCGGTAAACAAGCGGCGTGGAGTAGCTGACCTTCTTCGTAGACAACCATATTAGTGGAGCCGCTGCCGAAATCTATTAAAATAACACCGCTTTCGCGCTGTTTTTTGGTGGTAACGGCTTTGGCGGCAGCTAGCGGAGCAAAAACAAGGCCATCTATCTCTAAACCGGCTTGGTTAACAACTTTAACCAAATTACGGATAGCGGCAGCAGAGCTACTTATAATAAGAGCATCGAGCTCAAGACGGATACCGTTCATCCCAACTGGGTCGCGGACCTCCTCTTGGCCATCTAACAAGAAACGCTGTGGAAAAATATGAACTAACTCTCTGTTTTGAGGTAGGGTTGAAGTTCTGGCAGCTTCAATCACTCGTTCAACGTCAGCTGGGTCAACTTCGCCGGTCGGGCGAGAAATAGCAACAACTCCTTTAGCTTGCTGGGATTCAATTTGGGCGCCAGATATTGAAACATAAGTATGGGTAATATTAGTTCCAGCCATACGTTCGGCTTCTTCCAAAACATGCGATATAGCGCTGACAGTCTCTTCTGGGTCGGTAATAACACCTTTACGTAAGCCGGAGTGTGGTACGGCAGCCAAACCAATAATGTGGACGCCATCTTCGGTAACAGTACCCACACAAACAGCGATCTTGGCAGTGCCGATGTCTAAGCCAACTAATAGGTTATCTTTCGCCATTACCCTCCGTGTTCATCATGAATGATTATACCCCAATAAGTGGAGTAAGCCGTGACCGGCAAGCATATTTACTTCTTCTTGTAAGGAAATTCCGGCTGAATCTGCTTGTTTGGCGGCGGTGTCAACAGATATAATTACAGCCCCTAAAGGCGACTCGGAGTTCTTGGAGTACTCTGGGTTAGCAAAACTCAGCACGTCTGTTGGCTGATCTTTCTTTAGATATTTTGCATTTAACTTCTGTATCGTTGGATCCTTCGCTAGATTTATCTCTACATTAACTGTACCAACGACTGGTAGGCGTCGCAAGATAAGCTCAAGATGTTCTTGAACTTTGTCTGCTTTAATGTCGGAATTGGTGGTGTCGGTGAAATCTAAAATTACACCGGACATTCTTAATTTTGGAAGGCTTCTCGAACAATTTTTGAAACAATAGCCATGTCGGCTTTGCCTTTGAACTGTGGCGAAAGGGCGCCTATGGTCTGTCCCATCTTGGTGATGTCTTTAGGGTTGGTTTCGAAGTACTTATCCACAATTTCTTTGATTTGGGCTTCGTCCATCTGTTCCGGAAGATAATCTAAGAGGACATCGATCTCTTTCTGTTCTTGTTCAGCTAGTTCTGGTTTGTCGACTTGATTGTAAGCTTCGATAGATTCTTTACGTTTTTTAACCTCGCGGGCAATGATTGTGGCTGCCTCCTCATCACTAAGGTCATGACCGGCTTCGATTGATTGGTTTTTCAGAGCGCTTTTAACTAAACGTAAAGTATCTCGGCGAAGTTCGTCCGAGTTTTTCATTGCCGAGACTAGATCCCCCTCGATTCTCTCGGTTAGAGTCATATTAGTAACCGCGTTTAGCTTTGCGGCGAACGGCTTTACCCTGGGCTGCCTTGCGGCGGGCGTTGCGGCTTGGACCTTTAACAAACTCTTTACGAGCTTTGATCTCGGTCATGATGTCGGATTGCTGGACGTCACGGAAAAAGCGTCGTAAAACGACTTCTACTGGTGCGCCTTCGCGCTCTCTATCTCTTGAATAGTGTTCTGACATAATTAACTAAATTTTAGCACGAAATGTGGATAAATTCAAAGGGCTAATACATGCCTTTTGATGGCGTACCACCAATTAGGTGCATGTGGACGTGGTCAACCTCTTGGCCGGCGTGTTTGCCGACGTTAAAAAGCAGTCTATAACCAGAATCTTTTACGCCTAATATTTGGGCAATTTCTTCGCTGCCGTTAAGCATATCAGAGATCTCCTCCGGTCTTAGTTCTTCTGGTTTTTCCACATGGCGTTTTGGCACTATTAATACATGAACTGGGGCTTTTGGGTGAATATCCTTAAATGCCACGTAGTTACTAGTCTCTAAAATCTGTTCAGACGGTATTTCTTCCTTAATTATCTTGCAAAACAAGCAATCTTCCATTCCCAGATTGTAGCAGAAAATACCCTCAATAGCCTTGACAGAAACTAGCTTAACAGGTATACTGCTTCCACTTCCAACGGGAAGCTTTTTTATCAAGTAAATTCCAGCTTTGCTGGAACAAAGATTTACTTGAAAAGCTGCCTTTAGTGTTTTGCCAACGGCATAGCCGCATGGCAAAAACACCAGCCTTGGCTGGTGGCAGCTTATTAGTCACAGGGCAACTTGTGCATGAAGCGTAACCAGGAAGACTGCCGTAAAAAAGCAGGAAACAAAAGGAGAATAATATGTCCCCTATTCGTCTTAACGACGTGTCAGGGAGGGTGTACAAACGCCTTAAGCGTTCGTACAAGCGCAACATTAACACTTTAAACCTAATTAAAATTACGCTCGTTGCGGTAATGGTGATGTCGTATACGCTTTCACTGGGAAATACCCAGGCCCAAGCGAATAGCGGAGATGTTGTTCTCGTAGGTAGTCTCACGGCTTTAACACCAGAGATTGTCTCGGTCAACTCACCGAAGGTGAATATTCAGATCACCCAATCCCAATACCAGCTTGATCAGGCAAAACAGGCTTTAGCTGCTAAAAAGGCCGCTACTGTAACTGTTGTCGCTTCAAGTATTGAGCCTTCAGCTGCTGAGAAGCAAGCTTGGGTGAAAAAGGCTGCCGGAACTTTCGGTATCGACTGGAAGGTCCTTGCAGCTGTCTGGCAAGTTGAGTCGGGTCAAACCTGGTCTACCAGTCGTAGCTCTTACGCTGGTGCCGTTGGTCCGTGTCAGTTCTTGCCTTCAACATGGCGTAGTTACGCTTACGACGGTGACGGAAACGGTACGGCAAGCATTTATAATGCTTCCGACTGTCTCTTCGGTGCGGCTAAGTTGCTTGCCTCTAACGGTGCCTCTTCAGGAAACGTTACACAAGCCTTGCTTCACTACAACCACTCGATGGCGTACGTGAACAAAGTGTTAGGTATTGCGAACTCTTACAGTGGGTAAAACCATTGTAAGACAGATTCCCCGCCCTCGTGGCGGGGTTTTTGTTTTCCTAGTAGGTTACGGCGTTGCCGGCAGGGATTGCTTCGTACCAAGTATTCCCGACGTTAAATTTAACCGGTGCACCTGTTGAATCAAGGATTTGAGTTGGGGCTTTATCGGATGCCTTGCTCCAGGTGCCAACAATCGCGTCTCCGTCGATGAATATATAAGCTTTGCCTGTGCCATTTAGGGCATAGATTGTTTCTGGTTTGCCGTCTGGCTGAGTCCCGTAAGTAACTGGGATTGCTAATACAACAACATTCTTTACGGTAATTTGAGCGCTAGTGTTTCGGTCGATGCTAGCAACGCCGGCATTTAATCTTTTATATGAATTGGTTGTGGCATCGTATTGGTACTCAATATTATACGAAGTTGAGCCAAAATTGATATCGATTTTAGTATGAGTAGGTGTTGCAACAGGAGCGTCGGCTTTTCTGGTTAAGCCTTTGAAGGTTGGGGCGGTATTGAATTTCAGCGTGGCAAGTAAATTGGCCAGCATATCGGTTTTGGTATAGAGATTGTGTGGAGCAACCCGATCGGTAGCACGATAGAAATAACTTGTCCCATACACCAAGGCATCGACGTTCTTTAAGCCTGACGGGCCGATTTTGGCCAAAGCTGGTTGCGAACCACCGGCGTGAACTGCGGGAATGTCGTATTCTGTTGCCCAGTCCAAATAATATGGTCGTAGGCTTCTAACTGGTCCGATAACAGCTGGGTAAGGCTGTTGGAAGATTGCCATAAAACGAGTAATTCCACCCTCGGCGATAGCTTCATAAACAACTCCCGCCTGGCTTAAGCCTGATTGTGGACGGGCGTCAGTGGAGTTCTCGATCATCACGGCCGTTACTGGTTTGGCGGCGGTGGCCGAGTCAACCATCGCACCCGTTAAGGCATCGGCAACAGTTGTTGGTTGTGGTGTGGCGGTTGTTGTAGTGTCGTTGGTTGTATTTGTGGTCTGGGTTTTTGGCGTATACATTACCCACACAACGGCGCCAATCCCGATAATTACCACCGGAATAGCAATATAAAATACTTTTCGATACTTACTGAAGAAATCTTTAATTTTATTAGGCTTTTTTAACGAACTAACTGTTGGCGGCGTAACAGACTGTAAATTTATATCCATAATTTAACGTTACGGGATAATATTTAGCTTGCCAAGTCTGGACTCGGCTTACTATTAAAGTTAAAATTACCTCACGGAATTGAGTTCCATTGGAGGAAAGATTATGGGCACTAACGAGTCGGGGGTTAAAACAACTAAGATTCAGGTCCAGCTAATTAACAAGACAAACAACGAGCAACTTTTCTTTGGCTACTTAGTGTTTATCAACAATGAATCGGATAGCGCAGTTGGTAGAGACCACTTTTATTTAGAGAATTCTACTAGTAATAAGGTTGCAATCCAGGCAGCTTGGATCGACAAGCTTAGGGCGCTAGTCAAAAAGCACGATTTGGATGCTTGCAACGTAATTTATGTTTGAATGGGATTGTCCCGAACCAGCTGCCGAGCGATCTCGGCGGCTTTTTCTTTATCGTCTTCCTTTAATTCTCCGTCCAAAACCATTTCCAATAATTTCTCTTTTATTGGTTTAATCCATGCGCCGGCTGGACGGTGAAACATCTCCATTAGCTCCTCACCAGATAGCGGCGATTTTATTTTGGCGATCTCGGCTTCCTCTTCGAGCTTGGCAATACGTTCTTTCAGTTTGTCGCGGCCAGCTTTATATTTGGCTAGTTTAACCTGGTTGCCGCCGGTAGAGTCGGCTTCGGCGAAAGCAAATAAATCATCCAAGGTTTCGCCGGCGTCTCGAACAAAGCGACGTACCGCACCGTCGGTCCATAAGCCATCATCGTTTGGAATTCTTTGATGCAGATAAACTAGTTTTGAGACATAATCGACGAACTCGTTAGAGTATTTTAGTCGTCGCAAAACGTTTTTAGCGGTTCGGGAGCCAACGTTCTCGTGGCCTAAAAAGTGCCACTCGTTGCCAACTCGTCGTCTGGTTTGTGGTTTAGCAATATCGTGAAGCAAGGCGCACCACCTCAGCTCAATTATGGGTGGTGTTTGGTCTAGAACCTGCAAAATGTGGTGATAGATATCTTTATGTTGGTGGGCTTCGAATTCAATATTTATTGACGGCAAAAGCTCGGGCAGAATGTAGTTTATTAAGCCGGTTTCGACCATGACTTCAATGGCCCTACTAGGTTTACTGGCGAGTAAAATTTTATCCATCTCCCCCGCTACCCGCTCGGACGATAATATAGCAAATCGTTCTTTCTCAACTTTAATTCCGCCAAGTGTTTCTGGTTCGATCTCAAAATTTAACTGCACCATAAAACGAATAGCACGGAGCATTCTTAGCGGGTCTTCATTGAACCTGTCTCTGGCATCGCCGACGCTGCGGATAATTTTATCTTCAATATCGCCTTGGCCGTCGTAAGGATCGATAAGTTTATTTTTTTCCAAATCGTAAGCGATAGCGTTAACGGTAAAATCGCGTCGTGCCAGATCTTCTTCTAAACTACTGCCAAATTCCACTATCGGTTTTCTGGAATCTATGGAATAGTCCTCACTTCGATAAGTGGTTACTTCGATTGGCTCACTGTTAAATTCGCCGGTTATGGTTCCAAAGCGTTTACCGATTGTACCGATTTTTTTACAGCCAAAACTGCGAATTATTTGCTCAATTTTATCTGGCCGGGCATTAGTAGTTAAATCCCATTCCTTTACCGGCAAGTTCAATAATTGGTTTCTGATGGCGCCACCAACTATAGATAGCTCGAAGCCACTTTCCTTAAAGTCTTCACCAAGTTTTTTCAGCCATTCTGGAATATTTAAGTTGGCCATTTGCCAAAATTTTACCAGTAATACCGGTTAAGAGCGAGCTCGAATGTAGTAATTTACTCTCAACATCAGGAAACAACCGGCAGCTGCCCAAAGGGCAATAATTAATTCTGTTGCAAAAAGTGAAACCGTTCCGTAAAAAGCCAAGGCGACAATTACAAGCACTAACGAGATAAGGGAGCCCAAAATTAACATTCGGCTGCTGTCGTGGGGGTTAACATTTTTAGTTAAGGCTAAACTCTCAGCGTTTAGGCCGGTATAGAAAAATACTAGGTGAGCACCCAAAGCAAAAATGGCAACAAATATCGCCTGTGGCCAGCTAATAGATTTGCCTATCAAGCCAAGAAATATGGTAATTAATACTAGCAATAGAATGGCAGAGGCGAAGATATTCGACAAGGGTCTAATCTTTTTACTCTGAGGAAGTTTCTTGAAGTACTGCAACTCCCCTTCCGCTGCCCGTCCGGCCGTTACGGCAAGAACAAATGTAATTAGCCAGGTAAAGACAACTAGCCCGCCAACGAGAACCTTCCCTTCATTTAGTAATAGAAAGTCGGCTACGAACGGGTAAAACAAAAAGGCTACCAGTATTGCTAAAATTCTTCTTTGAAAATACGCCGATCGCAGATAATAAAGCCAGTTTAGTATTATGCTGGCCACGAACGGACTTTTTACATATTTAAATAATCGCAGGTGGCCAGCGGCATTCCAGAATTTTCGACTTTCATTGCTGGTTAAGGCAGTAGCATTAAATATTAGTTCGATTCCGGTTACCGCAATGGCGCAAACACTAGTGAGCAACAGAATAAATGGCAAGAAAATGTTCGTGGACGGTGCTAAGAATAGGTCGATCTCTATTCGACTAAAGAAGCTATATTTGGTTAGAATAACCATCGAAACAGTGAAGGCAACTAGAATTAGTATTGTTAGTCGAACTAAAGCATTTTTTGATGCCCTTCTAACTATTAAGGCAATTAATGTTGAGACAAGTGAAACTGAAAGAAACGCGGTGTAGACAATTAATACAAATATTTTGTCGATCCAGATACTTCCCGAGCCGTAGTAGTAATAAATTGAGCCGTAATATGGCACCACGGTAATAGTGGCAAGTAATAGGCCAAGTCCGATTCCCTTAGCCAGCCCTAACCAAAGCCAACCGTCTTTATTGATAAAACCCAGTCCTGTTGGCCGATGAGTATCGATATAGCGTAAGCCTAACCAAGTGCCGTAGGCAAAGGCCAGAAATACAAATATACCCAGTAAATAGATTTGATTAATACCGGCAAGGCCCAAGATCCAGAAGATACTACCAACGATTAGACCGATAATAAGCACAATTACTCCGAGCCAAAACCCGCTCCAGCCGAGCTTTTCGATCTTCCGCCCAAAGGTGAGCGTTAAGTATCTACTCAGCATCACTTCCTTAAGAGCCGATGATAGATATCGGTAAGGTCTTTCTTTGATTGAGCTTGGTGAGTTAATTCGCCTAAAGTGCCTTCAGCAATAATTCGGCCTTCATCAATAATGCAGAAATAATTTCCAATTTGTTCGGCGAATAGCAGATCGTTTGTGGCGATTACTGCGCAACCATTGTTGCCGATATGTCTATTAAGTTGATCTAAGGCAACACTCTGGCCGTGACTATCTAAGTATTGAAGTGGTTCGTCCCAAAGCAGTATCGGCGGCTCTGCCAAAAGTGTGGCGATTAAGCCAATTCGCTGACGAGTGGCCAAGCTAACTCTTTCCATAACGGTATAAAGTCCGCGGCTGCAGTTAAGGTTTTTGGCTAGCCCGATTATTTTTTCAGTTCTTGAGCTTGGCTCCAAGTAATAAAGCGCCCCAATAATATCTAGGTATTCATAGCCCGTTAAATGAAGAGGTGGTAGAAAGCTTTGGGGTAAATAGCCGATTTGAGAGCGATATTTTTCCGCATCGCTGCGACTCTGGAAATGATAAGCAGAAATGCTACCGGAGTACTCGGAATCTGGGTCGGCTAATCTTTCTATTATTAGCGATTTACCACAACCGTTTGGGCCGACTAAAACTAAAACTTCTCCCTTATCAACGTCTAGGTTAATATCGGTTAAGCCGCCAGATAGTTTTTCGTAACTTAGTCCCCTCGCTTTTAACATTTATGTTCTGCTCTTAAATACAAAATGACTTACGTTTTGGTCCATGTCGGTATGTTGGTCGAGCTCTTCTAGGAGTTTGGCGCTGGTACTTTTACCGAATGAGATACCCTCTACTCGGCAGCCCTTATTCTCGTGCAGGTAGCGGACCAATGGCGAAAAGTCGCCGTCACCAGTGACTAATACAACCACATCGATGCGGTCAGCGATTTTAATTGCATCAACGGCAATACCCACGTCCCAGTCCCCCTTTTTGCTTCCGTCGCCGAATACCTGAATATCTTTTGAAACAATCTCTAAACCAGTCTTAGTAAGGGCATCAAAAAAACCTTGCTCCTTTGGAGCCTCGGACTTGATCACGTATGCTAAAGCCCTAATAAGCTGACGATTGGCCGTAGCCGTTTCTAAAACGCGGGCAAAATTGACACTTCCATTATAGATAGCACGAGCGCTGTGGTAGAGATTTTGCACATCGATGAAAACCCCCACTCTCTGGTTGTTGTAGTTAGCCATAATTTAATACTACTCCACTGGCGTGAAACTGCACAATGTTAGATTTCGGGAATTGACTGCCAATCTTCGGAGTCTTTCTCAGGTTCGTCGTGGGTTATCTCTTCCTTTGCTATGACTGGTGGCTTGATTTCTTTATCCTGACCATCCATCCGCAAGACAATTCTTTTTCGTTTTCGGTCGAATTCTAGCTGAACCAAATCGCCTTGCTTTACGCCGATTTCAGTTAGCCATTTTTTTGGGGGCAATAAGGCCAGAGAGTACTTCCCAAACAAAAACAGTTTGCGTTTATCTATTCTGGCCATGTTTGACATATATCATACCTCGAGTAGAAAAAACAAGAGAAAGAATTTTAAAATATCAAAAAAGTATTGACCTATGTTATAAAATAGAGCAAAATATACGCAAGGTAACGTGCGTTGTCGTTGGACACCTAGTGTGACTTCGGGGTACGTTCTCGTACATTGATTCATGTGGATTAGGCGAGGGATACAAGCTTCAGTGTCAAAGCTGATCGATTATCGATCTTGCTTGTACGTCGGTCCTACACACAGTGTGCGCGCCTAATTAGGCGCTGAAGTGTTACGAAAAATACACAACAGTGCCACCCAATAAGGAGCTATCTCAAGTTCGCAGCAATGCAAACACGAGAAGCTCCTTTTCTCTTATCCTTGAAACTTCCTAATTACTCCCCTAACTCGACCCTGAATGATAACTTTTTTAACTCGAATTGGTTGGTATTTTTTATTGGCTGGTTGCAGGCGAATATAGTCTTTCTCACGATAAAATCGTTTTAGAGTTACTTCGTCTTTATTGATCAGCGCTACCACAATGTCGCCGTTCTTTGGTGTTTGGCACGGCTCAACAACCACGTAGTCGCCTTCCATAATAGCGTCCTCGATCATCGAGTCGCCTTTCACGCGCAAGGCGAAAACACTCTTGCCCATCATGTCGCGCGGGATCTCTAAAGATTCGCTGGTGCGAATAGCCTCGATCGGTTTACCGGCCTGAATGGCACCCATTAACGGAATACTAAAGCCATCAAACAAGCTGCCTTCGCGATCGATCTCTACACCCACAACTTTAAGCGAGCGATAGCCGGTCTCGTCGTGCGAGAGATAGCCTTTGTTCTTTAGGTTATCGACGTGTTCGGCTACGGTTGCCACCGAGCTAAAACCGAAGTTTTCGGCGATCTCGCGGTAACTTGGGCTGTAGTCGTTCTCTTCAACGAACTTTTCTATAAACTCTAAAATTTGCTTTTGTTTGGGTGTTAGCATGTTTCTCCTTTTGTATACCATAGCGAACAAAAACCGTACACGTCAAGGGGTGTTTGTACAAAAAAATAGCCCGCTTCGCACTGATGTGCAAAAACGGGCTGGTTGAGGTCGAGACAGCTAGCTAGCTGTATAGCCAAGTCTATCGAAAGTGTCCGGAAGAGACCGCCATAGTTCGTCGACTGGGGTGCGCTGCCAAGCAACGCCCTTAATGCCGCACTCCTCTTCGTGCTGGACGATCTCGGCAAGAGTTGACCACATTTCGCTGCCAGGCTGTATGTCGTTGCGGTCGGACATTGGGATGTTTATGGAGCTACCATCACGCAGTCGAGCCAAATACCACCACATAGCTACGTGCCGTGTACCGCCACCCTCCTCTTCGCTGATAATGTCCTTTCGGTCATCGAGATAGAATCTTTCCAAGACATCGATCTCCGCGCCCAGCTTCTGCCTGACGCATCGATGTACGGCGACGTCCGATCCTTCAGATGCCCCGTACCCCATTCCAGGGAAATGACGCTCTTCAGCGTCCGAGAGCTGGCTCCTTAGCTCCTCGAGTAGATCTCTTGATGGCTTCATTTTGACAGTCAGCACCTTGCGCTCGGTCGGGTGAAGTATGACCACGCAGACGATAGACTCAAACAGTCCCCTAACTGATGTTTTGTTCAACTTAATGTTCCTCCGTCGGATTGAATGAGGATATTTTACCCTAAATTGGTCGTTTTAGAAAGGGGCTGGAGCTCGGTGTATAGAGTCTTTTGTTGCGGCCGTCAGGTAGGCTAAAGATTCGATGACGAATGTTGGCTAGGGCGCCGCGATGAACCGTAAACTCACCGTAACGGACGTTGATCTTGTCAACGGCCTTGATTAAGCCTTTGTACTTACGGTCGATCTCGAATAACGGCTCGGTAATATTAACAGCTTGAGATAGCTCCGAGATGCAGACGCCGATAAATCGCACAGGCTTATTGTACGGCAGCTTCTCTAAAGCTGGCAGAGTGGCTTGATATATCTGTAAACCGTCGAAGATATACTCTTTCTGGGTGTGGCGCTCGCCCCAGCCGGTGTGATCGCTGAACCGAAGGTAAACCGAAACTGTCCGACCGACTAGGTTTTTCTTTCGCAACCGGACTCCAACCCGTTCGGATAAAAGCAGAATGGCTTTCTTAACATCCTCCATCGAAGAGAGGTCTTTGGGCAGGGTGTAGTTGTGGCTAATTGATTTCTCTTGTGGCAGGTCGCGGAACGAATGAACTAGATTATTATCGATACCGTTACCGATGTTATGCAGCCAACTACCCGTAAAATCACCGAAAGCTTCGATCAGCATCTTCTTCGGAATTGCCCCCAGCTCGGCGATGGTAAAAACGCCCATCTGATTGAGGCGTGGCCCGATACGATAGCCGATACCACAGAGCTCTTCTATAGGGGTTATCTTGGCGATAGCGGTGAAATCCTCTGGTCTTATCACTGTTAGGCCGTCAGGCTTCTTTAGCTCGCTGGCGAGCTTAGCCAGGGTCTTGCCGTAAGAGATGCCGATCGAGCAGGTTACCCACTCCCCTATCTGTTTTCTGATTAGGCGCTTCATCTGTTGAGCGATCGCCACCGCGTCGTCCCAAGTAGCATTATTCGGTAGCTCCACAAAAGCTTCGTCGATCGAGAAAACCTCCACCTTTGGACTGAAGCGTTCGAGCATGCTAAATATTCTTTTGCTAACGAAGCTGTAACGATCGTAGTTAGCCGGGATAATAATAATCTCTGGACAGATTTTTCTGGCTTCCCAGGCGCCCATGGCAGTTTTGACGCCGAGTTTCTTAGCCTCGATCGAGGCCCCGACAACAACCGTACGCTCTCCCCTACCTTTACCGGCGACACCGACTGGTTTGCCACGCAGGTTTGGATAAGCTTGTTGCTCTAACGAGGCGTAGTAAGAGTTGGCATCAATATGCAAGACGACTTTATTCATCTTGCATATGCCGGAGCGAAGCGGCGGATATCTGCAGGACAATCTTGTTCATTACAGCGAAACCACTTCTTCTAGTCGCCACTCCAGATTAATAGGGTTGTAGGATAATTCGTAGGAGTTGCCCTTAACCGAGACGGCAAAGCGATAAAGTTTAGTATCGCCGTTTCTTTCGATATGGAACAAGTTCATCCTTTCTATCTTGTAGATCCGTTCACGCCAGTGAAAGAAATGAATTTTAATGGCGCTCTCGGAAAAGCTAGCTAGTACTCTTATTGGCTCCGAAACTCGTTCGACTACCTCGCTCTTCATATATTCACTATGCCGAACAAATACCGTACAAGTCAAGGCCAGTTTTTCTAACGAAATACCAGCTTCTTGCCACCCGGTCTTTTGCTCGTTACAATGCGAAAGCGATGTCTACGGAAAAGAAAAAAATAAGAGGAAAAGTTCGTGGTTTTGTGGCTATGCCAGGTGCTGGCAAGAATTATCTTGCCGATATCCTAAAGGAACATAACTACGTCTCTATCGGCGGCGGCGATATTATCCGAGAGGAGTGTCGTAAGCGCGGATTGGCACTGACGAGCAAGAATCAGACAGACGTAAGCTTGGATATCTATGCCAAGGAGGGCCCGGATGCTATCGGCAAAAGAATAGCTAGTAAAGTTGAGAAGTATCTGGAAGAAGGTAAGGATGTGGTAATTGAGGGAATTCGCAAGGTTGAGGACAATCATCATTATGCCAAAAACTTTGACGACTATAAGCTTGCCTATGTATTCGTGCCAACTAAAGTTCGCCATAAGCGATTACTCGAACGACAAGATAATGACCGCAAGGTTACTATCGATGAAATTCTAGAGCGTGATCGTGAAGAGATTGTGCATAAACGTATTGGTGACTTAATTGTTCACGCCGATCACGTAATAAATAACACCAGTACAGACCACAAAGAGATTGAGAAACAGGTCTTGGAGTTCGCCGAAATTACTAATTAGTGACGGTATAATTTTTGTGCTTTATGGCTAGATTTTCTAGCCATTTTTTGTTATTATTGTTATCCCCCTAGGATTGTCTTAGGGAGATTTACTCTTATGGAGGAGAAAGATTGGATTCAAAATTGAACGTTAAAAGATATAAGTTGTTTGTAAGGGAGGCGGAGATTGCTTTGTTTAATTATCTCTGCAGTCTAGACAAGAAAGCTTCTAGGTTGAAAATAAGTGAGATTACCATTAAAAGTGAGGTCGAGGGCGACAACGGAACTCACTTTGAAGTGGCTATAAAGCTTAAAAAAGCTTCTAAATCGACACCTGAATACAGAACAATCGTTCACATTGAGAGCGTTATCGCGCATGGCTATGTGGATGACGAAGCTGTTGACGTTAAATTAATTGTTAATGCTAATGAAAGGAAACCAATAACGCGCCACTTCCCCTTGAAGGATAGTGGTCACAGTATTAGTCGTTCATCACAAGAACATTCCTTGCTTGAGACTAGAAAGGTCTCGAGAAGGAGTGGTGCTGCAACAAGTATACGACACGCCTGCAGGCGGGTCGTTCGTTCTTTCACAGGAGGAAGAAGATAATGCCAATGCCATCAACATCGAGATCGGAAGCTTCACATCGAGCGGTGCGCTTAACGCATCGTGAGATTGAAGTTTTGAGCCTAATAGCTCAAGGACATAGCAGTAAAGAGGCTGCCGAAAGTCTATATGTGTCTAAACGCACAGTCGATTTTCACCTTGCAAATTTGTATGACAAACTGCAGGTGAATAACAGGGTTCAGGCTTTCCGCGCGGCAACGCGCCTTGGCTTGATTCCGTTCGAACCGTCTTTCGGTTACGCTCGCGGCGAGTCGTAACCAGCCCAATCAAAGGGCATTCATTTTCTACAACGGCGTAGATAGGTGGATGCCCTTTTTCTGTATACGAGAAAAGCCTCGGCGATTGCCGAGGCTTTTGAGATTGGAGCCCCACACTCCGAGGGCTGGAGGCGGGGCTTTGGGGAGGGAGGAAAGAAACCGCTAGCTGTGCATTTTGCGCAGCTGTTTAATGTTTCGTCGTCGATTTGCTCGACGAGCTTTCTCATCTTGTTTGACTACGAAGCCGTAAAGCATCGAAGCCAGCGCGATGAAGAAGCAGGCGAACTGGGCGTCCGGGTTCTCCTTGACGTAGTCAAGTTGAATCTCAGTGAATCCGTAGGTTATCCCTAAGTAGAGATAAATTGCGAAAACGGCCAATGCGACGGCAAAAAAGAAACGAGAATTTAATCTCTTCATATCTTCTGTACTCCTGTAATGTGCTTTCCCACAAATCCGTGTGGGACGAGAAAACTATACCAGAAAGGCCTAGAAAAGTCAAGGACTTAGAGGGTAATAGTTACTTTACCAGGGCAAGCTTCTCGCCTTTGCGGAGAACTCTAATGGGTGTTGTTATTGAAATCTTACCCTTAAGAATCAAGTCGGAGAGCGGGTCTTCAATTAGTTCGGTAATAACTCGGCGAATCGGTCTGGCACCGAACTGTGGGTCGAATCCTTTCTCGGCGATAAGTTCTTTGGTGGCATTCTCAACTTGAATCTCAATCCCCTCTTTGGCGAGACGGTTGGTTAATAGTTTAAGCTGGCGATCAACAATCTCTTTAATCTCGTTTCTGCCGAGTGGTTTAAAGACGATGACTTTATCTAGTCGATTCAAAAATTCAGGGCGGAAGTGGTCTTTGATTTTGTCCATAATCTGGTTTTTAATCTTTTCGTAGCGCTTTTCGATATCTTCAACAGCACTCACTTTAAAACCAATTTCGGAGACGCGATTTAGCTCGGTCATGCCGATGTTTGAGGTCATGATAATTATGGTGTTGCGGAAATTAACCTTGCGGCCTTTGGCGTCGGTTAAGTAACCATCTTCCATTATCTGGAGCAGCATATTAAAGACGTCTGGATGGGCTTTTTCAATTTCGTCTAGTAGCACAACTGAGTATGGCTGACGACGGATAGCTTCGGTTAGTTTACCGCTATCGTCGTAGCCCACGTAGCCTGGAGGTGCGCCAACAAGTCTGGAGACGTTATGCTTCTCCATAAACTCGCTCATATCAATTTTTATTAGCGCATCTTCCCTACCGTAAACTTCACGAGCTAAAACTTTGGCAAGCTCTGTTTTACCGACTCCAGTTGGGCCAAGGAAGATAAACGAGCCCAATGGCCTATTTGGATCGGCCACTCCGGCACTGGTACGTTTTACTGCCGAAGAGATGATATTAATCGCTTCGTCTTGGCCGACGATATGCTCTTTTAGGGTTTTATCTAAATTAGTTAGGCGAATTTTGTCGGTCTTGGTTAAGGTATTTACCGGAATGCCTGTCCACATGGAAACTACCTGGGCGATGTCTTCGCGAGTTATCGCTCTGGCGACCGTACGCTTCGGCAATTTGGTTTTAAGTTTTTCTATTTCGCTAATTAGTCGCAGCTCCAAAACTCTCCATTTGGCTGATTCTTCGTAGGAGAAGTTCTCGGCAGCTTTCTGATGTTCAAGATTGGCTTGGCGGCGTCGCTTCTCCAGGTCAAGAATTTGGTTGGATACACCAACCTGCTTCTCTTCCAGTTGGGTGGCGGCCGATGCCTCATCGATAAGGTCGATGGCTTTGTCTGGTAGGAAACGGTCGCTAATATAACGCTTGGCAAAATCGGCTGCGGCTTTAATAGCGTCGGGCTGTATGGTGACGTTGTGATGTTTTTCGTAGGTAGACTTAAGTCCGGTAAGAATTTGAATAGTCTCTTCCACGCTTGGCTCGTCCACGTTTACGCGTTGCAAGCGACGCTCTAAGGCCGGGTCTTTCTCGATGTACTTGCGGTACTCGTCGTTTGTTGTGGCACCGATCATTCGTAGCTGGCCTTTGGCTAATGATGGTTTTAAGATGTTGCTCATATCAATAGAGCCTTCGGCGGCACCGGCACCGACAATAGTGTGGAGTTCATCAACAAACAAAATCACATTGCCAGCTTTAATTACTTCGTCGATTAATTTTTTAGTGCGCTCTTCGAACTGGCCACGGTATGTTGTGCCAGAAATTAGTAGCGCCAAATCTAGACTCAAAACACGTTTGTCGGCAAGTTGGGCCGGTACGTCGCCTTTGGATATTCTTTGGGCAAGGCCTTCAACGATAGCGGTTTTACCAACTCCAGGTTCACCAGTAAGGACTGGGTTGTTTTTCATTCGGCGAACTAGAATTTGGGTCATACGGCGAATCTCTTTCTCGCGGCCGATAACAGGATCTAGCTTGCCTTGCTTGGCCATCTTAGTGAGGTCGGTAGTGAAGTAGTCGATAGCGGTTTTTGGTTTCTGAGCGCCGCCCCTGATTGTCTCCGGTGCCATCGGTTGTAGGTATGGGTCACTATCTGGCAATACTGGATGATCGTGCTCTTCCATAGAATCTTCTTCGTCCTCGCGGGCTTGCTCGAAGTAATCTTCTATTTGATTACGAAGTACTTTTGGATCAATCTCCAATTCTTCCAAAACCTTATAACCGTTGCAGTCCTTTGTGGAAACAATAGCCAAAAGTAAGTGTTCGGAGTCGACGGTCGGCGAATTAAACCTTGCTGCTTGACGATAGGCGGTTTTGAGAATTCTCTTAAGGTCTTCGGCGATACCATATGAAGGTTTAATAGCTTCGGGTTTTAGCTGGACGGCGTACTTAACGCGTTCTGGGTTAACCATCAGTTCGCGCAGAGCTTCGTAAGCCACTGTGCCGGGATTATTAGATAAAGCGGCAAGCAAATGTTGAGTATCTATCCCCGACTCCATCGTTTGGGCGAACATCTCGCTGTCACGTAAAATCTTTTCGGCGGTTTCGCTAAAGCGGCTCTGGAAGCTGTCGAAACTGTTATTGGATTCGTTAAACTTGCTCATGTCTTTGATGAAGTATATCAGAGTATTTTCGTTTGTCAGGGGTATATTCCACAAATTACTCTGTAAACCATTGTATTATCTTGCCTAAATAATGTAAAGGACGCTTTACATAATGTCAACAATCAAAAGGCCGCCCGATAAGGGCGGCCTTAAAATCTAAACTTTTAGTTGCTTAAGCTTTTTCAGTTTCGGCTGGAGCTTCTTCGGTCTTCTCTTCTGTTGGCTCTACTGTTTTAACTTTTGGTTCGCGCTTTTTGCCTTCTTCGCCGGTCTTAACAATGTCGATCTCCCATCCGGAAAGCTTGGAAGCTAGGCGGACGTTCTGTCCGTTTTTACCGATAGCCAGCGAGAGTTGGTCTTCTGGCACAACAACTTCAGCACGCTTGTCTTTTTTCTTTAGAGTAATCTTTTCAATCTTGGCAGGCTTCAAAGCTTCAGCAATGAATGCTTCTGGCTCTTCGCGCCAAGGGATAATATCTACCTTCTCGTCGCCGATCTCGCTTAGGACGGCCTGAACGCGGGTTCCGCGCTGACCGACACAGGAGCCAACAGGGTCGAGACCCGGCTGGGTGGAGATAACGGCCATTTTGGTACGAGTTCCAGCTTCGCGGGAGATGGTTTTGACTTCAACGGCACCGCTGGCAATCTCTGGTACCTCTAGCTCGAATAATTTAGTAATAAAGTCACCGCTAGAACGAGTTACTAGAACGCGTGGACCACGAGGTGTTTCTTCTACGTTATAAACTAAAATTTTCAAACGCTGGCCAGAGAAGTAGTGTTGGCCAGGAATCTGGTCGGAAGCAATCATTAAGCCGTTAAGCTTGCCGATGTTCATTATAACGTTTGGACCTTCAACCTGTTGAACGTAGCCGTTGATAAGCTGGCCCTGTTTCTCTTTGTATTCAGCGTAAAGAATCTCTTTTTCAGCTTCGCGAAGACGCTGGGAGATAACTTGCTTGGCGGTCATGGCAGCAATACGACCGAAATCGGAGTGTGGTTCAAGAGGAATCTCAATAACATCTCCAACTTTTGGAGCTTTTTTATACTCTTTAGCTTCTTCTTCGGTTAGCTGAGCGTGAACATTTTCCTGTTCCTCTTCGGTAACAACGTCGAAAATCTGTTTCATCTGAAATTCGCCCGATTCTTCGTCGAGTTTGGCGACAATATTTTCTTCTGGGTGACCGTAGTCTTTGCGGTAAGCGGCGGCGACGGCCGATTCGATTGCCTCGACGATAACGTCTTTAGGCAGACCTCGTTCGTCTGATAGCTGGTTGATTGCGGCTGCAAATGCACTGATTGCCATATATTGGTTCTCCTTTACTTAATAGTAACTTGGTTTTGTTCTTTTGTCTTTGGTAAGAAAAAAGCCAGGATTAAATCCTGGATTACAAAGTAATAATAGCACACATCGCCTAGAAAGCAAATACTGGGGCCAGTTTGGCCCCAGTTGTTACGGAATTCTTTTTAACTTCTCGTCAGAGATATCCTCTATACTTAAATGATCCCAATTATCACAGTCCCCTCTTGTACAGCGAATCATCGTTCGTCTGTCTCCGTTGATTTCTACAAGAGCTTTCCTAAAGAACCTACATTTGAGGCAAATCTCAGGTTCTAGTAGTTTTACAACTGTTGGCACAATTCCCCACCTCCTGGAAAAATACCCAATAATTATAGTGGATATAACTTAAGAGAACAATGCTTTTAGGGGAAAAACTATTACGGCGTTCCAGGCGCGCTTGAATCTTTTTGGCTCTAGAATTAATCGCCAGAACCACTCCATATGAATTGCGCGGATGAATTTTGGGGCACGTGGCAAGGTGCCACCAAGCATATTAAATGTTCCACCAACGCCAACCAAAATCTTGGCGCCAGTTTCTTTGGCGTATTTTTTTATCCACAATTCTTGATTTGGGGCAGCGTAAGCTACGAAGACTATATCTGCTCCAGTTTTTTTGATTTTTTCGGCAGTTCCGTCTTCGTTTGGGTCGGCTTCGCTATAACCAGCTACTTTCAGCTCTGGGAAAATATTTTTTAATGTTTCTACTGATTTTTTAGTAACGCCGTTCCAACCACCTAGTAAAAATACTGACTTGCCGGTTTCGACAGCTATTTTGGATAATCTTACAGTTAGGTCGCTTCCTGGGGTAACTTGTTTTAGTCTGTGGCCTTTGAGTTTGCTCATCCAAACTACATTAGTTGAGTCGGGAATAACTAAATCGGCGTTATTAATTATCTCTTTGAACACTTGGTTTTTTTGGGCTAGTAAAATAAACTCACCGTTAACGGTTACTATTTGTTTTGGTGTTTTCTCATTCAAAGCACGGTGACAAAACTCGTCGATATTGTTCCAAGTTACCTTATCTACCCGAACGCCAAGAAGTTTTATACTAGGAATTTGCGACATTATTTAATACATCTAGGGTTTGCTGAGCGCATTTTTCCCAAGAAAATTTTTTAGCTTGATCCATCCCCTTCTCACTTAAGCTATTAGCTAGATCTTTTTGATGTAAAACTCGGCTCATTGCAGCTGCCCAAGTCAGTGGATTTTCTGGAGCAAGTAGAATCGCGGCGTCACCGGCAACTTCTGGCAAACTTGACGCGTTGCTACAGATTAATGGCGTACCCATTGCTAAAGGTTCTAGGGCGGAGATACCAAAACCTTCATATTTTGACGGAAAGACAAATGCTACGGCGTGTTTTAAATAGCGAACAGATTCTTCATCCGGAATAAATCCAAGCTCGATCACTCGTTCACGAATATTTATTGGCAGAGACTCGATTTTTTTCTTGACGATCTCGTAGCCAGTGCCTGGTTTTCCCGCGATGTATAGTTTTACGTTCTTCGATTCTTTGGCAAGTAGGGCGAAGGCGTCGATTAATAATTTGGTATTTTTTCTCTCTTCAACGCGGGCAGTGTAGTAAAAATATGGATCAGTGTCTGGGGAGCTGCCGTACTCCTTCTTTGGGTTATAAAGATTTTCATTATATCCAAGCGGCGTTACCGTCACTTTTTCCAAACCATTTTTATAGAACTTAGCCAGATCATCTTTTGTTGCCTGTGACGGCACCAAAATGGCTTTGGCCTTGCTCATAGCCGTGCTGGTAAAAAACTTCAAATATCGCTTGGCAATGGATGAGTAGGCTTCGGGAAAATATTTCCAAGCTAAATCGTGGACCATGACTACAGCTTTCGTTTTGATGATTACTGGCAAAACATTTGATGGCACAAACAACACGTCGGGGACGTTTTTGTTGATTTCTCTACCAAGGCCCAGCTGTGACCATAGTCGGCGTTCTGGAATAATCTTCCATTCGGCATTATCAAACACCCCAAAGTCGTGGTCTGGTAGGTGAGGCGCGTAAAGTCGATAGCGGTTAACTTTATCCAGCTTTAATAGCTCGCGAATAATAAACCACGAATAGTTTTCAGTTCCGGTTCTGTTTTGTCTGACGGCGCGCGAGGCGTCGATTCCAATAATTTTGGACATATCAGATATTATTATGCCACTTCTGGTGTATTTGACTACCTTTTAGCCCACAAAACTGAACGGACGTACTCGTCGAGATTTTCGATGGCGATACCGGTGCCTTTAACGACGCAGAGCCTGGACTCTTCGGCTAACTGGCATGGAACGCCGGTAACTTTAGTTAATAGCTCGTCAAGATTTCGTAGCATTGAGCCGCCGCCGGTCATAATCATTCCCTTGTCCATGATATCGGAGGCTAGTTCTGGTGGGGTCTTCTGGAGAACAGTTTTAACGGCACCGATAATTTCTTTCAGTTCTTCTTGGACAGCGTTCATAACATCAGTGGAATTTACGATTATTGATTCAGGCAAGCCGGTAACAGAATTGGTGCCCGAAACTTCTAAAGTTTGCTCTTTCTTCTGTGGTAAAACAGTTCCAATTTTAATCTTTAGGCTCTCGGCAGTTGGTTCTCCGATAACTAGTGAGTATTTTTTACGAATATAGTTAGCAATTGAAGTGTCCATCTTGGCACCGCCAACACGTACCGACGTAGCTGCCACAACGTCGCCTAAAGAGATAACAGCAACTTCGGTAGTGCCACCACCGATATCGATGATTAAATGTCCTTCAGCGGCGGCAATTGGTACGTTTGCGCCAAGGGCAGCAGCAATTGGTTTTTTGATAATGTAAGCGTTTTTAGCTCCTGCAGCGACGCAGGCATCGACAACGGCTCGACGTTCAGTGGAAGTGGCGCCTACTGGCACGGCCACCATAATGTCTGGCCTAAACAAACGTAATCGGCCGGAAATTCGGTTGATAAAGTAGCGAAGCATCGCTTCGGTAATCTTAAAATTGGCGATAACTCCGTCTTTTAGTGGTCGTGAGGCAATAATAGAATCTGGAGTTTTGCCGAGCATTTTCTTAGCCTCTTCTCCAAAGGCAACGATCTTATCGTTGTATGCGTCTAATGCCGCAACCGAGGGCTCGTCAATTACAATTCCCCTGTCCGGCACATAGATTAAAATGTTAGTTGTTCCCAAATCTACGCCAATTTTTCTAACCATGGTAACTTCTTAATAACATATTATGGGTTTTCTGGCAGAAAAACCGCGGCTCGAACCTTTAATAAATTCTTATACGAGTCGTGTATCTTTCTTACCATATTGAGGTCATTCTAACAGTATCCAAAATCTAGGCAACTCCCCTACTATTGGCACTTGTTGTATACTACGGCTAATGCACAAAAAACGGGAAAAGATCGCCAGCTATATCATTAGTGTCTTGGCGATTACTGCTTTTGTTCTAATAGCTTTCTATGCTTTGGTCTGGGCCAACGGTCTTAAAATAGACTTTAACAATGGCACTATCGTAAAAACAGCGATGATCGCCATTGAGCCAACGATTAAAGACGCAACGATATTGTTAAACGGTGAAACAGTCGGCAGTAGCACTCCTCTTCAAGAACGGAACCTCGCAGCTGGACGTTATAGCGTAGTTATAAAAAAAGTTGGTTATCTCGATTACAATAACGTTTTCACGCTTGCCACCGGACAGGTTGGAATCGTAAATTCTGACGTCGTTTTACTGGCGAGTAATCCTACAATTGAAAAGAATATTCCTTCGCTCTTTTACCACACAATGGATCCGTACGATGTTGGTATCTCAATAAGTAATGGCGAGATATTTGATAACGGCAGTTTAATTACACGATTGTCTGGCACGCCATCACAGGTTCATCGGTTGAACGCTGGCTATGTTTACCAGCTAGGCGACCAAGTTAGATTGTATCTACCACCTAACAATCAGGATGTTTTGGTTTTCTCTTTACCAAACGACGAGCAGGCAAAAATAAACTTAGATTATTCCAACTGGCAGGTAATTGTTTTCGATAAAACTGGAGCAACTACCGTAATTCATCTGCTTGAACCGAGCGCTTCTACGACTAGCTAACGACTTGAAGGTAAGCTTGAGGAGAGCGGGCTGCTAGTTTGAGTGCCGGTTATTGTTCCGCCAGAGAGTGTGGCGGTAATAATTAATCTATTAGTGGCAGTGCCAACAGGATAACAAGTAATTAACGTTAAAGTTGGTCCGTCGGTTTTATTTAATACACTTAAGTCGGTTGGCTTTACTACTTTACTTCCAGTAACAGTGTAGGAAAATTCTTGATCGTGAAATGGAATTACAATCTGGTCGCCTACCACCAGCTTATCAAGCAAGGCAAAGATATTTTTATAATGACCGGTACTCCATGGGTAGTCTGATGAATGACCAAATATAACGACATTGCCGTTTTGGCCAGGTGTGGCAGACCCTTGTAACTGAACAACTCCGTTTACTAAAGTTGGAATTACTTGGTCGATAGCAATATTCGTTATTACTGGGGCGTCAAGGCCGATCTTGGCAATTTTAATCTCTGGTGAGTAGTCTGGTTTTGGTTGGTTTGGAACCGGAGTTGGAATAACTAAGGCGGTTGTTTTTGGTGGGTCAACGCTAAATTTTAACCTTGTCCAATAAGCACTAAAGTTTAGTAAATAGAAAAATAGGAAAAATAATACTGTCAGGGAGAATAACTGCTTAATTCCCCATTTTAGAAACTTTAAAGCCCGCCCTATCGGCGTACTTGTTTTAAATATTTTTTTGAAGTCCCTCTCCTCTAACCTAACTGGTTGCATTGTGCCGGAGGTGGGAGTCGAACCCACATGAGGTTGCCCTCACACGATTTTGAGTCGTGCATGTCTGCCATTCCATCACACCGGCAATACTTTCTAACCGCGTGATGGATTCAACTGAAGGGCGATTCCATCACACCGGCTGAGTCTAGGTTAATTTTACCTTATTTTTTGATAGAATTACATCTGTTAGGGCCAGTAGCTCATCGGTAGAGCGCTTCATTCGCATTGAAGAAGTAGTGGGTCCAATTCCCATCTGGTCCACTGTCCAACGACGACGCGTAAGCGGGAGGCGTCGAAGCGTCAGCGAAGAATTCCCATCTGGTCCACAGCTCTTCACTATCCCCTCTTCTCGTAGTACGGTAGAGATATGTCAGGACAGATAGTAGTACTAGACGCGAACAAGATGTTGGAGAAGATCCACGACTTTCCTAATCAACTTGAAATCTCATGGAAAACTAATTGGATTAAGAAGCTTCCTATCGATACAAAAAAAATTAACCACGTAATAATTGCTGGTATGGGCGGCTCAGGAATTGCTGGCAAGCTTGGTCGCGAATTATTTCTTGGCTCAAAAACCCCAATAGATGCTTGGTCCGATTACGGATGCCCTGGCTGGGTTGATGAAAATACCCTCTTCATTGCTGTTAGCTACTCTGGCGAAACCGAAGAAACGCTCGACGCTACAAAAGCAGCTATAGAGAAAAAAGCCCAAATTGTGGCGATAACAAAAGGCGGTAAGCTTGAAGAGCTTTCTCTAACAGCAAAATTCCCAATAGTGAAAATAGAATACGATTCATCGCCACGTGAAGCTTTGGGCTGGCTTTATGGGTCGCTTTTGACAGTTTTGGTTAAATCTAAAGCCGTGGACTTAACTGAAGAAAGATATTTTAAGGCCCACAAAGAACTTAAAAATGCTGTAGAAACCAGAAGTTTTCCCGAAAAAGCACAACAGCTAGCTATGAGCATGGCAAATAAAGTGCCAGTAATTATTTCTGTTTCACCTTTAACAGCTGTAGCCAACCGGTGGGTTACTCAGATTAACGAAAATGCCAAAGAGTTTGCTCTTCAGGCAACCCTACCAGAGATGTGCCATAACACTATTGTTGGACTAGAGTATACAATTCCGGAGAAACTACAGTTTTTATACCTAGAATCGACCTCTGCTTTTTCCAGAAATATCTTGCGCGGAAAAATAATTCACCAAATTATTGAGAAAAGAGAGATCCCAGTTATCCCCATGACAATGCGCAACGAATCACCTTTGGCGGAACAGTGGTTGTTTATCTATTTCGGCGACCTGTTAAGCTATTATCTAGCAGGAGTAAATGGTGCTGATCCGTCGCCAATCGAGTCAATTAACTTCTTAAAAGAAGAATTAAAAAAAGCATAAAAAATAAGTGAGGGAAATATGGCAACAATTAAAGAAGTAGTCGGGCAAGTAATACATGACTCGCGGGGCGACAATACAATCCAGGTTAATGTAATTACTGATTCCGGCAAAGTCGGTTCCGGTGCGGTGCCGGCAGGAGCTTCTAAGGGAATGTACGAATCAAAAACTGTTGACCCAACCCAATCTATTGAGTTTATTGCCAAAGAGATTGCCCCACTATTATTTGGAAAAGACCCAGCCGACCAGGCCGGAATTGATAAATTGCTAATTGAAAAAGATGGTACGCCAGACAAGAGCAGGCTTGGTGCCAATACAATATTAGGTGTTTCTATGGCAGTTTCGCGTGCGGCCGCAGCCGAAAAAGGTTTGGATCTTTATCGCTATATCGGCGAACTAGATAAGCGCAACGCTTTTACTATACCAATCCCAATGTTCAACCTTATAAATGGCGGTAAACATGCTGATAATAATCTCGATATTCAGGAATTTATGGTTATTCCTGACCGTGTGAATGGCTACCATAACCAGCTTTCGGCAGGAAAGTTAATATTTAGTACATTAGGTGGTTTGCTTAAGGGAGATATGGTTACTGTGCCAACTGGCGATGAAGGCGGTTACGCCCCAATGCTTGATACTAATGAGATGGCGATGGACCTGCTTGTCCAAGCAATCGAGAAATCTGGCTATAAACCATGGGAGGAAGTCTCTTTAGGTCTTGATGTTGCTGCCTCGAGCGTAGCTAAAACATTTGAAATAAGTTCACGTAGATATCTAGGATTGTTAAAAGACTATCCAATATTATCTTTAGAGGACCCGTTCAAAGAAGAAGATTGGCAGGAATGGGCCAGTTTCCATAAGGATATGGAGGCTTCCAATACCACAACTAAAAAACTACTTCTTATCGGTGACGACCTTTACGTTACCAACCCAGACCGCCTACGAAAAGGAATCGAAACAAAAGCAACCAATGCGATACTTATTAAACTCAACCAAATAGGTACCGTTTCTGAAACCCTAGAAGTAATAGATATGGCTCGAAACGCTGGCTATATCGTTGTGGTCTCGCACCGTTCAGGTGAAACCCTAGATGACTATATCGCGGACTTCTCGGTTGGTGTTGGGGCTCAATTTATAAAAACTGGTGCGCCGAACGATTCACATCCAGAAAGGATGACAAAATACCGCCGGTTGTTAGTAATTGAACAGCAGCTAGGGGCTATCTAGTAGTATGGCTCGACCAAAACCAATAGTGTTGGCCGTACTTGACGGCTGGGGCATCGCTCCGGCCTGGGGTGGCAATGCTATTACCCTTGCTAAAACGCCATTCATGAATATGGCTAGGAATAAATATCCCTATACAACCTTGGGTGCTTCAGGTGAAGCGGTTGGTTTGCCACCAGAAGAAAAAGGCAACTCCGAAGTTGGCCACTTAAATATTGGTAGCGGACAGGTTGTACTAGAAGCTTTTCCATCAATTACAAAAGCAATTAAAGATGGTAGTTTTTACAAAAACCCCGCTTTGCTAAAGGCATTCCAAAATGCCAAGCAAAATAATAAAGCGGTTCACATTATGGGTTTAGTTAGTGATGGTGGAATCCATAGCCATATAGAACATCTTTACGCCTTATTAGAAATGGCCAAGCAGCAGCAAGTAACAAATGTATATATTCATGCAATTACTGACGGAAGAGATACGGCGCCGTTTGTAGCTCAGGAAAATATCGCCCACTTACAGACCGAAATTGCCAAGCTTGGCGTTGGTAGAATTGTTACAATCGAAGGTCGTTATTATGCTATGGATCGTGACCATCGCTGGGATAGAGAAGAAAAAGTTTACCGGGCCATTACCGAAGGCATTGGTTTAACGGCTAATTCAGCCGAAGCTGCTATCGCCTCTGCCTACCGAGACGGTTTTTCCGATGAATTTATTGTGCCAACAGTTATACAAGCCGATGGTGTTCCGGCTGCACCACTGGAAGATGGTGATTCATTTATTTTCTTCAACTTCCGTGGCGACCGAGCCCGTGAAATTACCCAATCTTTGGTCAATCCAAATTTTGACGGTTTCAAGCGCAAGAAAATAATTAAGAATTTATTATTTGTTGGTTTTACATATTATCAAGAAGGCTTGCCAATTGAAGTGGCTTTTAAGCCACATAATGTTAAAGAGCCTCTAGCATATGTTCTGTCGGAAAATAATTTAACTCAGCTGCACGTGGCAGAAACGGAAAAGTACGCTCACGTTACTTACTTCTTCAATGGCGGTCGCGAAGACCCATTTCCCGGCGAGCAAAGAGTAATGATTCCCTCCCCTAAAGTAGCTAGCTACGATCAAACACCTTTAATGTCGGAACCAGCAATAACCGATACAGTAATCGCTAATTTAGATAAATTTGATTTTATTGTTTTAAACTTCTCTAACCCAGACATGGTTGGTCACACTGGAAATCTGCGCGCAACTATCGAAGCCTGTGAAGCTGTTGATCAGGGGTTGAGTAAAATTTACCAGGCCATAACCGAAAAAGGTGGGATGCTTATTGTAACCGCCGACCACGGTAATGCTGAACAAAAAGTTAACCCTAAAACGGGCGAATCAGATACAGAGCATAGTAACAATCCCGTACCATTTACAATTGCCAGCGACCTTGCAGCAAATTGGAAACTGCGTGAAGGCGGAGCACTTTGTGATATTGCCCCTACTATTCTGCAGATCATGGGCTTGGCTCCATCGTCAGAGATGACAGGAAAATCTCTGCTCGTTTGATATAAGTTGTGAAAGTTGCGTATCTCTGTGGTACGATATTTGTATGAGCAATTCAGCTTTAAGGCAAGAAGCTAGAGACCTTCGAGCCAAAGGCCTGACCTATGATGAGATAAAGAAAACAATAGGCCTTAGCATCCCAAAGAGTACGCTATCTACTTGGTGTAGTGGCATAAAGTTGTCTCAAAATCAGGCCAAAAGAATAGCAAATATCTCAAAACAAAGGCTTGTACGAGCTCAGCAACTCGCAGTTTCAGCTAATAAGCAAAAACGAGAGGAATATTTTTCTGCTATTGAACGAAAATATACTGGAATCGAGAAGGCTATTGTGAGCGATCGCAAGAATATTTTAATTGCGTTGGCCCTGCTTTATCTTGCCGAAGGTTCTAAGGGGTCTGTGAGTAGGCTTACTTTCGGTAACTCAGATCCAAAGATTATAGCTCTTTACCTTGCCTTGCTAAGACGAGCATATGAAATTGACGAATTAAAATTTCGCTGCACGCTTCAATGTCGGGCTGATCAAAATATTACACAACTCCAAAGTTTTTGGTCGGAGTGTACGGGAATACCGCTAATAAAATTTTACAAGGCACGAATTGACCCACGAAGCATAGGAAAAAGAACAGAAAAAACCGACTACAAAGGAGTTTGTCGTATAGATTATTTCTCTGCAAATATATATAATGAGTTACAAGTAATCGCAAAAATTATTACAAATGGGCCGTTAGCTCAGCGGTAGAGCATCTGGCTGGCAGTCAGGGGGTCATCGGTTCAAATCCGATACGGTCCACGAATTAAAAAACATTTTATTGTATAAAATAGTGCCCCATATTTCAGGGGCATGTTTCGAACCTTTTGTTGCTTTATTGGAGCAAGCTTATATCCACTTGAGATGGTGGGTCGTCCCACTTTAAGACATCGGTTAGTGGGGACAGATACCTATGTGCGTGGGAAGCGGCCATTTTGAAGTTTGTGGTGGGCGGATAAACTCCGCTAGCCATTAAGACGTCGATACCATATTCACGAGCGTATTGTACGGTTATCCGTTCAACGTCATACGGAGGCAAGGTTTCCCATCTTATTGGATCAACGTAAATGTCAACTTCACGGTAGTTGTCCAGGATTGCAAGAATCCCTGGCGCAAGCTGTACTGCTTCGACAACCCTTATCGGGATGTCTATGCCCGGCTTTTTCTTAAGGAAAAGGAAATATCCTCGAATGTAATCAACGAATTCTAGGTCAAGTTGGGTACTCCCCGCGGTTCTCATATTAACCTCCCAGGTTTGCCCAAACTTACAGGTGATTTAACTTCTTGTCAAGCAATAATTGCGCAACCTTCGCTGGTTGCGTTTTGTGTTTCACCTCAGTTACAATGGCCAGGTAATATAAGGCTAGAAAAAGGAGTATATATGCCTGAAAACGAAGGTTCGAAAAAAGTAATTGCCGAATACATTTGGATCGACGGCGCCAAGCCAACTGCAAAATTGCGCTCTAAGCCAAAAGTTTTAGATAACCCAGTAAAGAGTCTCGAAGATATCCCATGGTGGGGCTTTGATGGCTCATCTACTCAGCAGGCCGAGGGTCATTTCAGTGACTGTCTATTAAAACCAGTTCGCTACATGCCAGATCCAATTAAGGGCGGTGAAAATATCGTCGTGCTTTGCGAAGTTATGAATGCCGACAAAACACCACACGCCACCAATACTCGAGCAGTCTTGGCAGCCAACGTCGAGAAATTTGCCAAAGAAGACCCATGGTTTGGAATTGAGCAGGAATACACCTTCATGCAGAATGGCCGTCCATACGGTTGGCCAGAAGAAGGTTTTCCACCAGATCAGGGACCTTACTACTGCGGTGTCGGCGCTGATGTCGCCTACGGCCGAGATTTATTCGACGAGCAGATTCAGCTTGGTCTAGATGCCGGCTTGGCAATCTCCGGTGGTAACGCCGAAGTTATGCCAGCTCAGTGGGAATTTCAGCTTGATCCACTACCAGCTCTTGAGCAGGCAGACCAGCTTTGGTTGGGTCGCTGGCTCTTAATTCGCTTGGGTGAAGATTACGGAATTACTGTTAGCTTTGAACCAAAACCAGTTCTCGGCGATTGGAACGGCGCTGGTGGTCACACAAACTTTTCCACTAAAGCTATGCGTGAAGACGGCGGCTTGAAGGTAATCGAGGAAGCTTGTGCAAAACTTGAGAAACGCCACATGCAACACATTAAAGTCTACGGCGCCAATAACGAACTACGCCTAACCGGTAAGCACGAAACTTGCAGCATCAATGAATTCCGATGGGGTAAGGGCGACCGCGGCGCGTCTGTCCGTGTCTCGCTGCCAGTTGTTGCCAAAGGCAAAGGACATATGGAAGATCGTCGTCCAGCTGCCAATCTTGATCCATACCAGGTTCTAACAGCCATTCTGGAAACGGTCTGTGGCGATGGTTTCGACCCAGAAAAATACAAGTGGTAAAAATTCGACAGAGTAAAGAAAACCGGCCATCTTGGCCGGTTTTCTGATTATTGTTCAAAAACAAAATGCCCACTAACGGGCATTTTGTCTACAAATTATAATTCGTAAGAACCTTACATTGAGGTCGAGGTGCTGCCGTCTTTCTTCATAAATACTGTGAAGAGTGACCAGATAGCCGCCAAACCAACCAAGGCGTAAATAATGCGTGGCAAAGTTGCTGCTGGGTCGCCACTACCAAACCACTTGGCGACGAAGTCGTACTTGAAGAAACCAACCGAACCCCAGTTCAAGCCACCAACGAACAGCAAGATCCATACGAGCCAATCCATTGCGCTCATTTTCATCTGTCTCACCTCCTCTCCTAAAAGTTATGTACTTAACATTAGTATTGTCTCTTGTTGTTGAATTCGCAAGGTCTGTCAAGGGGTTCCCAATCCTAAATACTAAACTCTAGCGGATATGGTTAAAGAGTAATACAATTGAGCAAATGTCTAAGAGTATTTACGACCACGCCGAGATAGAGAAAAAATGGGCCAAAAAGTGGCAAGACGAACGTCTATACGACGTTGATTTGTCGGCAAGTGAAAGCAAATATTACTGCTTGGATATGTTCCCTTACCCTTCTGGAACCGGTCTTCATGTCGGTCACTGGCGCGGCTATGTTTTGAGCGATTTCTATGCTCGTTACGCTAGATTACACGGCAAAAATGTTTTACACCCAATGGGTTACGACTCTTTTGGTTTGCCGGCAGAGCGTGCTGCAATTAAATACAAATCACACCCAAAGAAATTTACCGACGAGGCAATTGAAAACTACACCCGCCAATTAAAAGAAGTAGCTGCTTCGTACGACTGGACAAAAGAACTCTCAACATCTGACCCAAAATACTATCGCTGGACACAGTGGCTATTCTTGCAACTTTTTAAACATGACCTAGCTGAGAAACGCGTTTCGCTAGTTAACTGGTGTCCTAACGACCAGACGGTTTTAGCTAACGAACAGGTTGTGAACGGCTGCTGTGAGCGCTGCGGTGCTGCCGTTACCAAAAAAGAATTAGCCCAGTGGTTTCTAAAAACAACCGAATTTTCCCAAGAATTATTAGATGGCCTTAACGAAGTTGATTGGCCAGACCGAGTAAAACTACTCCAGCGGGACTGGATCGGCCGCAGTGAAGGCGCGTCAGTTAAATTTACAACAGAAAAAGGTGAAGTTGAAGTATTCACCACCCGACCAGACACACTTTTTGGTGTTACCGCCCTAGTTCTATCGCCAGAGCATCCGCTCGTTGTCGAGTTAACTACTAGTGACCAAAAAGCTGAGGTAGAAAAATACGTTAAAGAAGTTCAGTCAAAAACCGATATTATTCGTCAACAAAATTGGGATAAAGAAAAATCCGCTGTCTTTACTGGCTCATATGCCAAACACCCGCTGACAAACGAAGACATTCCAGTTTGGATCGCCGACTATGTTTTGATGAGCTACGGTACTGGTGCAGTAATGTCCGTTCCGGCTCACGACGAACGTGATTATTTATTTGCCAAGGCTTACGACCTACCTATTACACAGGTTATTACCGGCAGCGAAGAGCTGCCATTTGTCGATGACGGTAAATTAATTAATTCCGGCGAATATAACGACCTAGATTCCAAAACCGGCGCGGAAAAAATTACTGAGAAATTAAAATCTATCGGCAAAGGCGAAAAGAAAACAACTTTTCGTTTACGTGACTGGCTAGTTTCCCGTCAGCGATACTGGGGTGCCCCGATTCCAATTGTTTACGATCCAGATGGCAAGCCGCACGCCGTTAAAGAAGAACACCTGCCGTTACTTTTGCCTGAAGACGTCGATTTCTTGCCGGGTGGCGAAAGCCCAGTCGCCCGTTCAGCTGAGTATAAAGAACGTGCCGAAAAACTTTATGGCAAGGGCTGGTATTTTGATACCGACACTCTAGATACTTTTGTAGATTCTTCATGGTACTTTTTACGCTATCTCTCCCCTACCGACGACACTCAGGCCTTCAATAAAGAGTTGGTTAGTAAATGGTTGCCTGTGGATCTTTATATTGGTGGAATTGAACACGCTACTGGCCACTTAATGTACTCACGTTTTATTACCAAATTCTTGGCAAAATTCGGATATATCTCCAAGGATATAAACGAACCATTTAAGCAATTGTTTAACATAGGTGCAATTACAATGCATGGCGCCAAGATGAGCAAGAGCAAAGGAAATGTTGTCTCGCCTGACTTATTAATTGAACACTACGGTACTGACGCTCTGCGCGGTTTTGAATTGTTTGTTGGCCCAATGGAAGTTGAGGCCGAGTGGAATAATCACGGTATGAACGGTATTCACCGATTCCTAATTAAATTAAACAATATATTCTTAGATTCTATTGGCAATTATGGCAAAGATGATCTGGGGAATGAATTTAGCTCTTATTTTGGGAAAGTCGAAGAAATGGCAAAAAACTTCCGTACCAACACAATAATTGCTGAATATATGAAATTCCTAACCATTCTGGAGGCCAAAAAGCCAAGCCAGAAAGTTTTAGAGGACTTTCTAATTACCCTATCCCCTGTATATCCGTTTATTGCCGAGGAGTTATGGGAGAAAATGGGTCATGCCGAGAGTATTTTTAAGGCTAGCTGGCCAGAAGTAAAAGAGTTCAAACAAATTCCAGAGCTAAAAGTGATGGTTGATCAGAAATTTGTAGTATTTTTGCAGACCGAAGAAACTGATGAGCAAAAAGTTGTTGAAATGGCTAAAGCTCTACCCGAAGTGGCTAAAAAGCTCGAAAACAAGGAAATTATTAAATCTATTTATCGTCAGGGACAGTTGATTAACTTCTTGGTTAAGGGGTAGATTGAATAACCAATTTATGAGACAATATTAAGTACAAATGGCAGAGCCAAAAAAGAAATTATCTAAAACCAGAACCAACCGTCGCCGTGCTCAGTACAAAGCGGTTATTAGTGCAGTTACCCTGTGCTTGAATTGTGGTAAAGCAATTACTCCACACACCGTCTGCAAGTACTGTGGCTTCTACAAAGGCAAGTCAGTTAAAGCTGACGCTCCAACAAAACGAATTGTCCTCGATCAAGAGAATAAGTAATGTCGGTTAACCGTCACCTATCTCGAACGATTGCCATGCAGTCGCTTTACGAGTGGGACTTTCATCGTGATCAGGATATTCTGAAGATTGCTGAAAGAGTTGCGGAACCAGTTGTGAAAGATGTTGACGTTGAATATTTGCACCGCGTTGTCGAGGGTGCCGTTAAACACGTCGAAGAGATCGACCTGTTGGTTGCCAATGCTGCCCCAGAGTGGCCAATCGACCAAATTTCGGTAATTGATAAAAGTATTTTGCGTCTTTCTGCCTTCGAGCTACTTCATGACGAAGATATTCCACCGAAAGTTGCTATCAACGAAGCTGTCGAGATTGCTAAAACGTTTGGTGGCGAAAACTCATCTAAATTTATTAATGGAGTGCTTGGGACTTTGTACCGCAACAGCGATCGATACGACCCAGCTGCAGATGAGGCCGCCAAAGAAAAGAGAGATTCTGATGCTGCAGCCGAATCAAAGACTGAAGAAATTCCAGAAATCGACAAAAAGCCAAAGGTAAAAGATGTCGAGCCTACTACAGATTAATACTAAGGCTTTTGAAGCCTTGCAAGAAAAAATTGGCATTAACTTTTCAGACCAGGAACTACTACGTCAGGTTTTTATTCACCGTTCATACATCAACGAAACTCAAAATAAAGAGCTTGAGCACAACGAGCGTTTAGAATTTTTGGGCGACGCTGTCTTAGAGTTGGTAGTCACAGACTATTTATATAAGACCTTTAAAGAGCCGGAGGGTGTTCTCACCAACTGGCGTAGCTCAATAGTTAAAGGCGAAATTCTGGCCAAGGTTTCTAAAGAGCTTGGATTTGGCGATTTACTATTTCTAAGCCGTGGCGAAGATAAATCTGGTGGCCGAAGTCGTGACTATATTCTGGCCAATACTTTTGAGGCTTTAATCGGTGCTGCCTATTTAGACCAAGGCTATGAAACCGCTTCGAAATTTATTCACACTAATTTAATTGTTTTGTTGCCAGAGATTATTGAGAAGAAATTATATATTGATCCAAAGTCTCACTTACAAGAAAAAGTTCAAGAAAAAATGGGCGTTACGCCTGACTATAAGGTCATCTCTGATGAAGGCCCAGACCACGATAAAACGTTCACTGTTGGTGTTTATGCCCACAACAAGCTCATTGCTCAAGGTAAGGGCTCTTCTAAGCAGCGCGCCGAACAAGTGGCGGCAACCAACGCCTTGGAAAAATTATAAAAAATTAGGCCCAACCTGTGGGCCTAAAAGTTATCGCCGTAGTCATACTCTTTTGGGTCGATATACCCATCTTCTTCGCTTTCAACTTCGAGCTCTATGGTTGGAGATGTCTCTAATATCGAATTATTTGATCTTTCAAAAACACCACCATTTTTTATATACCACTCGACCGTGTCACCATGGATCGGTTTGCCTTTGTAAAGCTTCGTCGAAATAGTTAACGACTCCCAGTAATTATCCGGAACAGCTTCAAGGCAGATAAAATAAGTGTCTTTAATTCTCAAGCGATAAAGTACGATATAGCCGTTGATTCGAGTAGCGGCTGGTTTTTCACTCTCATCTTTTTTTACCAGAACCTTCTCAGGTTCTTCTGAAAATCTACGTGATCCATAGAACTCATCGTCAGTCATCAAGTATTTATTGGAAAGTTCCATCTTCCACCTCTTGAAAGAATATACGAGTATTATACATAGATAGTTAACAGAAAAACAGGGCTTGCGCCCTGTTTTCACCGAACTTAGCGTTTAGCTAGTTATTTCTTTAATTCAAGGCGAATTCGTTTCACTAAGTCGTCGAAGTGAGTCTGACCACCGAGGCCTGCGGACAAACCAATTCCCAGTGCCAAAGCGGATACTACACCAATGAACATAATGACGGTGAATTCTTGTGGAACTCCGAGGGCAAACATGCTAGCGATACCGATAGCGATGTAGAATGTCCAGCGGATAACCATCTCAACTAATTTAGCAGTTGTGAAGCCAAGGCTTTCTGCTGAAGCACGGGCCAACTTGGCAATAAGGTCAGCAACCATTACACCGAAGACGATAAAGACAGCTACGCCTAGAACAACTGGAACGAAGGTTAGAATTCCTTCGAAGAAGTTATGTACGCCAATTAGCTGTAGTACGCTTGATGCTGGTACTAGGAAGGCCAAAATTACTACCCATTTCACGAACGAGCCGCTGATCTCGGCAATGTCGGTCTTCATCTTTGCCTTTTTCAAAACCTCAGTGAACTTGCTTTGATCGGCCAAAGTCTGCAACTTAATTGCTTGAAAAATTCGGGTTACTATATAACCCAACACTACGCCGATGATGGCGCCTACTAAAATTATCAACAGAGCTCCCACCAAATTTGGTGTAAACGTAACAATACGGTCCCAAACATTCTGCACGATGTCGCGGGTTTGCGTTCCCCAGTCGTTAATGCTCATTTATATTTCTCCTTTCTTACTAATTAAGGTTAATCTACCATATCTATACCTGATGTAAATGCCTGTCAAGGGGTTAATCCCCCAATTTTAGAAAATTTTACAGATAACAGGTTACTAATAGCTATTAACTTGAAGGGATTGACTGGCCCAAACGAATAATTTGCGCATCTCCACGGCTGAAGCTTGAGCGGTGTAGACGTTAGTATTTAAAACAACTCCAATTAATGTCCGATCACCAAGTTTGTATGCGCCAACCAAACAGTGTCCGGCACCGTCAGTAAGGCCGGTTTTAATTCCAATAACGCCTGGCATATAAAGTGGTTCGCTCGGAATAATTAGGCGGTCGGAGTTTGTGATGTTGTGGATATGCTTTCCGTCAGTTGAGCTGACCGATGTACTTGGAGTACCAACTATAGCTGCCAATACCGGGTCTTGAAGCACGAGTCTGGCAATATTAGCTAAATCAAATGCTGTTGAGTGACCGTCGGTGTCATCAAGTCCGGCGGGATCGCCGTAATGAGTGTCGAGTAAGTTGTGTGAGGTGGCATAGGCATTCATTAATTCAACAAACGGATGATAGTCTGGCTTTGTGGCGTCAGGATTTTTCAGCTGATCATAGTGATAGGCCAATGAGTAGGCGGCGTCATTTCCGGAAGGAATCAACATTCCTTTAAGAAGATCCCCGACAGTAATTGTTTCGCCTGGAATAAGTCCGATGGTAGTCTCAGGTATTGAGTTTACTTGCTTGTCGATTGTGACAATATCATCCAGCTTAAAGTTTTCTCGGGCAACCAAAGCTGTCATCATTTTTGTGGTTGAGGCAATCGGAACTTGTTGGTTTTCGTTGTCGCTAGAAAGAATCTTTGCCGAATCGGCGTCGAGCAAAATATATGCCTTTGAATAAATTAAGGGATCTTTGGCGCCGTCTTTAACGGAAACGTAATTAGCCATGTTTGTTAGTGGCTGATTAATATCGGTCGGTGAACTCGCGGAAGCATTAATTGGTTTTGTATTAATGCCAGCCGTCGGCAATGAAAGTAGAATTATAATGAGTATCGGGATTAAATACTTTCGGTGGCGTCCTCCCCCTTGAACCATTATTTAATTAATTTTAGTCCAAGTTCTTTGAGCTGAGATTCATCAACTTCGCTTGGGGCATTCATCATTAAATCTCTACCGTCGCCACTCTTAGCAAAGGCAATAACGTCGCGAATACTTTGTTCTTTCAGAAGAATTGTATACATTCGGTCCAAGCCAAGGGCAATTCCGCCGTGTGGTGGTACGCCGTACTCAAAAGCTTCTAGCAGGTGGCCAAATTTGTCTTGAATCCCCTCTTTGGTATGGCCCATAAATTCGAAGATACGACCTTGAACATCTGGCTTGTGGATTCTGATACTTCCACCACCAATTTCGCTGCCGTTTAGAACTAAGTCGTACTGTAGAGCAATAGCTTTTTCTGGGTGTTTCTCGAAATTATCTTCCCATTCTGGGGCTGGTGAAGTGAATGGATGGTGAGTGGCGTCCCAGCGCTTTTCGGACTCTTTCCATTCAAATAGTGGAAAATCTACCACAAAAGCAAAGGCAAGCTCGTCGTCGTTAGAAGTGTCTTTGCGCATGTCTGGTCGGTCGTTACCGTATTTTTCCATAGCTTCTTTAAATGAAATTCTTGGAACATTTGGCGTGGTTAAGGTTTTTTCTGGAAACAGTTTCTTAACTAAATCTAAAACTAATTCTTCGGTTAAGGCTAATATTTCTTCCGGGCTGGTAAAGCTCATCTCTACGTCGAGCTGAGTGAACTCTGGCTGACGATCGCCACGAGCGTCTTCGTCGCGGAAGCAGCGGACAATTTGAAAGTATCTTTCCATACCCGCAACCATAAGTAGTTGTTTGTACTGCTGTGGCGACTGTGGCAAGGCGTAAAACATACCTGGAGCAATTCTGGCTGGCACTAAGTAGTCACGAGCGCCCTCAGGTGTGGATTTAGAAATATAAGGTGTTTCAATTTCGGCAAAGTCGTGGCTAGTAAAATGCTCGCGGATTAAGTTATTCATTTTGTGGCGGAGTCTTAAATTCTCGGCCATTTTCTTGGATCGAATATCAAGGTAACGATATTTCAAACGAATATCTTCCGATACCGTCCTATCATCGAGTGGCATCGGTAATGTTTTGGCGATAGATTCTATAGTAAGTTTTTCAACCTGTATTTCAACGGTGCCAGAAATAATATTTATGTTTACCAAGGATTGTGGACGTTCGGCAACTTTGCCCTCAATAGTAATAACCGATTCTGGGGTAACTTTTCTTACTTCTTCTAGCATATTGCCGGTAAAAACTAATTGGGTTAAGCCTTTTCTGTCTCTTAAATCTATAAATGCGACCTTGGCATGATCACGAACAGTTTGTGCCCAGCCGCGCATTAAAACAGACTGACCGACTTGGTCTTTTACTTCTGAGCTTAGTATTCTTTGCATAGTGTAATTTTAGTTGAAATTTATTAATTGGTATACAGCTCGAGCTTCTTGTCGATAATGTCGATATCTTCTTGTGTAAAGCTATTTTCCATTTTCTGAAAAATAAGTCTGAAAGTAAGAGACTTCTTGCCAGACTGCTCATCGTGATACTCGTCAATTAATTCAGCAATTAATAAATTATTAAATTCACCAACAAGTTTATTTGTAATATTCTCCGCGGCATCTGAGCTATTGGTAATAGTAATATCACGCGATAATGGCGGATATTTACTAATTAATTTCATATTTTTTACTGGGCTAGTTATTACATTTGGCGTAACGGCACTAGTTGGTTCTAGTTGATCGACGGAAATTTCGGCAAAAAATATTTTAGATTGCTTGGCGTCGTATTTTTCTGCAAACTTTTGATCCACGGGAATTAATTCCAATTTATGGCCGATAGCCTTCTCAATCTTCTCGGCCCATTGATCAACGTTTTTGTAGCCGGCCAAAATAATTCCCAAGTAATTATTTTCTTCTGGCAAGAAGACATCGCCAACTTCAAAAAAAGCAGCTCTTTTTAAATACGGATTTTTTGCCAAAGTTTTAACTAGGCCAAACTCAAGGCTTGGGCGTAAGAATTTTTCGTCGTTGCTGAATGGATTACGCAGCTCTTCTTTGCCAGTTTCGGCAAATGATATTGTCATTGTTTCGGTAAGACCAGCAGCAACTAAAGCATATTTAATTTTTATTATTTTATCGAATTCGCTAGATTCTGGTGAAGGCTCTTCGGAAAGCATTTTTGGTTCAAGGGTTTTATATCCCATTAAACGAATTAATTCTTCGGCGATATCGGCACTTGTTGCAATATCGGTGCGGAAATCTGGTGCAGTCACAGAATCGTCACTAACAATAAAACCTAGTCTTTCAAGTTGTTTATAATTATCTTCTGAATATTCGGTACCTAATAATTTATTTACAAATTTCAATGTAACGTTAATTTTTGTTACCGAATTATATTTGATTAAATTCTCTTTTGTTTTTAAACTATAAATTGCAGCTAAGTCAAAAGCTAAGTATTTTAAATCTTTACAGTCTTTGCGATTGGCGGTTAGGTTAACATCAACTGTATTATCGTCAATTAAACCTGTTTCGTGGCCGATAGCAGATAATTTATCTGCCAATTCTTTGGCTGGCCAATTTAAGTCCGGAATTAATTCGTTAATTTCTTTAATTAATAATTTCATCTTAAAACTGTCCCAAGTATCTGTAGTCGCCGTTTAAGTTGTATCGAATATCATCAACACCGCTAGCGACATTTAATATTCTCTCTAAGCCAACGCCAAAAGCGTAGCCTTGGTATTTTTCTGGGTCTAGGCCGTAGTATTTCAGAACATCTGGATTAACCATGCCGGCACCTAACATCTCCAACCAATCTTGGCCTGGTTTTTTAATGTCAAATTCAATGCTTGGCTCCGTGAATGGGAAATAGCTACTACGTATTCGAAAATCGATATTATCACCCATTAATTCTTTCATCATTCCTTGCAATGAAGCGATTAAATTACCTAGATTTGTTTTCTCATCAATCACCAAGCCGTCAATTTGGTGGAAGATGTAATTATGGGTGGCATCGACCGACTCGTTGCGGAAAGCACGACCCGGGAATAATAATCTAACCGGGCGAATTAGTTCACCGTCTTTAACACGGGTTTTCATCTCATCTAGATAAAGTGAAGTCATGTGAGCTCTTAGGGTCATACCATTTTTTAAATAGAACGTGTCCATCTCGTTTCGGGCTGGGTGGTCGAGTGGAATATTTAAACTATCGAAATTCTGTTCGGTGGTAACTATTTCTGGCCCGGTAATGACTTCAAAACCATACGGACGAAAATAGTCGTATATCTTATTTGTTATTACTGAAATTGGGTGAATATGACCTTCCATTAGATTTTCAGTTTAACCTGGCCACGGCGTCGCCACAACAGTTCTAATATAAATAAGCCAATTACAACTGCGGAACCAATTGCAAAATTTAAAGCCGAATTGGCACTAAGTAGCAGTAGTAGTGAAACTAGTAGTCCAAGTATGGCGCTATAGCGAAATGACGACATCGTGCTTTGCCAAGCTGGTACAGCACGAAAACGAGCGTAATTAATTGCATAAAAAACAAAGAAAAATATTCCGAAGACACTAAAAAATGTTGATGTATAAAACATCCAAATAACTTCACGTGTTGTTGGAGCGGTATTAAATAATGTGGTAATAACTGTGCCAATCGCAAATAGCGTCACGGCGAATAACGAAAATAATAAAACTTTAGTCTTCATCGACTTCAACAGGCTTTTCGCTTTCGACTTCGGAGAACAAGTTGTCTAGGTGATCCAGATATCTATCGTCAGCGACAAAAGATAATTTTGGCGTATAGCGGGTTTTAACGAAACGCTTAATGTTATTTTGGATATCTACCCGCTTCTCTTCGATAAGCTTAAATCCTTCTGGGGTGGTGCGAACCCAAACTCGGCCAGTGCGAAGTGATGGATCGATTAAGACATCGGTTACCGTGAAAGATGGGATATTCGGAATAAGCTTATAGATAACAGAACCTATAGCTTTTTTGAATGACTGATTATATTGTTCGAGCTTACTCTTTGCCATAACTGTATTTTCTCTCGAAATCGACTAAAAAGCCAGATACGCTCGCCACTTGGCGTAAAGTTCGGCAGTGGCGAATAAGTCACGAGAGTTATATTCGGCAATTTCCATATACTTGCCTTTTTTGTAGTACTCACCTACTAATGATCCGTCTATCTCGCCATCTTTTGGTGTTTCAATGCCGAAGGCTCTGCAAGCCAGATGTAAGCCGCCTAGGCCGTTAAAGGAGCCGTAGAACTTGAGTTGGTCGTATAGATCGATATGGTAAGCGTTGTGGGCTTGAAGATTGATATAGCGGTTACGCATTAGATCTTTTCCTGGGCGAATGCCAAGAATGGCGGAGCGAATCATAATGTATGGCATATCAAAAGTTCGGCCGCTGTAAGTAATAAAATGGGTGTAGCGATCGGCTAGCTCCCAGAATTTTTCTAAAATTTCTTTCTCGTCGCCAACATGAAATTTAATACCGTTTTCTTCTTTGTCTTCGACTTTTTTGCCACCTGCTTGGTAGTAAACGGCACCCTTACTGGTTTCGCAGTCTAAAACACCCAAGGCAACAATCTGCCCCGTGAACGGTGTCATTCCTAGTTCGTTTTCGGCTACTTCTTCAGGATTCTCTTCTTCGGTACGGTATTTTGATATCCGTTCCGTTAAAACTTTTTTGGTATGCTCGTCAATCTGACTCCAATCTTCTCCGGCTGTTTCTATATCTACAACTAATGCACTCATGAAGCTTATTCTAAAACATTTAGAGCAAAGAAAAAAGGCCGCGGATGCGACCTTTTTTCTTTCTTTAGTAAATTTGTTAACGCTTGGCCCACTGTGGGGATTTGCGAGCTTTCTTCAGGCCTGGTTTCTTGCGCTCAACCTTGCGAGCATCGCGGGTCAGATAACCACCTTTGCGAAGAGTCGAACGGAAGTCTGGGTTTAGTTCCACTAAGGCACGGGCAATACCCATGACAGCTGAATCCAGCTGACCGGTAATACCGCCACCGCGAGCGACAACAGAGATGTCGAGCTTGCCTTTGCGGTCAACGAGTTCTAGCATAGCGGCAATCTTGCCTGGAAGCTCTTTTTCTTTGAAGTTGACGCTGTACTTGCCAGTTCCGCTAACAACACGAGTCTGGGCAACGGCAGTCTTGCGACGGCCAACGCCGGCAAAGAAGTTGTTCTTGGTGATTTTATTGATTGCCATTATTTAGTTTCCTCTTTCTTCTCTTCAGACTTAGCTTCTTTTTCGATTTTTGGACCAACTTTAACGCTTAGTCTCTCCATCCAATTAGAACGCAGACGATTGTCTGGCAGCATGTTGCGGATAGCTAATTCTAAAATACGCTCTGGATGATCGATCATCATCTGGTCGTAACGAATTTCAGTTAAGCCACCTGGGTAGGTAGAGTGACGGTAGTACATCTTTTGAGTAGCTTTTTTACCGGTAACGCGAATTTTTTCGCAGTTATTAATGGTAACGAAGTCACCGAGATCTTGATTGTAAGTGAAACCAATTTTGTTTTTACCGCGCAGTAAAACGGCGGCTTCAGTTGCGAGGCGACCTAAGGTTTTGCCGTTGGCGTCGAGGTAGTGTTGTGCGCGTTCCATTACTCGATCTCCTTTTTAACTTTAGGGGTTGGGGCAGCTTTTTTCTCGGCTTTGAATGGTTTGATAAGTGAAATTAAAACCATCTCAGCTGAGTCGCCGTGACGTGGAGCAGTACGGAAAGAGCGAACGAAGGTTGTGTCTTTCTCGTCGTAACGAGGCAAGATATCTTCGAAAGTCTTTTTAACAGCGTTCTCATCAAAGAAAGTCTGGTGAGCTAATTTTTTAGCGTTCAAATCGGCAGACTTAACTTTGTTGAAGAAGTGGTTAATGAAAGGAATCACGTCTTTAGATTTGGCTCTGGTAGTCGTAATTGCCTCGTAGAGTACCAACGATGTCAGCTGATTTCGCAGAATAGATGATTTGAAGTCAGCTTGTGATCGTAGGACTCGTTTCATTGTTTCTTAATTACTTCTCGGCTTTAGTTGATTTTTTAGTAGCTTTTTTAGCTTTTGGCTCTTCGGTTTCTTCAAAAGCTTCGATAGCTTCTTCGGCCATCTCGACTGCCTCTTCGGCAATTTCGATTCCGGAGATAACGGAGAAGTGTTCAACCAAGATAGCAGCAGACTCTTCCATTGCCTTTTGTGGGGTCATGGAACCGTCGGTTTCGATATCAAGGATAAGTTTGTCGAAGTTAGTCATCTTGCCGACACGAGTATTCTCGGTCTGGAAGTTAACTTTAGTAACTGGTGAGTAAGCAGCATCGATAGCGATAACACCGATTGGGAGTTTCTCTTCTTTGCGCATCTCGGTTGGCATATAGCCACGGCCGTGCTCAACAGTAGCTTCAAGCAAAATCTTGCCACCTTCAGTTAACTCAGCGATAACGAGGTCTTTATTGATAATTTCAAGGCCAGTTGGGCATTTGAAATCACCGGCTTTAACGGTTTTTGGACCCTTGGCATCAAGAATCATAACCATCGACTCGCCGTTGTCGTGTTTCATACGAACCTGTTTAAGGTTAAGAATGATATCAACGACATCTTGGCGAACGCCTTTGATGGTTGAGAACTCGTGAGCAACACCATCGATACGAATCGAGGTGATAGCCGAACCTTCGAGCGACGACAAAAGTACGCGACGTAGCGCGTTACCTACCGTCAGGCCGAAACCTGGGCTTAGTGGCTCGATAGTAAAACGAGCCGAATTGTCCTTCTCGTTGCCGAGAGAGACCCGCATTAACGATACTTCTGGTAATCTTTGTGACATTAGTCCTCCGCTTTTATTTAGCTAATATATTATAACTTTTTTCTCGTCTTTTCTCAAGGATATTACCTCGAGTAGAACTCCACGATCTTTTGCGTATCGAATTCGATCGGCAGATCGCTACCCTCTGGCAGCGAAGTTACTGTGACTTTGCCGGTCTTTTTCTCTACTTTCAACCAATCAACGTCATGGGCATCTTCATTCCAATCAATCTCTCTCTTTTTGTAATATTCAATAACATCGCCAGGCTTAACCAATATTGAAGCAACGCTAACTCGGTGGCCGTTTAGCTGGAAGTGACGGTGGCTAATGAGCTGACGAGCCTGAGCGCGGGTTTTAACTAGGCCGGCGCGGAAAACAGTGTTGTCTAGGCGTCGTTCTAATGTTTGTAGTAAAACTGAACCTGTAGTGCCGTGGAACTTAGCGGCGGCGTCAAAGTATTTGCGGAACTGTTTCTCGCGCATACCGTATGAGTTACGAGTTTTCTGCTTCTCTTGAAGCTGTTGACCGTATTCAGTAACTTTCTTCTGACGTTTGTTAGAACGCTGACCGACACCGCCCTGTCGCTGTCCTGGAACGGTACTGCCCTGGCGTTGACCTGGTGCGCTGTTGGTTCTTTGTGGTGTAGTTGGTGCTGGCATGATTAGACTCTCCTTGCTTTCTTTGGTCGGCAACCGTTATGTGGTAACGGGGTAATATCTTGAATGCTGGCAACTTTTAGACCTGAACCACTTAAGGCACGCAAAGCGGCGTCGCGACCGTTACCGGCACCGGCGACGTAAACGTGGGCAATTTCTGGTTTAAAAGGGGCTAATTTTTCCAGCAAAAGCTTCATGGAAGTGGTAGCGGCATAAGGAGTAGCTTTTTTAGCACCCTTGAAGCCAACTTGGCCTGAAGAGACGAATGCTAAGACGTTACCAGTATTAAAGGCGCTGGCGGTGATAATTGTGTTGTTGAACGAAGCGTAGACCGATAGGCGGATCTCCGCGACGGCTGCTACGATTTTCTTCTTAGTGGTCTTTTTAGATGATGTTTTTGTTGCCATTATTTTTTTTATGTTTTAGCGTCTGATTTCTTGCGACCTGAACCAACCGTTACTTTTTTACCGCGTTTGGTACGGGCGTTGGTTTTTGTTCTCTGGCCGTGGACTGGCAAGTTACGGGCGTGTCTGGTGCCACGGTAAGCGCCAATCTCTTTTAGACGACGAATATTCTGAGCGACAACCTGTTTAAGGTCGCCTTCAACTGTCATCTCTTTTTCAACTATGTTACGTAAATTATCGATCTGTTCCTGGGATAGTTCTTTGAATTTAGGATTTCCAGTAACTTTGGCTTTTTTAAGAACCTCAAGAGCGTTGGTTGGGCCTACGCCATAAACGTAACCTAATCCGATCTCGACTCTTTTATTATCTGGGATGTTTACCCCGGCTATTCTTGGCATATATTAATTATCCTTGTCTCTGGTTATGGCGTCTATTTTCACAGATAACACGAAGCACACCCTTACGGCGTACGATTTTGCACTTTAAACAGCGCTTCTTGACTCCTACGTGTACCTGCATTAGGTTAACCTTCTAGTTATTCTTCCAATCTTTAAATCGTAAGGACTAAACTCTAGCGTAACGCGGTCACCAGGTAAGATTCTAATTCTATGACGTCGAATTCTTCCGGAGACATATCCGCGTGCCGAGTGCCCATTATCTAAGGTGATGCTAAATTGGGTGTTGGGTAGGGCTTCCTCTACGAGGCCGTCCATTTCAATCACTCCTTCTTTTTCAGACATCTGTTCAAATTTTACCTTTTATATCTTATGCAGTCAAGACAATTGGTTCATTGTCAGTGACTATTATTGTATTTTCGCTGTGAACGCCGATGGCGCCGTTATCAGATAAAATTGCCCAGCCGTCAGGAGCTACGCCAATATGGCAAGGTTTATCGGTGATAATAGGTTCAATTGCCAAAACCATATCCTTTTTTAGCTTCACTCCCCTACCGTGTTGACCGTAGTTTGGGATGCTTGGTTCGTCTTGAAGAACTTTGGAAACACCATGGCCGGTAAGGTCTTTGATGACAAAAAAGCCATTTTTGGTGACGTGATCGTATATTACCGCCCCTATATCACCTGTTGTATTGCCTGATTTGGCTACTTTTTGAGCTAATGAAAGGGCTTCATCGGCAACGTCACGTAGTCTAAGCAGGACAGGGTCTACGTCGCCCACCAGATGGGTTCTGGCAGTGTCTACAATCCATTCGTTGCAGGTTACGCCCAGATCAACAGATACGACGTCGCCTTCGCGGATAATATAGTTTGTTGGGATACCGTGGACTATCTCGTTATTTACGGAAATACAGGTCGCGGCCGGATAACCATTGAAACCAGTAAATGACGGTGTCATGCCAGCGGCTTTAATAATATCTTTGGTAGTGGCTTCAATCTCAAGCAGGCTGGTACCTGGCTTACACATTGAGGCGATTTTTTTATGTAATTCGCTGGCAACTTTGCCAGCTTTGGTGAGGGCGTCCAGTTTTGAAGC
>CAIMEH010000003.1 GCA_903839975.1 uncultured Candidatus Berkelbacteria bacterium
ACCGGTCTGCATTTTGCCGATGTTGAGAAGCTTCTTGGGGTGCTGCAAAAATTAGTAGATCGTGGCAATACGGTGATAATTATTGAGCATAACTTAGACGTAATTAAATCTGCCGACTGGATAATCGATTTAGGCCCAGGCGGTGGTGAAAAAGGTGGCAAGATTGTGGCCGCTGGCACACCGGAAGACGTTGCATTAAATAAAGACTCACTGACCGGTCAAGTTCTTGAGCCAATTTTGTTTGGTAAAAAGAAAGTGGCGCGAGTCTAGGACCCACGCCAGGTTGTTCATCTTTCATCTGGGAACTCAGCCACAAACGCCAAAGTACAAATTGTCAGAATTACCGAAAAAACGTGACCGATAAATTCAATAAAGTAAAGTAAAATCTCGCCAAGCCCAACAAAGACTATTGCCGGCAAGAAGAAACTAAACATTATCAAACTGTAGGCAGCCATCTGAAAATTGGCAAAACAATCCTTTAATGTCCAAAATCCTTCTCGGCCATCCTTAATTCGTATCATCAAGCCGATTGGCACAGTCACAGTAAGCCAGATACATAGTAGTAGGTGCATATCGTCCTCCCGAAAAAGTTGGGGGCGCGGGTTAATGCCCGCGCCAATGGAAAAAACTTAGTCTGCAAAACCAAAAGACAGTATCCATCTTATCTTCTGGTGATACGCCTCCAACATATGACGCAGACGCCTGGCGCCCTTCTTATTCCGAAATGGCTTTTCATTTTCTTTCATTTCGTTCTCCCGATCTCGGCAGAGTTTGCCGAGGCTAGCTATTTTCATCTTAAAGACAGCTAGCCGCAGCAAACAAGTAAATGTACGTATTTACAGAAATAATACTACTACTGCGACAACCTACAAGCCTCACCCCAAAGCCACTTTTCTGGTAAAATATGCGTGATGGATAAAACGACAATTTATTCAAATCTCCCAGAGAAACCAGGCATCTATTTATTCAAAGATTCCGATGGCCATATTTTGTATATTGGCAAAGCAAAAAATTTAAAAAAACGCGTAACAAGCTATTTCAACAAAACTCATACCGACAGACCTTGGATTAACGTAATGATGCCCTTGATTACCGACTTAGAGACAATTGTAGTGAATAACGAGATCGAATCATTAATGCTTGAAGGTATATACATCAAACAATTTTTACCAAAATTCAATATTCTTCTTACTGACGATAAATCGTATCCATATATAAAGTTAATTCTTAACGAAAGTATTCCACGTTTTACAATAGTTAGGAAACGTCTTAACGACAAAGCTAGATATTTTGGCCCATATCTATCTGCCAGATCAGCACAGTATACTCTGGAATTTTTGCGACAGCTTTATGGCATCCATTTTTCCGCATCCCGCTTTCCATGCCGCGAACGAGCCTGTCTGAATTGTCAGCTTGACGGCTTTACTTGCCCACTTGCAGGTGAAGTTAGTGACGAGAAGTACCAAGAACGAGTCCGGGCAGCTGTGGATTTTCTAGAAGGCAAGCGTGGTAATTTAGTTAAGGAATTAGAGTCGGCGATGTACGAAGCGTCTGCAAACAAACAATTTGAGCGGGCCGCAAAATTACGTAATCGACTACACTCAGTAAAACACATCAGGGCCGACCAAAGAGTTATCTCTAGTAACCTTGAAGACTACGACGCAATTGGCTGTATTATCTCTGGGAGTATTGCCTGTATAGCTTTACTAAAAGTTCGAGAGGGCCAGATTACAAATCAGCAAAGTTTTTTCTACAACGTAACCGAAGGAACCGAGACTGGAGAAGTTATAGGGCAGTTCTTAACTAGCCTTTACACTACATTTGCTGATATTCCTCACCTTGTATCAATCTCAGACAAAATCGAAAATCGAGAAACAGTTGAAAGGTTACTAGAAAATATTTTCTTGAAAAAAGTTGAGATTCGTATTCCTCAACGAGGCGATAAAAAAGATTTAACTGCATTGGCTGTGAAGAACGCGCTTTCAAAGATTAATACCAGGCTTCTAAAGTCTGACCAAACATATATTGGATTAATCGCCTTAAAAGAAGTGCTTAATCTCAATTCTCTACCGACCAGAATTGAAGCAGTGGATATCTCAAACTTAGGTACCTCCGAACCTGTTGGTGCCACTGTTTGTTTTATTAACGGCCAGCCGGATAAGAACGAATATCGTCGCTACAAAATTAAAACTGTTGAAGGTCAGAACGACTTTGCAATGATTCGAGAAGTGGTTAAGCGTAGGTTCTCAGACACTTCAAGAACCGTCCCAGATTTATTTGTGGTTGATGGCGGACCCGAGCAATTAAAATTTGCAGTCGAGGGTATTGAGCAATCCCCTCTTGCGCCTAAGTATCTTATTTCGTTAGCAAAAAAGCCCGACCGCATATTCTTACCCAATAAAAAACGTCCTGTATTAATTCCACGGGGAAACAAAGGGTTAATGATGCTTAGCAATATTCGCGATGAAGTACATCGCTTTGGAATTACCTTTCACAGAACAAGACAACGCAAAAAATTGCTTAGGTCGGTTGAAGCTTAGCTTGTTAGCTTTTTGTGATCAGATAACACTTCTTCTGCATGTGTGGCAGGGGTAACACTTTTGTATATCATTACCACCTTGCCATCGGGGTTAACTAAAAACGACTGCCTCAGTGTTCCAGAGTATTCTTGGCCAAAGATTTTACGCTCTACCCAAACTCCATATAGCCTAACAACTTCTTTATCCACGTCAGAAAGCAGCGGGAAGGGAATGCTGTATTTACGGACAAACTTTTTGTGACTTTTAGTTGTGTCGGTACTTACCCCAAAAATTGAGATATTTCTTTCAGTGAACTCGTGGCAATGATCACGCAAGCTAATTGCCTCTTTCGTACAACCTGGAGTGTCGTCTTTCGGGTAAAAATATAACAACACCCATTTACCATAATAATCCGACAACATATGGCTGTTGTCGTCTTGGTCGCTCAAAGTAAAGTCCGGCGCCTTTTGGCCTAATTCAATTTCCATAATTCTTCATATTTAATTTACTAATATCAGAAAAAATATCTTTGTGTAATCAAACAAAGATCACTAACAATATTCAGTTTAATACTGCACTCTAACCTTGTATTCGTGTGACGCCTTTGCCAAAGACTAGTAAATTTATTCCAATCAGTAGAAAGAAACCACCAACTAAGAATGAAAGAATGGCTGGGAAAGCGATAACAAGAATTCCAAAAATAATTGCTAGCCAACCAATCGACTGAAATATTTTCATTTACAGGACTGTTACTGTACCGGTTTGCGTAGTTGCTTGACCGTTTTTGTACGTAAACGTTCCGTTAGTCGTAAATGTAAAGTCGATAGTTTCACCCTTGTTTAGAATTTTGTCCGAGGTAAAACCGGTACTATCTGAGGTAATCTGCATAGGTTTGGCACTATTATTGACGAAACCAATTGTAGTTCCGTTATCAATACTGATAGCAGGAGGAGTAAATTTAGTACCGTCATAAGTAACGGTTGTTACTGTTTGCACGTTGGCAGTTGTGTTTGTTGTCTGTTTGTTTTTCTGAACCTTATTAATAAAATAAGCCAAACCCGCTATCACCACTATCAAAGCTATAACACCTATTGCAACTTTCAACATTCGACCCATTTCCCCTCCTTATTTTTAGTTAACCTTTATATCATAATTTCATTATATTTCTCCCGTGTAAAGTAAAAGGGCGTACATCGTTGTACGCCCAGCCAACAGGAGGTGAAATATTTCAGTCGTTGGCATTGTTCGCGACCAATAACTAACGACCCGCAATGCTTCTAAGGCAGATGAAGCCCAAAAACATCACTTCCGCACTTGGGCGACTGATATATTTTACCTTAGAAACTAGTTAAGCTCAATTATCTTCGGAGTGTTTTGAGAATCTCAACGTTTTTTTTATCGGGGCCTTGGTTATCGAATCCAGGCACTTCTAAGTAACCAGACTTGTCGCTCCAGATTGAATCGTTAAGTATCAGATCAAAGGCTGTTTTGCCGAGCTTGCCTTCGCCGATGTTTTCATGGCGATCACGTTTCTCGCCCAGGCCAAATTTGGAGTCGTTGAAGTGCCAGCAGAATACCTTATCTAGCCCGATAAGTTCGTCAACTTGTTTGATGTATTTCTTATAACCCACTTCATTTGAAATGTCGTAACCGGCCGCAAATGCGTGACAAGTATCGAGGCAGACACCAACTCGATCTTTATCTGAAGAGACATCTATTAGAAATGCTAGGTCTTCTAATTTTCCGCCCATCGTCGATCCAGCTGTGTTCTCGAAGATTAATTTTGTATCCGAGGGTGTTTCTTTTAGTATTTGATTGATCGTGTCTTTAATCTGGTCCTTTTTCTTTATCTCTTTGTCGGTATAAGAACCGGGGTGAAAGACCGTACCAACAATTCCTAGCTTTGAAGCTAGTTGAAGTGTTTCGATTAATGCGGTCTTGGTTTTTTCTAAGTTATCTGCCGATTCGCCAGCAAGGTTGGCTAAATAGATACCGTGAAAAATAATCTGTTTGAAGTGTTCTGGCCAGGTCTCCTTAAATTTAGCGCAATCTTCGTCGCTCCAGCCGCGAATCTTCCACTGAACTGGGGCGGATGGAAAAATCTGCAGAGCTTCAGCGCCAATAGCCTTGCCTCGTTCAATTGCCTTATCTAAACCGCCAGATGTGCCAACGTGAGCTCCTACATACATTAATGGCAGTTTACCACAAGTTTAGGCGCCGAAAGATGAGAAATACTTCTCTAACTTTGGCCAATCTATGTTTTTGAAAAATGCTTCAATATAGTCAGCTCGTTTGGTGGCGTAATCTAGATAGTAGGCATGCTCATAGACATCCATCGCCAACAAAGCAGCACAGTTCCAAATAGGAAAAGTGTTTTGAGCATCGCCGATATAGTTAACAAGTCGCTTTAAGTCGTAGTCGTAGACCAACCAGGCCCAACCGCGACCGGCCATGCCAGTAGCTTTGAAGTCCGCTTCCCATTTTTCATAACTGCCAAAATCTTTTTCAATATTTTCTAAAAGTGTTCCACTTGGGCGTCCACCTTTACCGCCAAGGGCATCAAAGTACATCTCGTGATTTTTAACGCCACCTAGGGCAAATGAGAGGTCAACTTTAAGCGACCTAATTTCACTAAAAGCTTGGTTGGCGGAAGCGGTATCGGCCGACTCCAACTTTTCCATTATTTCATTTATTTTTTTAACGTAACCTTCGTAGAGCTTGTAGTGCTCCGTCATGGTTTTTTCGCTAATTCCGTCCAGTTCCCGTATCGATTCGTATTTTTTTACTTCAAGCATTCTTCTCCTTAATATTGTTGTTAAGAAGTAAATATACTACGTCTTTTAGTATCAAGAAATGGCAAAGCACACAAAAAAACTACTTTTCCCGTGAAATCTTTCGAACTGCTCTGTATATCGCGTTTATATCACTTAACATATTACCCCGTCCGAGGGTAATACGAAGTGTCGACTGTGCTTGAGCACTGGTCAAACCAATTGCAGTAAGAATATGTGAGTCAGTAAGAGAAGAGGAGCTGCAGGCGCTTCCCGAAGAAACGGCAATGCCGTGTTTGTCCATTTCTTTGACTAGGTCCGCATTTGTTCGGCTTTCGAATCGAATTGAAAGATGGTTTGGCAATCTATTCTTAGAAATATTTACTTCAACGTCATCAATTTTAGCACAGGCTTTTTGAAGCATGTTACGCAATTGATTAATCCTCTTGGTGTCGTTGTCGCGCTTTTTCTCGATACGTTGGGCGGCTTTGGCAAGTCCGGCAATTCCGGCAACGTTCTCCGTGCCAGAGCGCAAAGATTTCTGCTGACCGCCACCGTAGAATATTGGGAATATATTAACTCCTTCTCGAACATATAGCGCTGCAATGCCTTTTGGACCGTACATCTTACTGCCATTAAAAGTTAGTAGATCGATATTTGATTTTTGAACATCTATTTTCTTAAATACCATCGCTTGGCAGGCATCGACGTGAAAATAGACATTTTTTTCACTACATATACTACCAATATCCTCAATCTCTTGGAGTGTACCAATCTCACTATTGCCGTAACCGATTGATACGAGAATTGTTTGTTCGGTAAGTGTTCGCTCTAATTCTTCCAGATTAATCTGGCCATCTTTATCTACTGGCAAATAGGAAATTTCGTAGCCATCTCTTTCCAAAGCTTTGCAGGCGTTCATAATGCTTGGGTGCTCGATGGCAGTGGTAATAATATGTTTACCCTTGGTTTTGTTGGCCTTGGCAACGCCTAACAGTGCCAGATTATTACTTTCGGTGCCACTTGAGGTAAAAAATATTTCTTCAGGATTTTCGGCACTAATGAACTCAGCAATAACCTTTCTAGCCTTAGTTACTTCCATAGCGGCTTCACGACCAAACGAATGTAAACTTGAGGGATTGGCAAATTTATTATCGAGAATATCAAAAACCTTGGCCGCTACGTACGGATCTGTTGGTGTTGAAGCGGCATGGTCAGCATAAACGAGTTTCATCAGGTATATTCTACCCGAAATTTACTAGATAATCTAGCCTTGATCGGTGGTCAAAACCATCACTTTAACCTTGTCGTGAAGAAGATTTTGGAATCGAGTGGCATCCATACTCGAGCCTAACAGTTTGCCGAAATGCATGGGAATTGCCACATCTGGATCGATCATCTCCGCAGCTTGGATAGCCTCCTCAAGGGTCATGACGTAAGTACCAGAGATCGGCAGAAAAGCCACATCGATCTTCTTAACCTTTTCCATCTCGGGAATAAAGTCTGTGTCGCCAGCATGGTAGAAGCGTGTTTTGCCAACTTCAACGACAAAACCAACGAATCCTTTTTCTTTTGGATGGAATACTTCTGTTGGTGTTCGGTATTTGTTCGTACAATATGCAGGGATTGTCCAGTAGGTTAACCCCTTAACTTCGTGCTTATTTTTATCAACTACTAGTTCTAGCTGTTTACCAAAATCTGCTAATTCCTTAGCGCATGGCTCAGAAGCCACTACTTTGCCGCTTGGTTTCAGTAACTTATGTATTGAGGCAGGGTCGCAGTGATCGTAGTGTGGGTGAGACACAAAAACATAATCGACAGGATTAACACCTTCTTCAACGTCGTAGGGATCAAATGCAAAGCGAAGTTTTTGTTCGGCAAAATCCACAATAAATCCATCGTGGCCCAAAGCAGTAATTGTCGCGTCTTTATAGGTACCTTGCTGCATATTATTTTGCGGCGTGAATAGCCATTTCTACTAAACGATTTGAATATCCGTACTCGTTGTCGTACCAAGCGATAACTTTCACAAGATTGTTTCCCACAACCTGGGTTAGCTTCAAATCGACGATAGCGGAGGCTGGATTACCGATAAAATCTGACGACACCAACTCTTCTTCGGTTACTTCCAGAATTCCTTTATAGAGTGGGTTTTGGGCGGCATCTTTGAAGGCGTTATTAACATCGTCAACTGTAACGTTCTTTTTTAGAAGCATTGTAAAGTCGGTTAAGGAAACGACAGGGGTAGGTACACGAATAGCTAGGCCGTCAAACAAACCCTTTAACTCTGGAATTACTTCTGTGGCCGATTTGGCAGCACCGGTAGTAGTCGGAACAATATTTTGAGCGGCAGCACGAGCTCGGCGAAGATCTTTGTGTGGGCCATCCTGGAGGTTTTGATCGCCTGTATAAGAGTGTATGGTGGTCATCATCGCCTTTTCAATGCCAAAAACATCCTGGAGAACGGCGGCAACCGGCGTGACGCAGTTTGTGGTACAGGAAGCATTACTAATTATTTCCTGGTCGCCAAGTTTATCGTGGTTAACGCCAATTACAAATGTGTCCATTGCGCCTTTTGGAGGTGCGGAGATTATAACTCGCCTGGCTCCGGCTTTGATATGACCGCTGGCGCCTTCTTCGTTAGTGAAAAAACCAGTACATTCCAGCACCACATCGACTCCCAGCTCATCCCAAGGCAATTTTGAAGGGTCTTTTTCGGCAAAACTTTTAATTTTAACGCCGTCAATTATTAAATGTTCATCGTCGTACTCAATTTTATGATTAAACTCACGATATTGAGTATCGTGCTTTAATAGATGGGCCAGTGTTTTATTGTCTGTTAGGTCGTTAACGGCCACCAAGTTGATATCTTTGTGTTTCTCTAAAATTATTCGTGCCGATGTCCGCCCAATTCTGCCAAATCCATTTATTGCTATGTTTATCATATATTCACCGTACCAAGATTGGATTATTTTTCAATTTTCAATATAATACAGCTACCACAAAGCAGGAGGTAAAACGCTTTGAAAAAATCGCAACTTACACCTGACTGTCTAGCAGATGCCATAGCGCAGGCATATCTACAAACAGTTATCGCAAATCGCATCGATCAAATCAAAATATTTGAGTCACTGCGATTTAATGCTACCGACAATCGAACAGTATTCCTACAGAACAACGAATGTGTCCTTAGTGTGTCCGATATACCCTATATTATAATTCGGTACGCACTCACCAGCGCCAATGTATCTGCCACTGGGCGTTACGGGGAGGTGAAAGGCGAATTTCTGATAAGTTACCGAAAGAAATGCTATGGGGTTCTCGTTACGTACACTAGAAGCAACACATCGACTTTAACTACCCTAGTAATAGCGCGGAAGTAGTCTCGATTAGCTATGCCTTCTGATCCGACCCAAAAAGTCGGATCTTTTTTATTACCGTTTCTTTAACCTGCTCTATACTTGGTTTCAGTTCGTCGCGAGGATCGTACATTTTTTGATCGTCGTGAAGAGTTTCGCGAAGTTCGTCAGTAAAAGCTATACGTAAATCGGTGTCGATATTTATCTTACAAACACCGCGAGAGATGGCTTCGCGGATTAATTTATCTGGTGTGGAGGAGGCACCATGAAGAACTAGCGGAACAGGTACGGCGTCATTTATCTTAGTGAGTAAATCGAGATCGAATTCCTCGTGTGGTTGTGGCTTGCCATGAGAGTTGCCAATAGAGACGGCAAAGCAATCAAGGTTGGTTTCCTTAACGAACTGGGCTGCCCGTTTCGGATCGGTAAAATGCCAGTGCTTACCGTCGATATAATCTTCTTTGCCACCAATTATGTCTTCTTCGGCCTCAACAGTAACTTGATGTTTGTGAGCCATGGTAACAAAGTTCTTAACAAACGAAATTCTTTCGTCTTTTTCAATCTTGGAAACATCGAGCATTACTGAAGAAAATCCAAAATCGATTGATTGTTTTACGAGATCGAAGTTGCGACCGTGATCAAAATGGACTGCTACGGGAACGCTGGCTCGGTCAGCTAGTGTTTTGGCAATAGCTGCGGCTAAATCTAGGCCCATGTAGTCGATGGTTTTTTCGCTAATTTGCAAAATTACGGGTGATTTTTCTTCTTCGGCGGCTTGGATTATTCCAAGGGCAGTTTCAAGCGTTGTAATATTAAATCCGCCGATAGCGTAATGCTCCTTGTCGGCTTTCTCTAATATTTTCTTAAGATTAACGAGCATTTTTCCTCTTTAGAACTGTTTCGATGGCGTGAATTATTCCGTCCGCGCTAAGGCCATAATGCGACATTAATACATCCGGATTACCGGATTCGCCGAATCTATCTTTAATGCCAACGCGTACCATAGGCACCGGGTAATGCTCAGCTAGAACCTCGGCAACAGCGCTGCCCATTCCACCTGCAATCTGATGCTCTTCAGCAGTTACGATAGCACCTGTTTGTTTAACGGCACCAATAATGGCATCGATATCAATTGGCTTAATTGTATGTAAGTTAATAACGCCAACGCTTATTTTACCGTCCAGCTTCTTGGCGGCTTCAATTGCCTTGGCAACCAGCGTTCCGCAAGCAATAACGGTCACATCCTTGCCGGAAATTATTTCCAGAGCTTTACCGAGCTTAAACGGCGTTTCTGTTTTAGTGACAACTGGTGTCTTTTCACGGCCAAGTCTGATATAGGCCGGGCCTTTATGTTCGCCGATGGCAATTGTCGCTTTTTCGGCTTCAACCGAGTCAGCCGGCACAACAACAATAAGATTTGGCAAGACACGCATCATAGCGACATCTTCCAAGGCTTGATGTGTAGCACCGTCTGGTCCAACAGAGATCCCGGCGTGAGCGCCGACAATTTTAACGTTAGCTTGTGAGTAACAGATCGAGACCCGTATCTGATCCCAGTTTCTGCCGGGCGAGAAAACAGCATACGAAGCGATAAAAGGAATTTTGCCAGAAAGTGCCAAACCAGCACCAACACCGGCCATGTTCTGTTCAGCTACTCCCATTTCGATATATCTATCTGGAAATGCCTTGGCGAAGGCATCCATACGTACGCTTTCAACTAAGTCACCTGATAACCCAACGACTTCTTTATTTTTTTGAGCTAATTTTAGCAAGCCCTGACCAAAACCATCACGAGTGGCAGCTAATTTGCGTAAAAAATCTTCGTTAATTGGTATTAAATATTTCATCATTCGTGTTCGCTCTTAATTTTGCCACGCAATGTACGCAGTTCGCGTAAAGCAATCTCGGCTTCGCGGTTATCTGGAGTTTTGCCGTGCCAGTGGTAGTCGTTCTCCATAAAATCTACACCCTTGCCTGGAACGGTGTGAGCAATAATGACCGTTGGCTTTTCAAAAACCGCTCGAGCGTGGCGCAGAGCACCTAAAACTTCGTCGATATCGTTGCCATTCACCTCCAAAACATACCAGTTATTAGCCCGATACTTATCGGCAAAAGGCTCAAGCGGCATAACATTTTCGGTAAAACCGTCGATCTGAATATTATTTCTGTCGACGATAGCTGTTAGGTTGTGAAGTTTGTTTTTGCCGGCAAACATTACGGCTTCCCATGTTTGGCCTTCGTCATGTTCACCGTCAGATAGAATGGCATATGTTCGCCATTTGGCGTCATCCATCTTGGCAGTCATCGCCATACCACATGCTTGGCTCAGACCTTGGCCTAATGGCCCAGAAGAGGTTTCAAGCCCTGGCAAATCTAGATTGTGTGGGTGACCTTGGAGCCTAGTGCCAAATTTTCGTAAAGTTAGTAACTCTTTTTTAGGAAAATAGCCGCGATGAGCCAGTGTGGCGTATAGAACTGGGCAGATATGGCCACACGACAGCACTAAACGGTCTCGATCAGGCATATTTGGCCTATCTGGGTCAATATTTAGTACGTCAAAATATAATGCGGTAAAAACGTCTGCCATACCCATCGGGCCGGCAGAATGACCAGAACCGGCTTCAACCAGCATCTCAATAATTGAGCTGCGTATTTCTTCGGCTTTTAGCTCGAGTTGTTTCGTGTTCATACGCGTACCTCGTCTTTGGCTGCAGCTAGAAGCTTGTCGTAATTATCTTGCCAATCTGGTGTAGAGAAAATAGCGTGAGTGCTAACAAAATAATCAGCGCCGTTCTTCTTAAGTTGGAGAATATTATCTTCAGTTACGCCGCCATCAATCGAGATGATTACTCGGCGAATTGTACTTTTTCGTAAATAATTAACGCTTGAGGGTGTGTAATCGAGCATCTCTTGATTTGCCAAACCTGGGTGAACGCCCATCAACTGTATATATGTATTCGTTTCGACATATGGCTTTAATTTGTATAAATCGGTATCGGGATTGACGGCAAAGCCAAGCAAAATATCTACGGCTTTGGCCATATTCTTGAGCTTTTCTAGGTCAACTTGATCCTCAATGTGAACAATAGCACGGCGAATGCCCTTGGCAGCAAGCTTATCAAGATAGTCTAATGGATCTTTAACCATTAGATGAGCTTCTGAGTAGTTGACGTCAATTTTGTCGGGCCACTTATCGATTGGAATGCACGAACCGTCGACGAACTCTCCATCCATCACGTCAAAATGAGCCGAGCCAATTTTTCGTGCAAACTCGAGTTTTTTATTAAACTCCTCGATCGTACCCGCTAAAACGGCCGGGATGATCGGTTCGGCGCTGTGAGCAAGGCTAATATTCATCTGTTTGTTTAATTCTTCTTTTGTATCGCTCTAAGTGAGTAAATGTAGTGGATAGGAACGTTGAGACAACCTCCCAAGCCATTTGGTTGGTAATTAAACGAGCCGGCAAGCAGGCGATATTGGCATCGTCTTCTTCGCGAGCCCGGCGAGCTGCTTCCTGTTCCCAAACTACCGCCGCTCTAATTCCGTTATATCTATTGGCGGCAATCGACATACCGATGCCAGTGCCACATATCAATATGCCCATCTCACCTTTACGTTTCAATACAGCTTTGGAAACTCGCTTGGCGTAAGAAGTAAAATCGTCGGTTTCGTCGTCGGTATATGCACCAAAATCCTCAAATGGAATACTTCTTTTGGCCAGCTCGTGGATAAGATACTCTTTCAGTTTGAAGCCGGCATGATCAGAGGCTAAGTAAAGCATCTTTTACTTCACTACCACGTTTATTGGATCGCCGTTCAACATACCCTCAACGTTCATGACTGTGGTTTGAAGGATATTTTTAAGCGCCTCGCGACTGTTGAAAGCGTTGTGAGGTGTAATAAGTACTCGTGGATCGCGCATAAGCTCGTGATCGGCCATACCGGTTTGATAATCTTTTAGGGCAAAGTATTCCGAGAAGAACTGTTTTTCTTCTTTAAGCATTCCTTCGTCCTCGAGGACATCGATACCAGCCTGTGAGACAATTCCCTGGTTTAAGGCCTCAATCAGTGCCTGCGGGTCAATTAGACAGCCCCTGGCTGTGTTTAGAATTACGACACCTTTTTTCATGGTAGCGAACTGTTCTTTGCCTAATATGTGAGCATTCTCCTTGCTGCCAGGACAATGAAGTGAGATTACATCAGAATTTTGTAAAACGGACTCGAATGGAGCGTACTCAACTCCGAAATGGTCAACAAGTGTTTGATTTGGTTTTGGATCGTAAGCAATAATTTTCATACCAAGCCCCCAAGCAATTCGAATGACGTGTGCGCCAATTTTACCGGTTCCGATAATTCCTATAGTTTTGCCCATTACATCCCAACCTGTTAGTCCGGCGTATTCGTAGATACCTTCCCTAGTTCGCTCAACGGATGGCACGATATTTCTAGACAAGGAAAGTAGTAACGCAATAGTATGTTCGGCAACAGTATTTGGGCCGTAAGCTGGCACATTAGAAACGATTATTCCTCGCTTGGCAGTTTCGTCTATGGCGATATGGTCGTAGCCAACAGACATTGTGGCGATACCTTTAAGATTGGGGATTAGGTCAAGAACTTTTTGCGATAAATCGGAGTAAATAAAGCTAACAATAATGTTAGCGGCGGCAGCTTCTTGAATATTGTCTGGTGTAAGGCGATGCGGCCAGAAGACTAATTCAGCCTTGTGCTCGAGCATGTGAGTAAAGTACTCCTGCTCCCATTTGTCTACCTCGAAAAATATACCTTCTTCCCCTCCATATAATCACTCTAGCTAAATTAACAGCACAAAAAAAGACGCGCTCACAGAAGCGCGTCAGTAAATCGGGATATTAATTGGCCAACGATCATCTAATGGCCTTTCTGGGTTAGTGAAGATATCCACGTGAAGAGTTGTGTTATTTACTTGATAACAACCAATAACTTTCGGTTTTACCAAGTTAAACCAGGTATCTTCCATGCCCCACATTACAAGACTTCCAATTTGATTGTTTGGAATGATCAGCGGGACTACCAGCCTTGGATTGCAACCAACCTTACGGCACGTCTCCATGAATACCGTGCAATTCTCTTCCCTGAGATAGATAATTGCCGCTTCTTCTAGATCCATATACTTATTAACAGCCTGCTTACTAAGCCCACCAGATTTTAGAAAGGTATCTAATTTTTTAATGAACAATTTTTCGACTTCGCTGCTCTTATCCACCCAAACAGGCCAGATATCAACAACGGCAAGAATACCAATCGTAGTCATATCCGACCTCCTTAACGTACTTGCACGTATTCTATGCCTACTTAAATATTAATGAAATATATTTTATGTCTTTTTTAGCATTCTTCTTGAAGGTATACTAGGTTAAATTTGCGGGAGTAGTTCAGTGGTAGAATGCTTCCTTCCCAAGGAAGAGGTCGCGAGTTCAATCCTCGTCTCCCGCTCAAGAAAATTTAAAGATGACAAATGCCCCGCTGTCGCGGGGCCTTGTCGAAGTTGAGATGAAATCTCTGTTAACCTAATTATCAGAGAAACTTTTTATGCTTAGCTGCCTCAAACCGGGTGATCATCGCGATGCTTTTCATATTCCACAACCCGCCTGTCTAAATTACTTGTCATCGTAATTTACTATGCGCGGCTGGGTATTTAAAAACATTGGACGGACACACATTTACACGACCGTCCTAATTGCTAGAATTGACATATTGTCCCATTGCCAAGCAAACACTCAGGTTGGAGGTCGGAGACTTTACAAGAGCAAAAAAATTCGCAATACTTGTTCAATACTCTGAAATGTCAAAAAATATTATTGAAGTAAAGAACTTAGTTAAAACCTATCCACCCGACGTTAAAGCCGTCCAGGGTGTAACTTTTGACGTTAAAGAGGGTGAGTTCTTCGGCTTTTTAGGACCGAACGGTGCCGGTAAATCTACTACCATGAATATGTTGGTTAATTTAGTTAAGAAAACCAGCGGTTCCGTCAAAATAGATGGTCTTGAAGTTGATCAGAACCTTGACGAAGTCTATAAGCGGGTCGGTTTTGCAATGCAAGAAGTTGGCTTAGACGAAGTCGCCACCGCTCGCGAGATGATGCAGCTTCATGGCCGACTTTATCATTTACAACCAGCCGAAATAGACGCCCAAATTAAAAAACTATTAAAGCTAGTTGAACTAGAGAAAGTCGCCGACAAGTTTACCTCCACCTACTCAGGTGGAATGCGTCGTCGTTTCGATCTAGCCCTATCGTTAATCCACAATCCAAAGATCTTATTCTTAGACGAGCCTACTCAAGGTCTCGACCCACACGCTCGTCAGCTAATTTGGGGTCATATAAAGAATCTCAACAAACAGGGCATGACCATCTTCTTGACCACTCACTTTATGGACGAGGCCGAGCAGCTCTGTGAGAGAATTGCCATCATGGACAAAGGAGTGATTGTTACCGAAGGTTCGCCAGCTGAGTTAATGAAAAAACATGACGCCAAAAATCTTGAAGAGGTCTTTTTGAAGACAACCGGTAGTAATTTGGCCAACGAAGAAGTAAATAATAACGCCGCTGATCCGTATATAAGGGCAAGACAATAATGAACACATTTTTCTCTGACTGGTACTATCTTTCGATTCGCAACATTAAGTTGATCTGGCGACCGATTATGGCTTTGATTCCGTCGCTATTTATGCCGATCTTCTTCTTTGCCGTTAACTCGCTCTCACTTTCGGCCTTTGCCAAGGTACCGGGCTTTCCAAATGTCTCTTATAAAGACTTTATCGCTCCTGTCGCAATCTTCACCGCCATATTCTTCTCGGCTGGTAACGCCGGTATCGAGCTAGTTCAGGATATAACCGGAGGCTATCTCAAGAAACTTATTATTATGCCTATAAATAAACTAGCAATCGTGCTGGCCAAGCTAGTTGAAGTGGCTTTCCAGTCGATAATGCAGGGCTTAATAATGCTTGTTCTACTACTACTCTGGGGCGTCCATTTTCACTCCGGCATATTGGGCGTGTTTACCATCTTTGGCATTCTAGTGCTGTTCGCCATGGGTTGGAGCTGTATCAGTATGATTATTGCCCTTCGAGCCCAGAACGCCCGACTTGTGCAATCAATGTTCTTGCTAGTATTCCCACTTCTATCGATTACTACCTCGGCGGCGCCTAGAGCTTTACTGCCACACACCTTTGCCGTTGCCACAGATTATAACCCAGTCACATATATCATCGAGGCAATTCGCGCCTTAGTTCTAAACGGCTTTGGTGACCCAGCCATTACTAAAGGTTTTATCGCAGCGGGTACTATGTTTGTAGTCCTCGTTACCCTGACGGTTATCTCATTCCGCAAGACTTTAAAGTAAGTGATACATCGAGATTTGCTTCAGTTTTCTCCTGTTAGCGAGTATACTGGTAATGATCAATCAATTAATACATTAAGTTTTTGCCACCTTAGCTCAGTTGGTAGAGCAATACTTTCGTAAAGTAGAGGTCCGGGGTTCAACTCCCCGAGGTGGCTCATGGACAAATACGACATTTTGATTAAAAAAGCCCGGGATATTTTAAGGACCAAGCCTTTTGACGGCGTTCACGACCTCAGTCATCATGTTTCCGTCTACAAAACCGCCTTACAGATCGCCGAAAATATAAACTTTGAGTTCGATAAGAAAACCCTGGAGCTGGCCGTAATGTGGCACGACGTCACCGCTCCAGGCAATGAGAAGAACGAAGTCGCCACAGCTGAGTTGATTAAAGACGAGATGGTGGCCTTAGATTTCTCTGATAAAGATATTAATGAAGTCTATAATGCTATCGCTCACCACGGCTACAACCAACAGCCCAGAAATATGATCGGCAAGATGCTATGGGATGCAGACAAACTAGATTTTCTGTCGATAAATCGCTGGAAGAACGGTCTGAAGATGGAAACTGACGGTAAAGCCACTTTCAAAGCGGCAAAAGAGATGTTTGAGAAAGTATTAAAGATGATACCCACCATTCCAGAGAAGTTACATTTTGAAATTAGCCAACAGATCTTCGACGAACGACTAAAAGAATTAAAAGCCTCGCCGGTGGCGAAGAAAATAGCTGAGCATTACGGATGCGAACTGAGAAACATTTAGACGGCCAAGACGTCACTATCGTTTACACTAACTACCGCGGCGAAACCGCCGAGCGAAAGATACGGCCGATAAAAATTTGGTTCGGGAAAACAGAGTGGCACCCAGAACCACAGTGGCTTTTAGACGCCTTTGACTACGATAAGAATGCTGAGCGTAGCTTCGCCCTAAAAGACATTAAGAATTTCGGATAACTTTAATCACTATTTTCCCACGAAGATCTGATGCCCCGGAGTTTCTCAAGGGCAGGTTCCCACGCATTTAGCATATTGACTAACCTTGCCGAATTAGGGTCGGTTAGTTGAAGTGGCCCCGGACCCTTACCTAGCTCAGTTAGCGTCATTGTATGTAACTCAGATTTTGCAAAACTAATTGCATCCTCTAATTTATTTATAACCAGGTTAACTTTTTCTTTAGTAGGAATTTTTTCGCCCGATCCCATTATTAAAGGTATTGCTTGCGGACTGTTCTCGATCTCGCCTCTTAGATCAAACTCCTCCCCTCTCTCTTCAGCTTCTCTTATTTTACTCTCAAGTAAATTTCCACAGTTTTCAACTTGTTCACTTGAGAATCCAAGTGTCTCACGTAATTGAGTTTCTCTTAACTCTATATCGATTTCCTGTTCTCCGTTTCCGCCTTGTTCGATTCCCATTTCACTCCTCCTTTTCGACCATTTAACTCTCTCTCTAGTTTTGTAAAGAGTTACGAAAAAGTGTTAGATTGCCACACTACAGCTATATGGCGTATACGCCATATAGCTGCTACTCGCAATGACAGTGAGGTTAAACACCTCAATCGATTGAGGTGTTTACGAAAAAAGGAGCTTGAGCTCCTTTTTTCGTTTTTAGTTTGAATTGTTATTCAGACTTTTCGGTAGGTTCAGCTGCGGCTTCGCCTTCTGTGCCTTCAGTCGCTTCACCCTCTTCCGCACCAAGTTCTTCAACGGCGGCGGCTTCGGCGGTGACATCCTCAGCCAGTTCGGCTTCAAGCTCTTCTTCGGTCTTTGGTGCTTCAACTAAGGCAATAACCTCTTCAAGATCATCAAGAATTTCGATGGTTTCTGGAACTTTGATGTCGCTAACTTTTAGCTGATCGTCGAAGGTTTTAAGCACAGAGATATCAACTTCTACTTCAGGGATAAGATCCCCTGGCAGACAGCGAATCTGGAGTTCGTCTTTGTTGGTAATAAAGTTACCTTCCAGCTCTTCAACGGCTTCGGAGACACCGACGTATTTAATTGGAATAGCGGTTTCGAGCTTCTCGCTCATCTTAACGGCCAAGATATCGGCATGAACCGGCTGACCCATAAGGTAGTGATACTGTGGCTCGTGGAAAAGAACCTTGATAGGCTTGTTGTCGTCGATTGTTAGATCAACAAGGGCGCTAGTACCGGCCTCAGCGAAAACCTTGCGGTAATCTTTTAAGTCCACGAAAAGTGGGGTCGATTCAACGCCCTGTCCGTAAAGGACGGCTGGCATCAAACCCTTGAGTCGGTTTCTTTTAACTTTTTTGCCAAGCACTGTTCTGGTGGTGGCTGATAGGTTAACTGCTTTATTGGTCATTTTGTTTCGTATATTTTTGTTAGATTTTCTTTTAACGCGTCTATTCGTTTATCGACAATTTTCAGCTCTCTTGGAGTAATCTGCCCAGCTCTTGCCAATTCACGCAAAGTAACTGGCACTAGCATAACCACTGGAAAGTGGCCGCGTTGGCAGACAACTGAAAGTTCCACTGTATTACTATCAAGAAACGAACGGACGTTAATGTCTTTTAGACCAAACGTTCGGCTGCAGATTGGACAAAACAAGTCGCGCTGGGCTTGTCGTATTTCATCTTGAAGGGAACGCATGACTACCGATAGTTTACCTTAAAATATGGTGGCGCGTCAACCTTGGTTGAGCGGTTTTTGCTGGGACTGACGCCATTTTTGGATTTCGGCGTGATGACCGGATTTTAGAACTTCTGGAACAGTTTGATCGTCGAATGTATCTGGACGAGTATATTGCGGAAAATCTGTGACGTCGTTCTCGAAAGTTTCGTGTGTTAGCGACTCTTCGTTACCTAATACCCCTGGAATTAGGCGAACAACAGCATCTGTGATGACCAAGGCTGCTAGTTCGCCACCACTGAGTACATAATTACCAATGGAGACTTTTTGGTCGATATACTTGTCTATTCTGGCGTCAAAACCCTCATAACGACCGCAAAGAATAACGATATGCTCTTTTTCGGATAATTCCTTGGCTTGTGACTGGTTAAACTGGTCGCCATCTGGTGAAAGCATAATACGAAAGGCTTTATGGTCTGGATCAACGGCTTCAAGGGCTTTATTGGCCACATCAACCCGAAGAATCATGCCTGGACCGCCACCATAAGGAGAATCGTCGACGTTGCCGTGACTATCTATCCCCCACTGACGCAAGTTGTGGGCTTTAATCTCAACCTTATCGGCCTTCTGGGCACGCGAAGGAATCGAAAACGACAAAGCGTTCTCTATCATCTCCGGAAACAGAGTTAGGATATCTATTCTCATCTTCACCAATTTTACGCTAATTACCTCTTCTTGGTAAGACGACATAATTTCGTTGATAAATTACTCTTTTTTTATTACAGTATCATCAAATCACACCGAGGGAGGGATCTGATTGTGAGTTTGAAACTTAAACCTTCAATGTATACATTTAGCCAACTGTTGAAGTTTTCCAATTGTAGGAAAAACCCGGTACTGAGTGGCCACGCTGTTGACGTCGTGCTAGTTACACCAAGAGACGTTATCCAGTTGTACGATGACGTAGATTACTCAGGAGTCGACCGCGAAATCAAGGACGCACTTCTGAAAAAACACATTCACTGTCAATTCGCTGGCCAAACGCCTGAATACATTGGACCTGGAAGGATTGAACATACGGCGACACCAAGCCTTTTAGGGTCAAGCTATCGCCTACTCTCAAAAACGATTGTTCTCTGTAGCGCTTCCTTAGATGGCAAGAACTGGGGGACGTTCATCTACTTCGTTTGCGACACGAGTGCCGAAGGACAAGTAGCTGAACTCCAGCAAGAACCCAAATCACTCGAAGAAAGAGAGGCCGTTTTGCCGCTATTCTCTCGTGAGAATAAGGTCCTTGTCCACACCTAACACAAAGTGGCGACAGACTCACCCCACGGTGAAGCTCTGCCGCCACCCTTTTTATATTATTTTTTCTTAAATTACGCTTGTAGCGCCGGAAACTTCTTCTTTTTCCTCTGGAATGGCAACTTCGCCACCGTCCGGCTCAACGATCTTCAGGTTAATACGTGCGTTACTGCGGGCGCCAAAAACGCGCAAAAGCGAGCGAATGGATTTGGCGGTTCGACCCTCGCGGCCGATTACTTTACCCATATCTTCACGATTAACGGTCAGCTGAATCAAAACCCCACGCTCATCGAGCGTGCGATTGGTTACAACTTCTTCTGGATGATCGACAATTGGTTTAACAATACTTTCAACGTATTCTTGGTCACTCATCTCTGTTATATCTGTCATTATTGTTCTCCGATATCTGATTTTGTCAGTTCGACCTACTCGCTGTAATTCTTACAATAGTTGTACCAAATGCGGTTTTAGAAGTAAAGAGATTTACAGGCTTTCAACAGATATAGTAGAACCTGGCTGTGGGTTTTCTGCAATGATTTGTTTGGCTATTTTAGTCTCTAGAGTGTCTTTAATAACCCGCTGAAGCGCACGAGCACCAAAGACTGGGTCGTAACCTTTGCTTGCCAACTGTGAGACGACCGATGGGGCAAGTTCCAGTGATAAGCCTTTATCTTTTTTGAGCTGGTCTTCCAGGATTTTTACCTGGAGGCCAACCACTTGTTCGATTTCGGCTTGAGTTAGTGGCGCAAAGACAATCACACCGTCGAAACGGTTAAGAAATTCAGTTAAGAAAATCTTTTGGCTAATAAGGCCGTCGATAAGTGGTTTCTCGAAGTCCGAGATACCAACACCACGCTCAATTTGAGCTTTAATGTAATCCGAGCCGGCGTTGCTGGTGGCAATTATAATAGTGTTGGTAAAATCTAATACTTTGCCGTAGTTGGTGGTGATATGCCCCTCATCAAGTAACTGCAGAAACGCATTTTTAATTTGTTCGTTCGATTTTTCTACCTCATCTAGTAGTATAACCGCAGAAGGCGACTTTTGAATGGCAATCGTTAATGAACCGGGATCGTTATTTGAATCGGTACCGAGTAGTTTAACTAAACTATTTTGGTCGGCATATTCGCTCATGTCTAAGCGAATTAGCTTATCTTCGCCACCAAAATATGTAGCCGCCAAGGCCTTTGCAGTTTCTGTTTTACCGACACCGGTCGGACCTAGAAACAAGAAACTACCGATTGGTTTATTGCCAGTGGTTAAGCCAGCTCTTGCCCTAATTAAGGCATCGCTAACTTCTTTAATAGCGTGATTCTGGCCAATAATTCTTTGGTGAAGCTGCTCTTCGAGGTTAGCCAAATTTTTGCCTTCGGCTTCACTCACCTGAAGCGGAACTTTTACTTTCTGCTCAATAACGCTGGTGACATCAGTTTCTTCAACCAACTGTTTATTGCTTGCATGATTACTACTGGCAATCTCTTCAATTAAGTTAAGCTCTTTTTGCGGCGAGGCCTGATCCTTAATATAGCGCTCGGAAAGGCTAATAATTAATTTAATTGAATCCAGTAAAAAGAATACGCCGTAACGATTTTCGAAATGGTTTACTTGGCTAAGCAGTATACCGATTAATTCCTGACGGTCTGGCTCTGGAACATCAATTGCAGCAAACTGATCTTTTAATAAAGCGCTGGATTTAATTAATTTTAAATATTTTTCAGCATCGATAGTGCCAACAATTATTACATTTTTATTATTTAAATAGCCTTGTAATATACTACCTAGGTCTACCGTGCCAATTTTTTCCGAAGGCTCGAGCAATAATTCAATTTGGTTAATAAACAAAATTACGTTGCCAGCTCTGGATAATTCATTAAATAGATTATCAATAACTATTTTTAATTCGTCTTGATTCTGAGCAGAAGAAAGCAACCGCTGGATATCTAGCTCGCGAATGTCGCGACCATCGAGCTCGGTTTCGGTTTGATAAGACAAAATCTTTGCGGCGAAGTGATAGAAGATTTCGGTCTTGCCGACTCCTGGCTCACCAACCAATAGTACGTTTTGTCCTGCTTGTTTTAACATTTGGGTCGCGAGGGAGTTAACTATTTTTTCGCGCGAATAAATAGGCTGCATTTTCGAGATCATCTGCGCCTCATTCAAAGAAATTATAGTAGTAACCGCATCAAGAAGATTCGTATAAGAGATTGCCCAAGTTTTACCGATGCCACCTGTTCGCTCACGAACCTTGGTTTTTGGGGTATCTAATGCCAAATGGAGGCCGTGGTAGTAGCCAATTAAGTTTTCAACATCTTTATCTTCTATTTTTTCGGCTTTTAGAAACTCCTTAACTGTAGGATTGCCAAGCATCTCTTCCAGGAATATATATTTATTAACTAAATTCCCTTCTGCTTTTGCAACCATATTTTTGGCGATTTTTTCTACTACTTCGCTGCTTAGCTGTTCGTGTTCAAGCTCGCTAAAGGTGCTTGGTGACAGATTAAGTCGCAAAACAACTTCGGCAATCTCGGAGTCTTTATCGGCTTTAAACCAAAAGTTGGACCAATTTTTGCTGATTGAAAGTAGATGAAGCAACTTAAGCGAATCGTAATCGTAGCTGTCTAAAATATTACGATTTTTGGCAATATTTTTTAGGCCATACGACGGATTTCTTTTTAGATAGTCAACATAGAAACCAATTGCCGAAAAAATGATTAATGGCGACAACAAGAAATAAGACAAAGCTACCAGACTGGCCGGGAAATCGTAAAATACCTGACTAATAATAATTGCCATCGCCGATAAACCAAAAATAATAAAGATATAGCGGAATATAAGAAAAGCTCCGTCGTCAAAGGACTCAATAAGTTTTAGACGTTTAAATTGAATTGATTTTTGCCAGTTCATCTTAAAGTAAACCCTAGTATTGGCAGTAAAATAACTAGTAGTGGCATAACTACCCAAGCACCGAGTGCAAGTAACCCAAGAACGGCGTAAACGCCAATAATTAGTAGGGTGGTAACAATAATGAACGATCTAATGACAAAACCAACAAATCGACTAGTGAAATTGGACTCCCAGATACTTAGCTGGTCTTGTAAGGCAATATTTCGAGCCATGGTAACGTCATCCTTCCAGGGCGCAAACCAGCTTTTTACTAAAATATCGAGCGAAAAATAGTCGTAGGCACCAAAAATTCGGTCCTGCAGATACTGCCATGCCTCGGTTAAACCTTCGCTATACCACCAAGCAAAAAAATCCGTAATCTCCCCTCCTTAGAAACAGTATGCCAGATGTCTAGAAAAACAAAAAGACGGCCATTGGGCCGCTTACTCAAGCTTAAACTTAGCAAATTATTCCGTAGCAGGAACTTCTGCAACAGTTTCCTCAACTGGGGCAGTTTCTTCAGCAACCTCGGCTGCAGGCTCTTCTACTACTGTTTCCACTACTGCTTCTTGAGCAGGAGTTTCGGTTTTAGCAGCTTTCTCTTCAATAACCTGTTTGGATTTCTTGTTCTTTTTAACAACAACTATCGAGTTATGTTTAACTTTCTCTTTGGTTAGTAATCTGGCGACGGAATTAGAAGGCTGAGCACCTTTGTTTAACCAAGCAAGAATTTCGTCTTTTTTGAGGCCAGTTGCTTTGGTGTGTGGGTTATAGAAACCGAGATCTTCGATAAACTTACCGTTAATTGGGTAAGAGTGTTCGGCCAAAACTATACGGTAGGATGGCTGGTTCTTTTTTCCGGCTCTGCGGTATCTAATAACTAACATTGTTATTGTATTTTACTAAACCAATCAGTATTGGTCAATTGGTTTGAGTAGCCCCTTTTGAAGTCCTGCCAGTCGGCCGGATTCTTGCCTTCAAGCTGAACCGTCTTTAAATATAGCTCGTTGCCCTTTAACTCGGCATCGATTATTTTCAATCTTTTACCACCCATAAAGGTAAAAGTACTTGGCCATGGGTTAAGAGCGCGAATTTGGCGGTCGATTACTTCAATTGGCAGTTTCCAATCGATCTCGCCCATATCTTTAGTAAGCTTCTTGGTAGTGGTCACGTCTTCTGAATTTTGGCTAATAATTTTTGCTTGGCCAGAAAGATATATTGGAATTGCTTTAATTAATTCCCTAGCTCCAATTTCGGCTAATTTCTTTCGTAAATTTTGGCTGGTATCGATTTTATCTATTGGATATTTGGTTTGAGAAATAATTCCACCCGCATCAACAGTTGGCGACATTTGCATAATCGTTACTCCAGTTTCAGTTTCGCCGTTAAATATAACTGACTGAATTGGTGTGGCGCCGCGATATTTTGGTAATAGAGATGGGTGAACATTCAAGCAGCCATAGGCCGGTATCTCCAATGCAGACGACGGTAAAATTTTGCCGTAAGAAGCTAAAATAAGTAGGTCTGGTTTTAATTGTTCTAGAATAAATTGCAATTCGCCTTTATCTGTTGGTTGAAAAGAGGCAATGCTATTTTCTTTGGCAAATTTTTTAATTTCGGTTTGGGCAATTTCGTGACCTCTGCCAGCGCCTTTATCGGTTTCAGTAATAACTGAAAAGATATTTAATTTATTATTAATTATTTCCTCTAAAATAATGCGAGAAAAATCATCACTACCACAGAAAACGATTTTGGCGAATTGGTAGTCATTTATTTTTTTATAATTTTTTACGTGATCTGTAAATAAAATTCCGTTTAAATGGTCAATTTCGTGTTGAATAATTCGGGCTGGAATTCCTTTGGTTTTAATAGTTATTTTTCTACCAGTGAGATCTTGAGCTTCAACGATAATTCCAGAGCTTCTTTCAACCGGTAGTTCTAATCCTGGTAATGATAGGCAACCTTCATCTAACGTGTCTTTTTCTTTCGAGAATTTAATAATTTTTGGATTTACTAGCGCCTGGTAAGGAATTTCCGGCAGTTCATCTTCCTTACTTTCTTGGTGGTAGCCAAAGACAATTAAGCGCTTATTAAGCCCAACTTGGTTACCAGAGAGTCCGATACCATTATGATCTTTCATTAGCTCGATCATCTCGTCGGCTTCCTTTTTTAGAGTTGCGTCAAAAACCGTAACTTCTTCTACGGTTTGTCGCAAAATTGGCTCGTAAATAACCTTAATATCCATTCGTGCAAGTATATCTTAACAGGTAAAAAATGTCGATACTAGGTAAGAAAATTCCCCAGCCGTAGGACTGGGGAAAAATATACTTGCAGGAGGATTAAACGACTTAGTGCATCTGTCTAAGCTCACGAACCTCCTCGATTGCGTTAGTAGTAGCCATTAGATCATTTTTCAGATCCATTAAGATATCAATAGATGAAGCTGCAATAAGCTGTAGATTCTCAAACCTCTGCCTAAGAATCGCCGCATCATCAACAAGTTCAACTGCCTGATCGCCAAGGTCTACTATCTTCTGAGCCATCTCATCTGTGTTTCGAACCTTGATTGATAGTTGTAGCGCCGTACGGAAATTGCTGGCTTCTTTCTGCCAAACATCCAGCTCAGCAAGGGTGCGAAGTTTCTTTTGCTCGCTACTAGACTGTGCGGCTGCGATCGCTATTTCGTCATTATCGAGCTTAATTAACCACACTTTTGCCAGTTCCATGTCAGCAAGCTGCTCGATCTGCTTCCTAAGCAGCCCCGCGTCGTTTTTCCAACTCTTAATCCTCTGAACAAGACGAGAGTACTCATTTTCCGTGTCGTTATAAGCGACATCGATCTCGTTCGACATGTAATCGAGAACTTTTTGTTGAAACTCCAACGAAGATTCATCTATTCGATAAGCCCTCATTTTCCTTAATATCTTCTTTGTCGACAAAAATAAGGGCCAGAAATATTTAACTACCCGTACTGGATGCAGTAGGAGCAAAAACACTCCTGCGGTCACACCAATCCAGTCAAGAACATTGGCCTTATGATTGATAAAGCTATGTGTGCTTACGAAGATGTTCCAGAAAGCTATAAGTGTCCAAAAAATTGACCACATAGCACTTTTATAGTCAGTACTGCCACGCCTTTCCGCATCAAGCAAAGACTGTTTGTACTCAGACATCATCTGCGCTCTGACTTTTTCGGTGACCGATATGGTCATTAACTCGTTTTTCATTTCCACCACTCCTGCCTTCAAATGAAGGTGCAATTTGAAGAAATTATACTGTTTTTTTAGAAAAAATCTAGACTATGGTTCTATATCTAAATACCACGACTGCGGAAG
>CAIMEH010000004.1 GCA_903839975.1 uncultured Candidatus Berkelbacteria bacterium
CGGCTCACGCTTAAAGCTAGCCGACATTCCAGTAGGTTACGACATCTATAATATAGAGCTTCAGCCAGGCCGTGGCGCTCAGATGACTCGTAGCGCCGGCTCATGGGCAACCCTAACCGCCAAGGAAGGTAAATATGCTTATGTTAAGCTTCCTTCTTCTGAAATTCGCAAAGTTCTGTTAGAATGTATGGGTTCGATTGGACACGTTTCCAACCCAACTCACAACCGAATTCGCCTCGCCAAAGCTGGACGTTCACGTCACATGGGAATTCGTCCGTCAGTTCGTGGTAAGGCAATGGCACCAAACTCCCACCCACACGGTGGTGGTGAAGGTTTGAGCCCGATCGGTATGAAACATCCGAAGACGCCATGGGGTAAACCAGCGCTCGGTTTTAGAACTCGTCGTAACAAACGAACAACTAAATTTATCGTTACAAGACGTAAACCAAATAGATAATTATATAAAATGAGTAGATCACTGAAAAAAGGACCGTACGTAGACGCCAAATTACTGAAGAAAGTTTCAGAGATGGATCGTGGCGCCAAAACAGTTATTAAAACCTGGTCTCGCTCATCTACTATCTTCCCAGAGATGGTTGGTTTTACTTTTGGAGTTCACAACGGCAAAATTCACACCCCAGTATTAATTGTTGAAGAGATGGTTGGCCACAAACTCGGTGAGTTTTCCTTAACTCGTAAATTCAAAGGTCACGGCGGTAAGATGGCCAAAGAACAAGCCGGAGCATCTACTAACGGAGCTAAGAAGTAAAAATGTCAGTAACTGTAAAACTCCGCTATCTTCGCCACTCGGCCCGTAAACTTCGCCCTTATACTAGGGTCGTTGCTGGTAAGAGCTTAGAGGACGCAATCAATCAGATGGCAGTTATGCCACAAGACAGCGCTAAATACATCGGCCAAGCTTTATCTATGGCCAAATCTGCTGCTGTTGCCAAAGAATTTTTACCTGAAAACATGATTGTTTCCGCTATCAGCGCTTCTGAAGGTCCAAAAGTTAAACGCGTCCGTCCAAATGCTCGTGGCCGCGGTAACGCTTATTTTAAACACTTAGCCCACCTTTTAGTTACCTTAGACGAGAAAAAGGCGCCAGCTGTAAAAAAGACTGCCAAACCAGTTAAGAAAGCTAAAACAGAGGAGAAAATCTAATGGGACAGAAGATTAACCCAATCAGCAATAGACTCGCTATTACCTCCGATTGGCAGAGCAAGTGGTTTGCTCCAGGCGCTACATTTAAGAAATACTTAATCGACGACTTCAAAATTCGCGATTTTATTAAGAAAAAACTCAATAACGCCGGCGTACGCCGAGTGGAGATTGTCCGTTCACGTGATCGCTTAACTATTAATATTATTACCAGCAAACCAGGTTTGGTTATCGGTCGCGGTGGCCAAGGTATCGCTAATCTTAAAGAAGAGATTCAGACCAACTTTTACCCAACCAAGATGCCAGTTGTTCGCCTTGAAATAATGGAAGACCGCCATCCAGAGCTTTCAGCCGAATTAGTGGCTCAGAACATCGGTTCCCAGATCGAGCGTCGTTTCCCATACCGCAGAGCTGCTAAACAAGCATTAGAGAAAACTATGTCCGAAAAAGAAGCCAAAGGTATTAAAATCTTGGTATCAGGTCGCCTTAACGGCGCCGAAATTGCTCGCGACGAGAAGTTTCAAGCCGGTTCGATTCCACTTTCCCGCTACAAGTTCGATATCGACTACGCCATCTACCACGCCCAAACCACCTACGGTGTTATTGGAGTTAAAGTTTGGATTAACCGCGGCGAATTTACCGAGCGCGAAGAAACAGCTCAGGAGACTAAGTAATGTTGCTACCAAGAAAACTTAAACACCGTAAAATCTTCAAAGGCTCATACGCCGGTCCTGCTACTCGTGGTTTCACCGTCGATTTTGGTGATTACGGCCTTAAATGTATGGAACGCGGTTGGTTAACTAGTCGTCAGATTGAAGCAGCTCGCCGTGCCATGACCCGTTACGTAAAACGTGGCGGTAAAATTTGGGTAAGAGTATTCCCTCACAAACCTGTTACTTCCAAACCAGCCGAAGTCGGCATGGGTGGCGGTAAAGGTGCACTCGACCATTTTGTTGCCGTAGTTAAACCTGGCACTATTATTTTCGAGATGAGCGGAGTTGAGCCAGAAGTGGCTGAAGAAGCTATGCGCTTGGCTGCCCACAAGTTCCCAATTAAAACAAAGTTTGTGAGGAACAACTAAATGGCCAAGACAAAAACCAAAGATATCCTAAACGATTACCGAACCTGGACGCCAAAGCAGTTATCAGGTAAAATAGCTGAAGCCCATCAGAAATTAGTTAAGTTCAATCAAGACAAAGTTCTGGGTAAGTTGAAGAATACTAGCGAGATTAAAGAAGTTCGTAAATCTATCGCCAGAATGAATACTATTCTCGACGAAAAAGTTACCGAGGAATTAAAAAATGCGTAAGACCCAAATTGGTACCGTAGTTTCCGACAAGATGCAGAACACTGCTATTGTTGAAGTACAGGTATGGAAGACGCACTTAATTCTAGACAAACGCTACAAGCGCCACGCTAAATTCATGGCTCACAACGCCGAGAACCAGTACAAGATAGGGGATTTAGTTGAGATCGCCGAGACCAAGCCACTTAGCCGCAATAAGCACTGGGAGATTACCAAAAAAATCGAGAACAAAGGCATTGTCCGCAAAGTTGTTCGAAAATCCGTTAAGCGCGTAATTAAGAAGAAAAAGTAAAATGCTACAACTACAATCAAGAGTTAAAGTTGCAGACAACTCCGGCGCCCGCTGGGTCGGTGTTTTTAAAGTTATCAAACAAGGTCGCCATGATGGCGCACAGCTTGGTGATGTCGTGATCGCTTCCGTTAAAGAAGCCACTCCACGTGGAAACGTTAAAGATCACGAAATCGTCAAGGCTGTTATCGTTCGCCAGACCAAGCCAATGCGACGTAAAGACGGCTCTACCATCAGATTCGACGAGAACGCTGTTGTTATCATCAACCCAGATGGTACCCCACGCGGAACCCGTATCTTCGGACCAATTGCTCGCGAACTTCGCGACAAAGGTTATATGAAGATTGTTTCCTTAGCCGAGGAGGTTGTCTAAAATGGCAAAACCAAATTTTAAACAATCAACTGCTAGAAATAGCAAAATGAAAATCCGTAAAGGCGATAAAGTTCTCGTTATCACTGGTAAAGATCGCAACAAAGTTGGCACCGTTGAACGTGTTGTTCCAACCAGCAATCGCGCCGTTGTTTCCGGTATTAATATGGTGAAAAAGTCCTTAAAGCGCTCTGCTAAGAACCCACAAGGTGGCATTATCGACAAAGCCCTACCAATTCACATCTCAAATCTTATGATTTTAGACCCAAGCAAGAACAAACCAACCCGCGTTGGCTACAAAATTGCCGGTAAAGAGAAGCAGCGCGTTGCTAAATTGAGCGGTGAATCAATTAAGGAGATTAAGTAATGTCTAAAATTGATATTAAAGAACTCTACGGTAAAAACATCGAAGCTCTTAAAAAAGATATGGGCGTAGATAATGTTATGGCTTTACCAAAAATCACCAA
>CAIMEH010000005.1 GCA_903839975.1 uncultured Candidatus Berkelbacteria bacterium
CCGTCAACAACAAAATTGCCAGCGTTCAAGGTTCGATCGGTAACGTAATAACAATTGCCCCTGCCGGATTCGGTGGCGGTCAGGGTGGTGGAAATCCGCTGACAACCGACCAGCTGTCTTTTATTAGCACCACCCCACACGTTACCGGCGTAGTAGAGACGCTTACCGACAGATTACAGCCGACGACTGACACAAATTTACAGTCGTCGATTGATGCTGGGGCTTTGGGTAAGCGCGCCGGTAACTTTCAGCAACGACAGTTTAGTGGCAGTACCACCGGTCGAACCAACTCGACAACCCCGCCGACTAACTTCACCATTCCGATCTCTGTAACCGGTACCAACGACCCAACTGGCGCCATCGCTAGCAGCGATAAAATAACTATCACCTCCGGCGCCGCCTTTGCTGATAACTCCACCGACAACGTTGCGTTGGTCGGTAAAGATCTGGCCACTAAGAATAATCTGACTGTCGGAAGCACCTTCACCGCCTACAGCAAAACCATTACCGTGGTCGGTATCTACGACACCGGCAATACATTCAGCAACTCCAACTTAACGATGCCGCTAGCCACCCTGCAGACACTCTCCAGCCAAGCTGGTGACGTGACAACCGCAGTTGTGGGCGTGGATTCAATTAACAACACCAGCGCTACCGTCGCTGCCATTCAAGCCAAATTAACTAGCGATGTTGCTGATGTTACTTCATCGCAAGACTCATCTAACAGTGCCTTAGCGCCACTGGAGAACATAAAGAACACCTCGCTCTATAGCTTAATTGGCGCCCTAATTGCCGGCTCTATTGTCATCCTAATGACCTTAGTGATGATCGTCCGTGAACGACGACGTGAGATTGGCATTATGAAAGCCATCGGCTCGTCCGATACCGCGATTACCGTTCAATTCATGTCTGAGTCCCTAGTTCTAACTTTGTTAGGAAGTGCCCTAGGAATAGTCCTTGGCGCTATATTCTCTAACCCGGTTCTTAAAGTTTTAACAAGTAGCGCCACATCCACAACCACTGCTGCGACAACAGCAACCGGCGGTCCCGGCGGAGCGTTCGGTGGCGGCGCCCGACAGTTCGTTAGCTCTCTTGGAGTTAATAGCCAATCAATTAAAAATCTATCAGCCGTCGTCGACTGGCACATAATCCTTTACGGCCTCGGCGCCGCAGTGGCCATCGCCATAATCGGTAGTGCCTTGCCGGCAACAATAATCGCTAAAATTCGCCCCGTAGAGGCGATGAGAGGAGAATAAAATGCTAGAAGTAAAAAAATTAAACAGACAGTTCGTGACCGAAGACAATAAAGTTCACGCCGTCAACAACATCACCATGTCGGTACCAGATGGCATGTTCGCCGCCATCGTCGGCAAAAGCGGTAGTGGCAAAAGCACCCTGCTAAGTTTGATTGGCGCCTTAGACAAGCCCGACTCCGGCGACATTATGGTGGATGGCGAAGACGTCACCAAAATGAGCGTTGGGAAGCTGACTAAATACCGTCGGCAGAAGATTGGTTTTGTTTTTCAAGGCTACAATTTAATTCCAAATTTAACCGCCATTGAAAATGTGATGTTGCCGATGGAACTAAACCACGTGCCAAAAAAGGAACGCGTTGAGCGTGCTACCGCCCTTTTGGAAGAAGTTGGCCTAAAGGCCGATCGTCACGTTCGTGTACCCGGGAGGCTTTCTGGTGGTGAGCAACAGCGTGTTTCTATCGCCCGCGCATTAGCAAATAAGCCAAGATTAATACTGGCCGATGAGCCAACCGGCAATCTTGATAGCCAGACCGGCAAAGTTATTTTCGAGCTGCTTCACTCCCTGTCACGCAAAGAGAATACAACCATCATTGTTGTTACTCACGATTTAGGTATCGCTGGAAAAACTGACAAGATTTTTCAAATTATTGATGGTAAACTTAGTGAGAAGGGTGTGAGTTAGTAACAACTCCCCCGCTGGTACTAGAAAATACGGCTCATGAAGCCGTATTTTTTAATAACTTATTTTTGTAAGCCTACTTAGTTACAGTATAGGAGCCATATTTGCCAATAGCTGGCGCACTAACAACAATCTTTCCGTCCGCTGCCTTTTGTATGGTGTAGCCTGAGCCATCTGTCGAATTACCTGCTGGATCTACCGGAATCTCCGACAAATATGCTTGGTTGGCAGTAAGACTGCTAAGATCTGCAAGCTTGGCAGTTGTGCAAGTTGCGGAAACTGTCGATGAGCATATCTCCAAAGCTGCAGTTGGAGCAGTTGGAATATTGGCTCCTGGCAGGGTGTCTTTATTATCGCTCATATATTGCGTTACTGAGCTAATTAGTAAGTTCACGTCTGCCTTTCTTTGAGAAGCACGAGCATCACGAAGTAGTTTCTGCTGATTTACGGTAAAAACAACTACTCTAGTGAGTACTAATAGTGACAATACAACCAACAGGGCACTTAGTTTAGAAAATCCATTTTTCGAGCTCGTCTTGAATTGCATTGTTTAATTCCTTTCGTTTACTTATATTCACTATATACACTTTTTGTCATAGTCAAAAGCATACTGACTTATTGCTCGTTGTAATCGTCGGCTTTTCAGCCTCGGAGTGCTTCGCAATCACTTTCGGTTTCGTTATGAGAAGCGAGCTGGCGCAGCTTCGAACGGAAGGCGCAAGAAAAGTTATAATACTTTAAACTTTTCGCTGCGCCGAGTGCTATAAGGCAACAGGTTAAAAACGGCAAAATTTCGTTGCGCTGGTTTGCCAACTCATTGTAATTAAATTTTTGGCAAACATAAGCCCCTCATCAAAAGCGATGGCTTTTCGGTGAGTGGGTATTTACTGACGAGTTCGTTGTAAGGGCTTTTTAGCGGGTCAGTCGGGCGGCGATGGCAAAGTTGGAGAAGTAACGATCAAGTCCAGTAATTTCTTTTGATTGCTCTGGAGTTAGCGCGCCAAGGAATTGCTCTTTCGCCTGCGACACTTCTCGAGCACGTGGTGATTTTTGCTTAACAAGAATATTAATTGTGGCGTCGAATAAATCTATAGCTCTAGTGGTCGCATATTCACAAGAAACAGCGTCTTTTCGTTTGTTGGCATTAAAAGCTCGGCCAACTTCACTATAAATATTCCCCATTTGGGAAAGAATATCGAGATTCTCCCATTTTTTTCTGTCGATATTGTATCCGCTCATTTCTTTATCTTTTTTAGCACAATTTCACGGATTTTGTTTTGGATACTTACATCTTGAACGCCACGAGAACGATTGTTCTGACTTGGGCGGATATTAATCATCGAATCAAATTCTATAAAATCTTCTGAGCCAAATTTGCCTGGATAAAAGTTTATACCCCAAAGATCAGCTTGTTTGGAACCATTTTGGAGTAAGAATTCTTCTGCATCTACGTGCATCTCAACGTCGATAACTAGCAGCTCTTTTTCGATGTCAACAACAGCCTTAACTAAATCTCCGTACATCCGCTCTGCTAGTTTGGTTAACTCGCCCACGCTTATGGTATCCACTTGCTTCATTTGGTTATTATCATACCTTCTTGAGCCTGCTTCTGTCGAGACAGTAGTATGTCGTATACGTCATACGGAAAGTTTGTAGACACTGGGAATATGACATATATGTCATATTCCTGCCTGAGAGCGCTATAGTTAATAAGCCATGAGGGTGTTTTTGTCGAGAAAATCAACGGCTCAGACGTGTGAGGCGTTGGAAAGTTCGATGTAATCATCGGCTTTTCAGCCTCGGAGTGCTTCGCAATCACTTTTGGTTTCGATGTAATGACCAGAATTAACAGGTTAAAAATGGGAAAATTTCGTTGTATTCACTAACGAGTTCGTTGTAAGGGCTTTTTTGAGTAGAAAAATTGCCCGGACTAGCCGGGCTTTGAAAGTAAACCATCAATAACAGACAAAGCGCTACTTAAGGGGTCAACGATGAAGTCGGGACGAAAACTATCAAGTTCGTTTACCGTCGAGAATCCACACGCAACACCAATCGTAAACACTCCAGCATTTTTACCCATCTCAATATCAGCCTTCATGTCCCCAATATATATTGCCTCAGATGGCTCGACCGCAAGTCTTTCCAGAGCAAGCAATAGTCCTTCTGGATGCGGCTTAAGGTCTGTAATGTCATCGCATGTCACGACAGTTGAGAAGTAGCGACTAATGCCAGATGTTTCTAGCAAAATGTGCGCATTATTGTGTCGAGCAGTAACAATAGCATTCTTTAGCCCAAGCGCCACAATCCTATCAAGAGTCGTAATTGTGTCTGAAAAAGGCTTTATAAGACTCAAGCTATTACCCTGGAATTCGAGATGAGCATTAGTTAGTTTTTCGACATCAATATTAGGATGAAAGTGTTTGTATGTATCGTGGAGACCTGCCCCACCAAGCTCCTGAATCATCTGCTCGGTAATAACTTTTATTCCGAAGCTCTCGCAAACGTGCTTGTACGATGCCACTATGAACGGCTTAGTGTCCAAGAGTGTGCCATCAAGGTCGAAGACAACTGCTTTTAACATTATTTTGCTCCTAAAGTTCGTTACTAGGAGTATGACGAAAAAACCTGTATGAGTCAATTAGCGGGGGAGATACTGCGCTTAGTGCTTTTGGCTTTTGGCGCGAAGGGAGCCGTTGAGAATTTTTTTGCAAAAAGTAGGAATATGTCGTATACGACATTAGATGGCTTAGGAGATTGTATGGCGTATACGCCATACAACGTGCTTGAAAGCGCAACTGAAATATGATCTATATGTCATATTCCTGCCTGAGAGTTATATTGTTTTTAAGCTATATGAGTTGTTCGGTCTGTAGCGTTATATGTTCTAACATATAACGCTGGCTGGTTGTTCAAACACCTCAATCGACTGAGGTGTTTAAGGAGTCGTTGTAATCGTCGGCTTTCAGCCTCGGAGTGCTTCGCAATCACTTTTGGTTTGGTTGTAATGACCTGAATTAACAGGTTAAAAATGGCAAAATTTCGTTGTATCTACTGAATAGTTCGTTGTATTGAGTTATTTTGACAACTTATGATATTCAAAAGAGCCAACGATTCCTCTTGAGAAAAGTATTAAGAAAATAATTGGGAGTATTGATCTTGAGACTAAATCCGCGAAACTGTTTATTGGAATGGTTGAAAAATTATATACTTCTTCCAGGGCATACAACGCAAGAATAGCTACAGCGCAAGACCGATTGTACTTACTAACTCCATAGGCAAGCGCTGCAAAAATAATTGCATCTACAAGTGCTAATCCGCTCATTCCTGCAATAATTGTGCCCGTTGCAATAGATATAACGGCAAGTATCCCCGACAAACCAGCAACTACATATCCAGCAATAGCGGATTCTTTTACTTCTTTTTTTGCCAGTTCAATTGGTTCGTTAATATTGTCACTAACTTTAACCCCTGAACTTTTCGAGTCGCCAATCGAAATCTGTTTAGCGCCACAATTAGCACAGAAATTCGAATTTTCTTTCAACTCCTTGCCACAATTTGAGCAGTACATTTTTACCTCTTCTAGCTATTTAAATTTCGTGTTCTCAACTCGAGTCTCTTTGCCCCTATTATCTATACTAGTATCAAAACCTTCGAAGCTACAATTCGTAATTGTTGTTCCTCTGCCACTATTAAGAATGCCTACTGTCCCTTGTGATTTATTTTTTCTAAAGTAAAAACGGCTGCTAACTGCGACAACTATTATTCCGCTACCAATAGCTACTGTCCATGGATTCATTAGAAAACTAAACATATTGTGATTATACTCTCCAAAGCCAGGGTACATCAACACAAACGAATACAAGGCTTCAGGCTTACTTTTTTTGGCTTTTGGCGCGCAGAGACCCGTTGAGAATCTTTTTGCGGAGGCGCAGATTCTTTGGCGTGGCTTCTAAGTATTCGTCTTCTTCCAAGAAGTCGATACACTGCTCCAAGCTCATGGCAATTGGCGGAGTTAGCGTAATAGCATCGTCAGCACCGCTTGAGCGAACGTTGGATTGTTTCTTTTCTTTGGTCACGTTAATCTCCAAGTCGGTGTCGCGCGAATTTAGGCCAACAATCATACCTTCGTAAACTGGGGTTTGTGGGCCAACAAAAGTGGCGCCACGAGCCTGAGCATTGTTAAGGCCGTAGGAAACAGCCTTACCGGTTTCGGATGAAACCAAAACGCCGTTACGGGTTTTTGGCATGACGCCGCTCATCGGTTCGAAGCGTAAAAATGTTGAGTTAATTACGGCTGTGCCGCGAGAGACTGTGAGCAGTAAGTTGCGAAGACCCAAAAGTCCGCGAGTTGGAATTTCGAACATTAAACGAGCTGAGCCGTCTTCGTTTTCGGTTTGGCTCATTAAAATACCTTTGCGCTTGCCGCACTCGCCGGTAATGGTGTTGGCGAATTCTTTTTGAACATCGACAGTTAATTCTTCGATTGGTTCGTATGTTTTTCCATCGATTTGTTTGGTAATAACGTGTGGCTTGCTGATCTGCATCTCGAAACCTTCGCGACGAAGCGTTTCTACAAAGACCGACAGGTGAAGTTCGCCGCGGCCGGAGAGAATATATTCGTTGCCTTCGCCTTTTTCCATTTTCAAGGAAACATTAATTTCTAATTCTTTTAGAATTCTTTCGTAAATTTTTTGGCTAGTTAAAATTGTGCCGTCGTGGCCGACGAACGGTGAAGTATTGCTGGAAATGGCCATCTTCAAAGTTGGCTCGGCGATCTCGATGGTTGGCAGAGCGGTTGGGTTGGCGGCGTCAGCGACGGTGTCACCGATGCGGCAGCCTTTGATGCCGGTTAGGGCAACGATGTCGCCAGCGTGAGCTTCTTCAACTTGGAGACGTTTTAGACCTTGGTTAACATAAACGCGGTCGATTTTAGCGGTCTCGCGGAAACCTTCTGGGGTGCCAACGACAACGCTTAAACCTGGTTTGGCGATACCACCGGTGATTTTACCGATAGCGTATTTACCTTGGTAGTTGTCCCAGTCGAGCGAAGTAACCAACATCTGGAACGGCTCGCTGCTGGCTTCGCGTGGTGACGGAACGTCGCTCAAAATAGCATCAAAAATCGGAATTAAATCGGCTGGCTCGTTTATTTGCTCTTTGGTTGGCATAAATTTCCAAGCCTTACCTTCACGGCCGATAGCGTAATAAATTGGGAAATCTAATTGGTCGGTGTCGGTAGCTAAATCCAAAAATAAATCGGAGGTGGCTTGAATAACCTTGGCTATCTGAGCGTCAGGCTTATCGATTTTGTTAATAATAACGATTGGGCGAAGACCCATCTGTAGGGCTTTTTTCAAAACAAATTTTGTTTGTGGCATTGGACCTTCTTTGGCATCAACAATAAGTAGGGCGCCGTCGGTCATGTTAAGTGTGCGCTCAACTTCACCGCCGAAGTCGGCGTGGCCGGGAGTATCGACGATGTTAATTTTAACGCCTTTGTAAGTAACGGCCGTATTTTTAGCCGAGATAGTAATACCACGCTCACGCTCTTGATCGTTGGAGTCCATGATTAGGACTTGATTCATTTGAGCTTCGTTATCTCGAAAAACGTGGGCTTGTTTTAGCAAGCCATCAAGCAAGGTGGTTTTACCGTGGTCAACGTGGGCAATAATAGCGACGTTTCTTACATCCATATTTAATTCCTCAATTAATAGTGGCTAACAAATGTTAGGGCGATACCTTTATTATTGGCACGACCGGTTCGGCCGATACGATGGATATAATCCTGGTACGAATCCGGAGCGTCGTAGTTAATGACGTGGGAGACGTTAGGAATATCCAAGCCGCGAGCAGCGACGTCGGTAGCAATCATAATAGTTGCGCGGTCCTGTTTGAAATCTTGCAAGGCGCGCTGACGTTGTGGCTGACTCTTGTTACCGTGAATGGAGACGGTTTTGAAACCGCGTTCCAAAAGGGCGTCGTTTAATTTTTCTACACCATGTTTGGTGCGACCAAAAATTAGAACTTTTTTGAAAGCTTCGTCGGCCAACATGTCGTTTAGCGAAGTGAATTTACTGTAAGCGTCGGTGAATTTAACAACATCTTGATCGACATTCTCAGAAGTGTCGCGGGTTTTAACCGAAACGCTGGCTGGGTCTTTCATAAACGAGTTAATTAAGCCACGAACTTCCGGCATAATCGTAGCCGAGAAGAAAAGTGACTGACGGTGAGCTGGCAACATCGAAACTATGGTACGAATGTCGTCGATAAAGCCCATTTCAACCATACGGTCGGCTTCATCTAATACGAGATTAGAGAAATCGCCGATACGCAAAGTTTTGCGATTTAAGTGATCTTTTAAGCGACCCGGTGTGCCGATAACGAACTGTGGGCGACGCTGAAGCATGCGCAACTGGTTACCGAAGCCGGCGCCACCAATAATAGTAGCGGTATTTATGCCAAGGCCAGCCGAGAAAAGACGAATTTCGTCGTCGATCTGAACAGCTAGCTCACGAGTTGGCACAATAATAAGAGCCTTCTGGTTGCGGTCGCGAACCATCTTGTGAAGTAATGGTAGAACGAAGGCGGCGGTTTTACCCGAACCAGTGTCGGCTGAGCCGATAACGTCGCGTCCAGCCATCGCTAATGGAATAGCCTGATCCTGAACGGTAGTTGGTGTTTCGTAGCCACGGCGAAGAACTCGGTCAACAATTTGCTGATCAAGGCCAAAATCCGTGAATTTGTGTTTAATAATTACCTCTTCGTGGGCAATCTGATCCTTGGCTCTATTTACATAGAGATTAGGGTTGACGGAGCTTGTTTTCTTTCCGCCGAAGTTTCCTCGTGAACGTCCGCCTGAGCGTGACCCATGCGAAAAACGAGATTGTCGAGTTTTAATATTATTATACATACCAATTACAGCCTTTCTACTGTTTAGAAGTCAGTCTTTAGGTGACTCTGGCTTCCAGACAGTAGCGCCGTTTGGGAGCTAATTTAGAATCTTGTCTTGAAGCGAGAGCGAGACAGTTTTGAGCGAAAAGCGCCGAATTACGAGGAAAGATAGTATACCTACCTTGACGAGTAATTCGCGTTTTACAGCCAAAACTGGCCGATTGCAGCTATCTGACAAGATTTTAAATTAGCTCTAGGCCTAAATCCGAAAGCAATTTCGCTGAAGCTTTTGCCTCAGAGAGAAGATTCCGTTATATATGGATCTCCATTGCCTTAGTGCATTCCGATGTGGAGATGACGTAAAGTAGAACCATTATGACATGTATATGTGAAAAAGTCCAGTAATTAAGCTGTGGAATCCTAGAATCGGGTTGACAGGGTTTTTAATTGTAGTACACTTATTCTCGTCTAAATTGTTAGGAGGTTCATTTTACATCGCCACACAAAACGGAGTGCCAATTGGATCCGTGTAGGGAAAGTCAGGGAATCCCTTAGACCACAGACAGAAAAATTAAACAAACAGGTTCGCGACTTTACTAGCAATGTGCTCGGCTTTTTAGAGTTGGGTATCAACAGAATCTGGAAATATATTCGAAAATTTATTCGCAAACCGTCGACACGGCGCGCTTTAAAGTTTGTTAAAAGATACTCAGCCCAGCTGAGCTTTGCCATTTTAGTAACCATGTTCTTAACGGTTACTGTTGGTGAAGGTCAGGCATATGACGTTCAAACTCCGAAATTAGCTGCTCAGCTAAGTACTAACTCTAATGGTTTCTTCGGTAAACCACAGGTTCTTGGTGACCAGACCGTCTCTACTGGTGAAGTTCAGCAGCAGGTGGCTATCGTTTACCAGGTTACTCAGGGCGACAGTATTACTTCCATCGCCGATCGTTACAGCTTAAGCGTTGGTACGATTCTTGACGCCAATAGTATTAGCGCAACTAACGCCAAAAATATTAAACCTGGCCAAACCCTGCTTATTCCAGCCGTGGATACTAACACATCATTGGCTTGGCTAAGCGCTATTAACACTCAGCAACAGCAAGAACAGGCCGCTGCCGCAGCTGCCGCTGCCAAAGCGTCTGCCACTGCCAAGAAATCAAATGCAAAAATATCTTCAACTCCTGCAGGAACAGTTATTAACGGCGTAATTTATATTGGCACCCAATGGGGCGCATATAACGGTGGCGTTCCTGGCCAATGCACTTGGTATGTTAATAGTGTTCGACACTTCCCAGGACCGATGGGTAACGGTGGCCAGTATCTTTCAAGCGCCCGTGCTTACGGCTACGCCACTGGCTCAGTGCCACGTGTTGGTGCTGTTATCGTGACCGCCGAATCTTGGTACGGCCACGTTGGTATTGTTGTCGGTGTTAGCGGAAGCAACGTCACCATAAAAGAAATGAACTACCTCGGCGCTGGCAAAATTGATGAAAGAAGCATTGACGCCAACTCCGGTTATATCAAGGGTTATATCTACTAAATAAGTAGTAAAATTAGGCTAATGGCCTATCTGCGCCGGAAAAACAAATATAAAAAAATATGGGTTGCAGTGATTGCGGCCGTATTTTTATTTGGAATTTTAGGGGCATATTATTTCGCAAATAATCACAAGGTTGAGTCACCAACAACGACAACAAGCGAAACTCCTGCTGAGCAATCAACTGCGCCCACAGCCACAACAACCCAACCTCCGGTTGCAACTGCTCCAACCCACATTCTCTTGACAGTGCCATTCACTAGCCAGGCACCGTTCAAAGTCTGGGACTCTTTGCATGAAGATGCTTGCGAAGAGGCAAGCATAATTATGGTAAATCATTTTCTTAATGGCACTACGATATCAACGCCAACCCAAGCCGACAAAGAGATAAAAGATATGATTTCCTGGGAGACCGGACAAGGATACGGCGGCAGCATAACCTTAAGTGATTTGAGTACGGTTGCTAAAAAATATTTAAAAATAAATAACGGCCAAGTAATTAAAATTAATTCGTACCAACCGATCAAAGACGAGTTAGCAGCCGGACATCCGGTAATTCTGGGCATGGCAGGTAAAATATTGCCAAATCCTAATTATTCAAATGGCGGACCAAACTATCATATGCTTGTGGCTATCGGCTACGATTCTACAGGTTTTATTACTAACGACCCAGGCACGAGGCTGGGCCAGAATTTTCATTATAATTACGCTGATTTTTACAACGCTATTCACGACTGGGATCCAAATAATATCTTAAACGGGCAAAAGGCGTATCTAGTATTTAAATAAGGCCGAAAACCAGTGAAAAACAGGACAGTTTAAGGTATAATTTATTTGTATCTTGCCCCGGTAGCTCAGTGGATTAGAGCGAGACGTTTCTACCGTCAAGGTCGGGGGTTCGATTCCCTCCCGGGGCACAAATAGTTATCCCACACTCGTGGGGATTTTTTGTATTATTTGCTACACTGCATTCATGACACGTGAACAAGCCTACAAACTACTAACCGACCACGTTAAGGGGCAGAATCTAATTCGACACTGTTTGGCAGTGGAGGCAGTTATGAAGGCCTTAGCAAAGAATTTCAACGAAGATGAGGACAAGTGGGGCAACGCTGGGCTACTACATGACGCTGATTGGGAAACTACCACTGAGACACCAGAACGTCACACTCTAGAGCTCATGGACTGGTTAGAAGATTTCGATCTTGAAGACGACGACGCCCTAAAACAAGCGATTCTAGCCCATAATCACTTCCATAACGGCCACGAGCCACCAAAAACCAACTTCGAATGGTCACTATTTTGTTGCGACGAGCTTACAGGGCTAATAGTTGCCTGTGCTTTGGTTCAGCCAGACAAAAAGTTGGAATCCGTAACAAAAGAGTCAGTTTTACGTAAATTTCCAGAAAAAAGCTTTGCTGGTGGAGTCGATCGCGAACAGATTCAGCTCTGTGAAGAGCACATTGGAATTGAGCTACCGGAGTTCATTGCCATAGCCTTGGAGGCAATGCAAGCCATCTCAGATCAGTTGGGACTGTAGTTTTTCACCATTTCACAATATAACCCGCGGTTTTCTTATTATTAATGGCTTATTAGCCCATGATTTTCGAACTCTTAAAGAGTACAAAGGAGAAGGAAAGAAGGTGATGAAAAATGGATTCAGACAGAGTGGCGACAACTAGATGGATAAGCGGGGTTAACCTATTGCTGGGCGTGTGGCTAGTAGTTGCACCGTTTGTTATGGGATTAACTTCAACATCTTCGTACTGGAATGAAATTGTTGTCGGTGTAATTATTTTAGCCTTGGCGCTTTACCGAATGTCGGCAGTGTCGGCAACATGGACGGGTTGGGTAACGCTAGTTGCTGGCTTGTGGTTAATTGCCTCACCGTATATGTTCAGTCCGGGTGAATCGGCAGCATATACCAACGCCGTAATCGCTGGTATTGTCGCCGTTGTTCTTGGTCTTGGGGCTGCAGCAGTTCCGGCAACCTCAGATGTAACTGCCCAACACCCAATGTAGGAAAATTTTTAGCTAGCTTAGTAAAAACGCCTCGTGAAGAGGCGTTTTTACTTGGTGGACCTGACCGGAGTCGAACCGGTGTCCGGAAACTCACGGACCAAATCATCTACAAGCTTAGAGTGTTTATTTTCTTAGCGTAAGAAACTTGAAACAGACAAAATATTTCTTACGAGCAACAATTAATTTCGAATTAACGACTTGTTGGCGTTAAAACTAATCCTTCTAATGTGACGCCCGGCTGCTCCAGAAGGAGTCAAGCAACAAGACGGCTATTCGGTTTTTAGGCGAAAGCTGGGGCAAAGACAGGAGCAGCAAACAAGTTTGCTACTGAGGCTTTAGCCTTAGAAAATGCGTTTGCATTTAATTTTTTGTACTCTCTGAACCCACCTCGCCAATATTGCCGATAGTTGCGTTGAAACTATTTTGGCTGCGAAGCAAAAATAACTCGTCACCTTAGTTCGACTAGGGCTCCTCGTTCTTTTTCCTTCTCGCTCAAAATCCTATTCAACTCACTTCAAGAAATATTGGTGAGATGGGTTCTGGCAGATACTTTCCTACTTGCAGATTTGGTTGTAAATGTTCCCGTCGAAGCCATTACAGGCCCATGTGGCTATTTATAGCATATCACACCTGAAAAGTCAATCGTAAAAGGTAAGAAAAAGCGGCGCTGTGGCACCGCTTGAAACACGTTCAGGAATCGACCTAGTAAGTTTCGACAATCTTGCCCTTACTAAAGCAACCTCTTGACGTACGCTTAGCAAGCCTTGAAGCTTCAACTTTTTCCATATCAATACCATCGAACTCCAAAATAGCATCGACTGTATCGAGAAGATCTCCAATCTCCTCAATTGTTTTGGCCCGACTATTCATTGCCTCAACAACCTCCCCTGCCTCCTCCAGGGGTTTTCGAAATAAATAACCCCTCAGTTCTTCGCCAGAGGCTTCGTGTTCCATGAAGCGAACACCCTTAGCCCTCATAACAGTTGGGTCATTATCACGTACTAACTTAGGAACACCCTTTTCCATTGGCATGTTAACTTCATATAGCCGCCAACTATAGATGTCAAATTACCATTGAAAAATTGTAAAGTTTGCTTTACATTATTGTTAATAATGACCGAGATAAAGCTGTTGCTTCGTCAGTTGCGCAACGAAAGAGACTTAAGCCAAGAAGAGCTGGCTAGAGCTTTGAATTTATCGCGCCAGTCTATTATCTCACTTGAGCGTGGCGAATATCTGCCAAGCTCCCCCGTTCTACTGGCCTTACTGGAATACTTCAACTGTCCAATCGAGCGATTGGTGGACGGTATCAATATTACTTACCACGAAATTAACAACATAGAGGAAGGAGGTGAGCAAAACATGCAATTAGTTCCATGGAGTCCTTTTGAAGCCATCGACAAGATGCACGACGAGATGAATACGATGTTCGAGCGTAACTTTACCCGCGGAGATTGGTCGCACGCCTTGGGCACAGTGGCCGGAGCCATGAATATTCACGAGAACGAAACTGAATACGAGATTGAGATTCAAGCACCTGGCTACAAAGAAGATGAGCTTAACCTGGAGATGACCGAAGATACCTTAACTATCTCTGGCGTTAAAAAAGAGGAAGAGAAAAAAGAGGGCAAAAACTTGGTTCGCCGCGAATGGCAGCACAGCGAGTTCTCTCGCTCGGTGCGTTTTGCGACACCGATCAAAGAAGATAAGGTTGAGGCTAAACTTGAGAACGGTACTTTAACGATTACCGCGCCAAAAGTTGAGCCGGTTAAACCAAAAATAAAGAAAATTGAAGTGAAGAAAAAGTAAAAAGGGCCTCTCGGCCCTTTTTCTTTACTTGATAGTAATTGTATTTATAACGTCGCCGACTGCGATCTTATGAACGACATCGAGGCCAGAGGTAACTTTACCGAAAATCGTATAGCTATGTGGTAGTTGTGTGTCGGCGAGCATAATAAAGAACTGGCTTCCGTTAGTGTCCGGGCCGGCATTGGCCATGGCTAGAACACCCTCTTTGTAACCGTTTTTGTAGCTATCGGTAGCCGCATTTAGCTCATCAGCAAACTTGGCGCCATAAATAGATGTGCCACCAGTACCGTTGCCGTTTGGATCGCCACCTTGAATTACAAAGCCCGGCTCAACGCGGTGGAAGGTTAGACAGTCGTAGTAACCATTCTTAGATAGTGTGGCGAAGTTTGTAACAGTCTTTGGAGCGTCGTTAGGATATAAATCGACGACGATATTGCCCTTGGCGGTCTCGATAGTCGCCGACGTGGCACTGACTTGGGTGAAAGTAGTTGGGTCGTTCTTGGCGTTTGAGTTGCTAGATACACATGCATTATTATTCATTGTTGTTGGTTTACTCCTTGGTATTAACAAAAAGGCACCAACAATAACTATGGCGCCAATTGCAATATATAATATATTTTTATTCATTCGTGGGCGGTGTAGGACTTGAACCTACGACCCTCTCTACGTCAAAGAGATGCTCTACCTCTGAGCTAACCGCCCAAGTTTTATTACGTGCTCTCCCGGGGCTCGACTGTTGTAGGTATGCAACAGAGTCTCGCCCGCCGCAACGACTCGAAGCCAAGCAGTTGGCTTCTCGTTACCGCCGCGACCCGCTGAGCTATGAGCGCAAAATCGTAGATTTTGCGCTTTGAATCTTTGCATAAAGCAAAAATGCGAGCGCGAAATCTACTTAGTAAGTTTAGCTAAATTTAGCGTCCTTGACCAGATACTATCCTCCAGTAACAGGAGTTGTAGTTGGGATTGCTGCAGGCGGCGTTGGATGATCAAGTAAATACAGTTGATCATTTATCAGTTTGATTACGTCTGTGGTATTTTTCATTCTAACTCTTGGTAGTAATTGAAGATTACTTAAATCAGTTGCAATACCAAGCTCGGTAGTAACTACTGCCTTAATTCCAAGTGATTCCGTTATCAGAACCGTACTTGGAGAATACTTGCCAGACGGATATGCAAAAACAGGGTCTCTGCCCTTTTGGCCGCCACTAATCTCCTTGTAAGCATTATCATAGGTTTGAGTTGCCATATCTTTATGGTCGATCGTGTGACCACCAATTTCCATACCGGCAGCTTTAAGCTGACCGATCTGCCACGAAGTCATATAAAGAGGTTGATCAACGAAGTTCTTTACAATAAAGAAAGTTCCAGTCATTCCCTCCTGCTGTAAAATCGGAAAGGCATCGGTAAACTGGTCGTCGTAGCCGTCATCAAAGGTTAGGATTATTGGTTTCGTACCATATTTATGGGCGGCAAAATCTTCCAGACTTATTGTGTGGTAGCCGGCAGACTTTATTGCCTCTAACTGCTTTTGAAAATTAACTGGCGAAACAGATAAACCGATGCCAATCGGATCGGTTTGATCGGTATAGTCACGAATATAGTGATACATAAGAATAGGCACGGCAACAGAGTATTTTGCAACAACTTTATTACTTATTGGTGTTTGAGTAAGAGAATCTGAGACGCTATTTGAAGTGATATTTTGATTTTTTTGTTGCTGGGCATAGCCAAGCCGATAAAAAACTAACACATTAGCAACTATTAATACTGATACTAGAAACCAGAGAAAGCCTTTTGACATGGCTTAAGTATACTTGAAGTAGCTGGATTACTTAATCGCGTTCTGTTGCTGCCACTGTTTAAGGTAAGCTTGTGGATCGGCAATCGATCCTATCCCAGGAGTAAAATTACTTTCGAACGAGTAAGATTTTTGGCCAGCGCTTTTTGCTGTAATCTGGGCCAAGTCACGCTCCACCAAGCTAGATTGGACAACCTTTGGTTGTTTTTTTGAATTAAAATAGCTAGCAACACCAACAACAAAAACTACAACTCCTATTAGGAAAATAGCTTGAATTATCGCCTCGATTTTATCGGTCTTAGAACGAACAACTTGAGTCACAGAGCTTGCCATCAACGTGCCATTTTAGAGGAATAAGTAAACCAGCAGCAGTTTCTTTTCCGTCTGACGCTGTAGCAAAAGAGTGCCAATCAGTAAAACCATATGCGCCCGAAGCACCTACGCATTCAGAGTCGGTTCCACCACAACTTGACGTTATTCCTGGTGTCCGAACACTACCACCAGGAGTATTACCTAGTGCAGTACCAACAGGTGTAATCCCAAAAGTAAATACATATTGATTGATATTTGTAGCCCTCATTACGCCACCAAGCCATGATGCATTATCCAGATTGGTCATAGTACCATTAGCGTTGTATATCGGAAAAGTAGTCATCGGTAATGTCCAGTTTTCTGCAAAATAAGTTCCACTAGCCGTTGAACCAGACACCTTCCATCCGGCAACTCCAAGAGCAATATTGTCAGGAGTAATACCATTTCCGGTCCTTTTCATGGTTAATAGCTGTGAAGCAGTCCAATCAGTTGAATACGTGTCGGTTGAGGCAGCGTTGGTTATAATCTGACCTGGGTGATTTTTTACTATTAATAATCCACCAGCTACAAACAACACTAGAGTTAGCAAAGACGTGACGAGTAGCCGTGGAAACTTTTTCATTACATTATTAGCGTAGACTGTTTTCGCCATTCGCGTCAAGCAAACCAGCATTAGACCCTAAAGGATTGCCCCAAACACAAATTTTAGGTAAAATTAGTCTGTTATTAATGCTTTGGTCCCATCGTCTAGTGGCCTAGGACGCCTGGTTTTCATCCAGGAAATCACCGGTTCGACTCCGGTTGGGACCGCAAAGAAAATACTACCTCCCGAAGAGGTAGTATTTTCTTTGTAGTACAGTCGAAACCGAAGGTTCGCTAACGACGTAATGAAATGGAGGAGTTTTCCGAGGAGCTTGCGACGAGGGTTCCAGTTGCCATCGCCTTAGTCTGTTTGAAATTCCCCCTATTTTCAGTCACGCTAAATCTATGAGAAGAGCTTTTACCCTTATCTTAAAAAATCATAAAGAGATTTTTTCTCGAAAAGGATTAAGCCGTTTCGGCTTCACCCTTATTGAAGTACTTATTACTATTCTTATTATCGGCATTCTAGTCACCATCACCCTAGCTTCTTATGGTTCGGCATTGGCCAATCAGCGAGACACAACCAGGCTCACCGATATGCATACAATCGCCAACGCCCTCGGGCAATTTTATTTAGATCATAAAGCTTATCCAAAAAACGTTACCGGTAGTGCCGTATATTACAATACGACCTATCAGCTTGATAAACCAACAAGAGACACTAATAGTTGCAAAGGTTCTGGCGATTCATTGGTACCAAATTACTTATCAGCCATACCTCAAGACCCTCAAAACAAAAATACTCTATCGGCAGCTGTTGGTATTGGAGACTGTAGTGTTGGTAGCCAGAACGGCCAGTATCTTTATAGCAGTATCACTACTGGAATTAATAGTTATATTTTGGCCGCCAAAATGGAGAAATCTAGTAATATGAGTGCTAGCCCCCCTGTAGAAGCAAGCATATTTAGTAGCTTCTCAGAAAATTACTATCTCCAGCCCAAGGCCGGGCAGTAGCCCAAAAGTCCTTAAGGCTGTAACATAAGATTGATGAAGAAACGTCTGTTTCTATTCGGTTGTATACTCTTACTGGTTGCCCAACTTGGCGTTCAGCTTTATCTAGCAAGACACGATTCACAGACTACCGATGAGGGGGTTCATATTTCTGCTGGATATACTTATATTACTCGAGGAGATTTTCGTTTTAATCCCGAGCATCCACCACTAGTAAAGATATTAGCCGCATTGCCGTTGCTGGCAATAAAACCAAATATAAATTCAACCGCAGAAGGTTATTGGAATCAATCAAATGGCTTCTTCTACGACTCTTGGCGCGAGAATCGAGCCTTTGGCGAACAATTACTGTATGACTCTGGCAACAACCCAAGCAATGTTTTATTTGCCGCAAGATTACCAAATGTAATAATCACCTTTCTGCTCGGCTTAACAATTCTTCTTATAACACGAAAACACTGGGGAGAATTTGCTGCCCTCGTTGCCGTTTCTTTATACTCCACCAATCCGATAGTTAATGGCCATGGCCACCTTGTAACGACCGATGTGCCGCTTGCCTTAACATTTCTACTAACAACGTATTACGGCTGGCGATTTTTTGAGACTCCTTCTTGGAAAGGCGGAATATGGCTTGGGATTTTTGCAGGGTTAGCATTACTTACCAAGCATACGGCAGTAATTTTATTCCCTGCATTATTCGTAATGCTACTTGTTGGTTGGTATAAACAGCGTGCTACGAACGCTCCGTACTTCAAGAACGTAATTCCAAAGTTAATTATCGGGCTTATTGTGGTTTGGGCGATGATTTGGGCCGGCTTTGGTTTTCACGATAGAATAATTCCAAAAAGTAATTCCGTTACTACCGACGTCAGTACCGCAAAGGTTACTGATTTAATTGAGGGTAACGGTTACAACACCATTACCACCGCCAACACTCATTTAGATAAAATCTATAAAGTTATTAGACCGATATTTATGTTCCTACCAGGAGATTACGTTAAAGGAGTATTCCTTGTCTTCTCCCATGTGAATTCTGGGCAGAGCTCATTCTTACTCGGCCAACTTTCATACACCGGCTGGTGGTACTACTTCCCAGCATTAATGCTTTTCAAGATTCCTATTCCGTCGTTAATTTTGTTTGGCATGGCAATATATTATGTATTTAAGATACGGCCTGTGAATTGGACTGTTGTTGGCCTACTCTCAGCTGCGGGGGTATTCCTTGGCGTAGCCATGCTTTCTAAGGCCAACCTTGGTATTAGACATGTACTGCCGGTAATCACACTTCTTATATTTGTATCTGCTTGGGCAGCTATCCAGAACGAGAAATTTAAACCTTTTATATACGCATTACTTATTTGGTCGGTTGTAATATTTATCGCCACTTTTCCAACATATTTGGGTTACTTTAATGAATTAGCAGGTGGAAATAATAATGGCTACAAAATTGCTACCGACTCTAACTTGGATTGGGGCCAAGATCTTTATAGAATTCGTGATTACGTTAAAGCGAATAATTTAACAAATATTTATACCGAATATAATTGGGACGGGCTAACTTCTATGGACTATTATTTCGGCAAGGGTAACTACCATCAGCTACAAGATTGGCAACCGGGCGAAAAAGGCACGGCCATTATTGGGGCATCGGCTTTCGACGGACCAAATTATATTAATTTAAAAAATAATTGCGTCAACGGTAAAATGATAACCAACGCCGTATTTACTTGCGAATTAAATTAGTATGGATGTATCTGTAATTATTCCGGCATATAACGAAGAAAAAAGAATCGGTAAAACTCTGCCAATTATTCATGATTTTTTCGATAAGCTAGAACTTTCTTATGAGATATTAGTTGTTGATGATGGCTCAAAGGACAAGACCGCTCAAAAAGTCGAAGACTTAAATCTAAGTAATACAAAAGTAATTTCCTACGGTGAGAATCGTGGCAAGGGCGGAGCAGTTAATTTTGGCGCCAAAAACGCCCAAGGTGACTGGATCTTAATTGCCGATGCCGACAACTCAACCCCTATCGAAGAATTTAGTAAACTATTTGCCGAGCATGATAAATTCGAGGTAATTATTGGCTCGAGATATATAAATGGGAGTAATATTGCCATTAAACAATCTTTTTCCAGACGATTTGCTTCAAGACTGGGGAATATATTAATTCAAATATTAATTCTGCCAGGAATAAAAGACACTCAATGTGGATTTAAGTTATTCTCAAAATCAGCGGCAGAAAAAATATTTACTAAACAAACTATCTGGCGTTGGGGTTTTGATTTTGAAATTTTAAAGATTGCCAGAGTACTTGGTTATAAAATAAAAGAAGTGCCAGTGACTTGGTACAACGACGAGGGAACGCGCTTACAATCAAGCCGGGTTTTTACCAAAACACTTTCTGAATTATTGACGGTAAGAAAAAACTCAAACAAAGGCTTGTACAAAAACTAGTTTTCGCTTGTTCGCATTATGCCGCCAGGAATAGCGGCTTTTTTAGTTACGTTAAAGACTGTGAATGGTTTGTTAAACAACATCCTAGTCTGGGAGTCGATAGCGGGGACAGCTGAAAATAGTACTGCGGTTACTGTAAATAATACTGGCGACAATATCCACTCCATAAGGATGAAACCGTAGTAAGCCCAGCGACCGCCAGGACGTGGTGGCACCAACAATGCCGCAATTAACATATTAGCAATCATTCCAACCCAAGCGGCCTCCAGCAGGATTCGATAGACATCTGGAAAACTGTAGCCAATAACCGTGTTGTGAAAGCCTGTATTTAAGATTAAAGGTAGCCACCCAATAAGCAGGATGAAAGATTGTGTCGCTAAACTGTAGTGAGATTCCACCAGTCGACCGAACTGCAGCCACTTATAGAAAAATGGTAGCTTCCTGTTGCGAAAGGTGTGTTCCCAAACAAACGGCACGTCCGAGACTCCCCAATACCAACGGCGGCGCTGAAGATATTGCTCACGAAGAGAATCATAGAGGCTATCGCCTTCTACGGCATCCATATATATAGGAACAAAAATTGGAACGACGTTGTGATTACCGTTAAAGGCAAAGTACGAACGCCAGTACTGGTGTCCATCTTCGACTATTGTTTTAACCGACCAAAAGTCCGTCTCAACCAAGGCGGCCAAGCTTTGGGAGTGGGCGGCAAAATTTCTGGCATAACGTGGTCTCATAGCTTGTGTAAGCTGCCAGAAGGAAGAACCTAAATGCAGAAGCTTAATTGGCAGCGGAACTCGCCAGATATTATTAAAGAACATCGGGACAGGTTGAAAACTCTTGTGAATTGGGTCTTCGGCGTTAATATAATTCCAGGTTAAGTTGCCAAAATAATTCTTATCAACCCGGTTGTCGGCATCTATTGTGGTAACGATAACATCCTCAACCTTAATGCCACGTTTCTCGATCTCTTCCGTTGATCGTTTGCCGGCCCAGGTAATGTTCGGCCCCTTGCCTTTTATTTCACCCGGAGTATCCGAAGGGTGAAAGGTTGTAATATACATGCCAAATGAGTTCTCAAACTCATGGGTAAGTAGCGGGGCGTATTTATGTGCGTTCTCCTTATCGCGCTCTTCAAAGGCCACATTCACAATTATTTTGTCTAGTGGATAGTTGCTGTGTCTTATAGCATCGATTGTGTGGCGCAAAATAGAAATATCTTCTTTGTAGGTAGGAATAATAATTAATTGGTAGAAATTTTTATACTCTTCTGGGTGTTCGTGTTCGAGCTTGGCTAGCCAGTCAATCTTTTGTTCATAGATATATCTAAAGCTACCGACTATTAGGTGGCCAGTGACGATGAAAATCTTTATCAACCAGTAGATTGAATACAATAAAATAATAATAACCAGGGCCGTAGGGCTATAAACTGCTAGGATAGTTAGCCCAATTATTGTTCCCCAAGTCATTAAACCGGGTAAGATCTCCCATAATCGTGTCGAAAAAGGCTTTCTCTTGTCTTCCATTTATCCTAGTAAGCTAATCGAACTAAAGTAGTAATAACCGAGAATAGAAAGATCGAAGAAAAGGATAAAAACAAGCATTGTTAATCCCAGTTTAGGGTAATGTCGGAAAAGTGCCAAGAAGACCGCTGCATTAATAATATACAAGAAGATAAACTCCCAGGTAAGCGTCGGTGGTGCATACTGACGTACGCCATAGAAAACAATCCCAGCGAAACCTAAGGTTAGGGCTACGAATACTATCGGCTGCCATCCAATTTTTGCAAGAATACTATCAACAAGGCCTGATAACCTGTTTTTCATATATCTTATTCTAACTCTTTAGTAACGGTACTGAAATACTCTAGGTAAAGTGCTACATTATAACCATGAAGAAAATATTTTTACTAATTTTTGGAGTGGTATTTGTTTTGTCCTTTGCTCGAAACGCATATGCGGCACAATTTCAAAGCAGTAACGATCCGAACGGTTCACTGACAGTAAGTAAAACCGAATCTCCAAAAGATCTTCATTTAGTTGGTAACAACATTACCGTTAATGCTCCTGTAACCGGTGATTTACTTGCTGCAGGGCAAACAATTTTAGTTTCAAACTCCGTTGAAAACAGTTTATTCCTTGCCGGTGGCAATATCACCGAGGAAGGAGACGTTGGCCATCATCTAAGAATCGCTGGTAACAACGTTACAGTCTCTGGGCACATTTACGGAGATGCGTACGTTGCCGGAAATACAGTCGAGATAGCTAAAGGTTCTACAATTGACGGTAGTTTATACATCGCTGGTCAAACTATTACGATCGATGGTAATGTCGCTGGTGACGTAAAAATTGGGGCAAGCGATGCAATAATTAGCGGAACAATTGGTTCTCTCTCCGGTAATGTCCAAACATTAACCCTAGACAGAACAGCAGTTGTTAACGGCAATCTAACCTACTCCTCCCCAGCAGAAGCATCTATCGATAGTAACGCTAAAGTCTTGGGACAGACAAAATACACCCACAAAACTAGCACGGTAGCCTCTAAATTTGGCCTAACTTACTTTCTACTATTAATAGGGAATATCCTTCTTTTGCTTGGTTTTTGCCGCTACTGGCCAAACGCCAGCAAGAAACTTATCGCCAATTTCACAGAATCACCAATAGCTTTATTCGGCTGGGGATTACTAGGCATGATTGGGTTGCCAATACTGGGAATAGTTCTACTGGTTTCAAGCATTGGAACTCCGTTTGGAGTTGCTATAGGGCTTGTTTGGGCGATTGCCTTGTTCCTAGGTGTTGCCCTGAGTAAACTTGCCGTTGGCTCGTTGCTGGTAAAGAGCCTAACTAAAGACAAGGAAATACCTATCGACTGGCAAGCTGCTGTTGTTGGCGTCATCGCCACTGCATTGATTGCCTTAATTCCAGTTCTTGGCGGGCTGACTATCTTCGTATTAACTACAATTGGTTTTGGCACAATTGCCAAAAAGCTGCTTGTTGTTGAGAAGAAGCCGACCGTGATCGGTTAGATCTTTTGGAAGCGCTTACCTCGAACAATTATCATTCCTGCCAGGAAACTGCCAATAGACATAAATACACTGTCGTATTCATGATTTTGGGCGACTGGTAAAACTTTTGGAATTGGGTCAGCCTCCATGGTCAACCCTGATACCAACGGTTCTATATTCGTGCTATCTGCTGCAACTATTTCGCTTGGAACAGACACTGAAGTTGTTTTCGTTTCTGCGCTTACGACTGTGTTTATGCTGTTATCGGTCTTCGAAACTGTTTCCACAACCGGTGCGGTCCTAGAAAGTAGCTCGCCGTCAGCGGTCGCCCAAGCTTCAACGTTGTGAGTGCTGTTATTATAGTCAACTATTGTAGCAAACAATGCCGTGTCGTTGATTTGAAATTTTTGTGTAGTTGGCAGTGGGTGTAATCTAATAAAGTTATCAAGTGTTAAATAGTCGCTGCTAACAGCCGAGACTGTATTTTTTAGCTTAACTAGTAGCCCAAGATAATTAGACGCGTCGGTAATGTCAATTGTCGGCACATCAACCTGACTCTCATGACCAAGTATAAAATCGTTGGCGCCGTTAAGGATAATTCTTTTAGCGTCATTGAGTTTCAATGTTCCCCAAACTGTTATTTGTGAACCAACTGCTTTGGGAAGACTACCTTTGGTCGGGCTAAGATATACCTGAATTCCACCTGTTGTATCTTGAATATAAATAACACCATCAGACACTACTCCCGGCAAAGTTGTAATCGTCCCAGTTGCCTCAACTAGATTGCCGTCAGAAAGATTTCGAATATCGGCAATCAATCCATAATTTGTTGCTGTGGACGGTAGTGAAGAGAGTGACCACTTAGTGAAATCAGTCGTGATATAAAGATTGGGATTCTTACTGCCGTTTAATAGGTAGAGATAGTACAAACCGCCAAAGCTAGAAACGTCCTGAATCATAGCGCTCTTTGCCCAAGTACTTGGAACAATCTGAAAGTTATTCATGTCTCCATCCTTGGCATATTGTGAAGCGCTGTTGTTGGTAACGTTGCTTTGCCAAAGAAGATGGCCGCTATCAGTTCGAAAAGCTGAATCAAAGCTCGTGGTAATCGCATATGTCGTACTCTGCCAGTTTGAAGTACTATCGGCGGAATATTTATTTTCACTACCCGATATGAATATTCCATCCGAACCTCGCTCGCTAATTATTTTTACTTTATTATCTGCAGATATAAGTACAGGGTTTTGGTCCGACTGCCAGAAAACTTCATAAACTCCAGCGGACGATCTGGCAAAAATTCTCTTGCCAAAAAGCTCCAACGAGGTAGTGTCAGTTGGGATATTTTGGCTAGGCAAACTTGTTTTAATCCAGGTGTCTAAATTATTTAGATGGTAAAAACATAGCTGACTACCATCTTTAGCTATTATCTCGGGTGTTTCACCGTTCTGAACAAGACTAAAGTCACTTAGCGCCGGTGAGCCCGACAAACTTTTTTGATTAAACTGGTTATCGATCTGAAAGCTTTTATCGCCATCAAATATATATAAATAATTACCAGATATTTTTAAAGTTGCGGCTGATATCGGAATATTTAACGGAGTAAAACTTAGTCCATTATCACTAAAATAGACCGCTTCCTTACCAGTCTCCATAACAACGAGGAAGAGGTGGTTGAAAAATACTTTGCTGTCTATTATTGTTTTATTTTTGTCGGTAATGAAGTCGCTAAGTTGCCATGCAGAAGAGGATTTATCAAGATTATAGACCTGAGTAATCGGCACAGGGTTGGGCGGCGGAGATAAGAAAGTTGTCGTTAGGAAAAGCCTATCGGCTGACTGATTAAACGCAGCTAGACAAAAACCTGGCAATAAAACAACAACTGCAAGTATGAGCAGCTTATTCGCCACGGTCCTCACCACCAACAATCTCCTCTTTCAAATCCAATATTGCCCTGGCAACTCGATTAGGATCCGGAACATCTTTAACGGTAAAATATCCCGGTTTTATTCTGGCTCCGCTAGTTCCGCCACCAGCTGTTTCAACAACTAATAGTCCGAAGTTAAAGGCGGCTTGCAAAAAGCCATCCACATCGGCCGAAACATTTTCAATCTCCGGGAAATCTAGTTCTGCTGTTTTTCGGCTTAGTAACCCTTCTTGAGCCACGTTAATTAATCGGTGGTTAGTAATAATAATGACGTTGTAGTAGTAATTAATCCAACTGGTAAATAGAAAGGTTAGTAGAAAGAGATAGTATGAGGTGGCATAAATTGCAATTATTGAGAGACTGTTAAGCAACTGGGGATTTGCTATAAATAAAACCAGAAGAGCAGCCAATGGGACAATTGCCATGGCTAGGACTATCACTAAACTACCCAAGAATCCTGCCCAGTGATGACGAATAACATAACGAACATTCTCGTCCGGCCTTAAGTTTAAATACAAGAACGCTGGGTCGTTGGTGTCTATTTGAGTTTGAATAAAGTGTCCGTTATTCATAATTTATTTCACCATAAATAATCCGCCAACAAACAAAGTAAAAATAATAACCGCTAAGTAAATACTAACCATCCATAATGAGGCATCGCCAGGTAAACGATAGCGAAAAATCTGAAAAAAATATAATAAATTAATGACCAATAAAATTACCAGAAATATTCCATAAATAATTAATGAGTAATCGTAAACTGTCATTACATTCCTGGTGGATAGATGAATAGTGGCGTGCCCATACCGCCATTAGCGGTGCTAGTTATACGAGTGTCGTACTTACCACCAAATGGAGGGCTAAAGTTGTACTCCGATACCTGGAACGAGCCACCACCAAGAACCTGTTCAACCACTGCGACGTGGCCGTAAGTTCCGCCCGACCAGACAGCAATCGATCTGGCAATTGGCGTTGAAGAAACTGTAAAACCTCTACTACGGGCGATTGTGGCCCAGTATTGAGCGTTTCCACTTGGAACACCGTTTGGTAGCGGGTTACGGTTCCAAGAATAGCCATAAACATTATTCCACTTCCAGGCAACATACGAGGTGCATTCGCGAGTTAGAAAACTCCACGGATCAGGTAAGTCTTGCGCCCAGTTAGCATAAGGATAGCCACCGGTACCGCTAGCTACTATTCCCGAACTGTTTCTAGCAGCCTCTTCGTAAATCTGAATAATTTGGTTATTAACGGTACTAATGTCTGATTTTAGACTCTGAAGAAGAGTAGCGTACTGAGCTTCCTGTCCTTGAGTCTGCGACAATAACTGATTCTTCTGATTCCTTTGGGTACTCAAACTGCTTACCGACTGGCTCAATTGATCGTTAAGTGCCTTCAAACTAGCCTTCTGACTCTCGTTTGACTGCTTCTTTGACAAGAGATCGGCCTGGAGTTTATTAGCCTCGTCAATATTTCCTTGAAGATCTGTTTGAATTGACTCGATGTACTGGCTCTGGCTAAGCATATCGTTCAGAGAGTTACTCTGAAGAATCATCTCAATAGTACTGGTTTGGGATAGCTCATAAAGGTTGGCGTAGGCAGTTTTTAATCTTGAGTTAAGATCATCGAGCTGTGCCTGAGTAGTTTGAATACTACTGTCTAGATCAGCAATGATTGCGTCTGTAACCTGAATCTGACTTTGGGTGTTATCAATTTGGTTAGTAGTATATGTGATACTAGAATCAATACTACCGATTGCATCTTGAAGATTGTTGATACTGCTTTTAGTTTGGCTGAGCTGCTTATTAACCTGTGCCTGCTGAGCCTGGAGACTGTTCTGCTGATTAAGAAGACATTGAAGATCGCTCGAACTACAGGCAGAGACAATGCTGCCGAATGGAGCAAACAACCAAGTTAGCGCTATCAGCGCCACGGCAAACAGGCTTACAAATTTAGCTCGCCCTCCATTCTTCATGCCAACCCCAACGTAACAGGGTGCAGGTTTGTAGTCAAACAACAATCGTCTAAAAAGTTATTTAAGCCTCCAGGAACCGACGAATACTCAGAGAGCTTACAACAATACCAAGCAGCACACCTATTCCCAACTGAATTAATACTAGATCGAATAGGTGAGCCAAGACGTACTGGAAAATGTCTAGGTTTATCATCTGTAAGAACGATAGCGCTCCAGAAGAGGTACCGGCATAGTATGAGCTGCCGTAGCCTATGGCTAATAAGAATAAGGTAGTGAATATAGTTCCAAAAAGTCCATATAAAATTCCCTCCACAATAAATGGACCCCGAACAAAGGCATTGCTGGCGCCAACGTAGCGCATAATTTCAATCTCGTCAGAACGAGCGGTTATGGTAATTCGAATAATATTCATAACGTTAAAGATTGCGATCAGACCAAAGAACATACTAAGTACCAGTCCAGCCCTCTGAACAAACTTTGTAATTGAGATTAATCGATTAACCGTATCTTTATTCTTCGAGTACGAAACGCACTCGGTACAGATTATTTTATCGGTATCAGTTGCCCCTATCTTATCGACAACGCTTTGGATACTGTCGGGACTATTAGTGCTTATTTCGATACTTCGAGGTAGTGTGTTATTAGTAGCGGTAACTGGTTTCTTGATATTTTCGTTAATTGGCAAGCGATCCCAGATAGCTAGAGCGGCTGCTTTATCGACGAAACGAGCTGAAGTGACATCTGGCAAGCCCTGAATTCTTGTCATTAATGCGGTTATTGAATTATCCACGACGGTGTCGTCTCGAAAATAAATCGTTAGATCGATTTTGGAATTAATTAATGCCGCAGTATCTCGAAGTAGGTAGGTCATTAAAATCGAAACACTAATCATTGTCAGTGTTAACGTCATTAGTAGGGTTGCGCCGAGTGTTAGCCAGCGATTACGCCAAAAATTAGTTAGACCGAGCTTAATAATTCTTTTTATTGTCGGGAAAAAACTAGATGACATATTTACCCCCAAGTTCATCACTAATAATTTTGCCACCCTTCATTAAAATAACGCGCTTTTTGATTTTATCGACTACTTGACGGTTGTGAGTTGAAAGTATAACGGTGGTGCCTCGTTGATATATTCGATAAAGCAGCTCAACAATCTCCCAAGTATTAACTGGGTCTAAGTTTCCGGTTGGCTCGTCTGCGATTAAAATCTTTGGAGAGTGGACAAGGGCACGGGCAATAGCTGTTCGTTGTCGTTCGCCACCAGACAGTTCTTCTGGATAATTTTTTCTACGGCGACCAAGATTAACCAACTCAAGTGCTTTAGTTGTTCGGCGTTCAATCTCGTCTTGAGAAAATCCGCAGACTTCAAGGGCAAATGCGACATTCTCCCAGACAGTTTTTTGGGGTAATAGTTTAAAGTCCTGGAACACTACACCGATTTTGCGGCGATAAAACGGCACTTCTTTAGCTCGTAAATCAGCTAAATTTCGTCCGGCAACAAAGATTGAACCATGAGTTGGTGGCTCTTGTTTTGTTAAGAGTTTAATAAGGGTGGTTTTGCCGGCACCACTCTGACCAACAATCGAGACAAACTCGCCCTCATTGATTCTGAGGTTAACATCGCTAATTGCCACTTTTCTAGCATATGCTTTAGTAACGTGTTGGAAGTCGATGAGAGGTGTCTGGCTGTCTGAGTGTTTTTCTTTCGGAGTCTCTAATTTTGTCTCCTCGGGAGCTTTCTCTGGTTTTAGTTCTGGCTCAGGTAATTTACCTTGCTCTGCTTGAACCTTGTTTTCCGTCTCGTTGCCTATGTGTAGAACGTCATCCATCATAGCCAGCATACCAGTCGTGGCAGGTATTTTCCAACCAACTTGCTATATTGTCCGGGAAGCGGACATTAAGCAGCTACTGCTGCTATACTGACCGAATGACACAGGAAGAAGCGCTTTCTATTTTAAAAACCGGCGAAAGTGTTTTCTTGACTGGTGAACCAGGCAGCGGCAAGAGCTATACCGTCAATAAATACGTCTCGTATCTGCGCGGAAAAGGTATCGAACCGGCAATTACCGCTTCAACTGGAATTGCTGCCACTCATATCGGTGGCATGACGATTCACTCCTGGACCGGTATCGGTATCAAGAACAAACTTACGAAATACGATCTAGCTGCTTTGGCTGACAATAAGAGAATCGTTTCCAGGATCAAGAAGAATAAAGTCTTAATTATCGACGAGATTTCAATGCTGTCGTCTACGACCTTCACAACTATCGATCAGGTTTGTCGATTCCTAAAAAAATCTGAATTGCCTTTTGGCGGGCTACAAGTGGTTTTAGTGGGTGATTTCTTTCAATTACCGCCTATCGTCAAAAAAGAACAACAGAGCGAACAGATGGAGATTCAAGATTTAGATCCGGACTCCCAAGACGACGGCACGCCATTTGCTTTCCGTTCCCCGGCTTGGCGAGCACTCGATCCGACCGTTTGCTATCTGTCCGAGCAGCACCGTCAAGAAGATTCGGTTTTTCTGGATGCTTTGAGCGCAATTCGTCGAGGAGTGATAACTGATGAAGCGAGAGACTGTTTTAATAACCGCCGTGTTGTAGACGCAGCCAAACTGCCAGAGAAAACCACTAAATTATTTCCACATAACGCCAACGTAGATCTTCTAAACGACATCGAACTAAATAAGCTTTCGGGCGAGAAAAAAACTTTTGTCATGCTAGCAAAGGGAGCGCCACCGCTAATCGAAAGTTTAATTAGAAGTTGTTTGTCGCCAGAGAATTTGGAATTAAAAGCTGGTGCCAAAGTAATGTTCACTAAAAACAGCCCTGACGGTAAATTTGTGAACGGCACTACCGGAGAAGTAATTAGTTTTTCATCAGAGAATGGCAATCCTGTAGTCAAGATAAAAAATGGCAAAACTATCGAAGTAAGTTCAACCGAGTGGGTTATTCAAGACGGCGACAAAACCTTGGCTGCCATCTATCAACTACCGCTTCGTTTAGCTTGGGCGATAACGGTACATAAAAGCCAAGGAATGTCGCTCGACGCCGCCATTATCGATTTGCGTAACGCATTTGAATTCGGCCAAGGCTATGTTGCCTTATCTCGCGTTAGAGACTTGGCCGGTCTCCACCTACTCGGTTTCAACGAGAGAGCCCTGGAGGTTCATCCGGCTGTGTTGGAACAGGACGCCCATTTTCACTCTTTGTCACATTCGGCAACGATTAGAGTTCGAGCCGTTGATTCCATTAAGCAAGAGGCTGCGCACAAAGAATTTATCGACAGTTTTGGAATCGATTTAAGCAATCTTCCAAGCGTTAAACCCAAGAAAGAGTCAACGTTCGAGATAACAAAAAGAATGTTATTAGATGAAAAACTTTCACTTCCGGAGATTGCCGAGAAACGAGCCATGACAGTCGGCACCGTAATTTCGCATTTGGAAAAGCTAGTTGACGATAAAATAATCAAACCAGAAAAAGATTTAACAAATATTCGGATGGCGCCGAAAAAAATTCAGGAAATAAAACAAGCTTTATTAACTATAAGAGCCCGGGAAGGCGAGATGTATCTTTCTCAAACTAGAGAAATTCTCGGCCCAAAATATACCTTCGACGAGATAAGATTAGTTAGACTTTTTGTAGTCTAGTCTTTGGTAAGTTCTTCGAGGTCTTTCTCCAAAACTTTTTCAGCTTCGGAGTCGAGCTTACCAGATAGATCCTCGTAGTCGTCACCAGCTTGGCGGGCTTTTTTGTCGTCGCCAACCTTGTCGTAAATAAGAGACAATATCCCGTAAAGTTGAGCTTTACGGCGACCGTACTGCTCTTGGTCATGATCGGCCTCGAACCAACTCAAGCTTTCTTCGGCAGCACTTTTAGCGTCTTCGTAACGTTTTTGTTTAAATAATACTCTGGAGAGATCGTAAAGAGCCGTGGCATAGAAAAAGCCCGCTTCTGGTTTTTGTTTTAGAAGTTCTATCCCTTTTACAATTTCCTTCTCGGCTTCATCAACCTTGCCTGATTTGAGGTAGTGTAGGCCAAGTTTATCTGTACTTATTCCAAGATGCTCGATTGCATCGGTCTGTTCTAATATTTCAATACTTTTCTTTAGCCAAGGTTCAGCTTCCTCGAAACGCCCAGCATAATCCAGGATAATGCCACAGTCTCTATACAAGGCGCCCAAACCAACCTTGTCTTCAGTCTTAGAATATACTCTTTCAGCTTGCTTGAAGTAGTCTATCGCATCTCGCAGACGTGAACCCTCGCCTAAAACGTCTTCCTTAAGTGATACTCCGGCCATGTGTAATGCCCGAGCAATGCTTGGCATATCGCCTTGCTCTTTTGCCACCTCGGAGATATATACGTAGGCGCTGACAGCCTTGTCTACTTGGGCGTTATTACGAAAGTTGTCGGCTGCCAAAAACATTTCTTGAATTGTTGGTTCTTTAGACATCTTGCTCCTTATCTCTTATGATATGGCGCATTAATGAGGCCACATTTCTTATATTTGTAGACTTTGCCGGTTTTCGGGTCAATAGCACCGCAAGGACAAGGGTCGTTTCGACCAATTTTGTTTGGGTTTAGTTTGGTTTCGGTTTCTGCCTGATCGCCTGAGTACTCGACTTTGTTCGGTTGTTGTTCGGCTATTTGCTGGACTGGTTGTTCAACGTTAACCTCAACATGGGTCAGCATTGTTATTATTTGGTTATCTATCTCGGATTCTAGGCCTCTGTAAAGACCATAAGCCTCTTGTTTATACTCAACAATTGGGTCGCGCTGACCGTAACCACGTAGACCGATACTTTCGCGCAAGTCCTCTAGGTTCTTTAGGTGTTCAACCCATAACACGTCGATGGCACGCAAGGATATGGCTCGTTCAACTTGTAATTGAACCTCTGGCGCCCATCCCTTGGCTTTCTTGGCGTAGGCAGCTTGCTGCTGCTCGTTCATAATACTCAGAACTTCTTCATGCAGGGCGGTAGCCTTTTCTGGTGTATTGGAATGTAAAATTACCTGACGGCGACGATAGATAGCCTCTCGCTGCTTATTAGTGACATCGTCGTACTCAACTAGTTGTTTACGGATATCAAAGTTGTGACCCTCTACTCGGGATTGCGCCTGTTCGATAGCCCGGCTTAACATACTGTTATTAATCGCCATATCGTCTGGAACATTTAATCGCTCCATAAGTCCCTTCATGCGATCGCCACCGAAAACACGCATAAGATCATCTTCCATAGAAAGGTAGAACTGCGAGACGCCAGGGTCACCCTGACGACCGGCACGACCACGGAGCTGGTTGTCGATACGACGAGATTCGTGGCGTTCAGTACCAAGAACAAATAGACCACCTAAAGAAATTACCTTGGCGTGATCCTGCTCCCACTGTTTGAAGGCGCCTTTTGGTTCAGTTGGATTTGGCGGTGTACCACCAAGAACAATGTCGACGCCACGACCGGCCATGTTAGTGGCAACAGTGACGGAGCCGACGTGACCGGCCTGTGCCACAACTTCGCCCTCTTTTTGGTGATGCTTGGCGTTCAAGACTGCATGTTTAATATTATTGGCTTTTAAGACTCGTGACAGGCGTTCTGATTTGGCAATCGAAACCGTACCGATAAGTACCGGCTGACCAGTTTCTTGTAGCTCCCTGACGTGATTTGCGATGGCCTGGTATTTCGCGTCTTCTGTTTTATAGATAGCATCGCCACGATCGTCGCGCTGGCTTGGACGGTTTGTTGGAATTGAAACAACTTCCAAATTGTAAATCTTAGCCAATTCCTCGGCTTCAGTAACGGCAGTTCCGGTCATACCGGCTAATTTAAAGTAAAGTCGGAAGTAGTTCTGAAATGTGATTGTAGCCAGAGTTGTTGATTCCTGCTGGACATTAACGCCTTCCTTGGCCTCAATTGCCTGGTGCAAACCTCCGTTGTAGCGTCGGCCAACCAACATACGACCGGTAAACTCGTCAATAATTACTACCTCGCCGTTCTTAACGACGTAATCTTTGTTTTTCTTATACAATGCTTGCGCCTTTAAGGCTGAATCGGCGTGGTGAACCAATTCAACTGTTGATGGGTCATATAAATTAGCTATTCCAATCAAGCTCTCGAGCTTCTTAATACCGTCGTCTGTCAATGAGGCGCTACGAGCTTTCTCGTCAATAGTGTAGTCCGTTTCGGCTTTTAGTTTTGGCATCAGCTCGGCAAATCTTTTATACAAATCTGCAGACTGACTAGAGAAAGTAGAGATAATAAGCGGGGTTCTAGCTTCATCAATTAAGATGGAGTCAACTTCATCGACAATAGCATATGCCAGTTCTCTTTGAGAAAGTTGTGCTGGATCTTGGGCCATATTATCGCGCAAGTAATCAAACCCGAATTCATTGTTAGTGCCATATGTTATATCGGAGTAATAAGCGTCTCTTCGTGAAATTGGCCTTAAATGCTGGAGACGTAGGTCTGTTTCGTCGTTAATAAAATCTGGATCGTAAGCGTATGAAAATTGTGGGCCGATAACAGCAACAGATAGTCCGAGAGAAGTATAGATAGCACCCATCCAACCAGCATCACGACGTGCTAAGTAATCGTTGACTGTAACCAAATGCGAGCCCAAACCAGTTAATGCGTTCAAAAATAGCGGCAAGCTGGCCACAAGCGTCTTACCTTCACCGGTCTGCATCTCAGCAACCTTACCTTCGTGCAAGACGGCGCCACCGATAAGCTGTACATCGAAATGTCTCATACTAAGTTGGCGTTTAGAAGCCTCGCGAACTAAAGCATATGCTTTAGTTCTATAATTATTTAATAAATGTGTTAGTTGCTTGTGGCGGAGATCGTGTCGTTCCTTTGGATCAATTACCGCTTCTGTCTCGTCCACAATCTTGGCTGCCAAAGGTGCTATCTCAGCCTTGAGCGAAAGCGCACTCTCTTTGAGCTGGTCGTTTGTTTTCTGTTCGAGTTCAGGTTCTAATGCGTTAACCTCTTCAATAAATAACTTATATTTACCAATTTCTCGCTGGTTTGGATCGCCCAAAAATTTGCTAAACAGGCCCATGCTAACTCAGATTTCCTGGCAGATTTACCTGACCGTCCTCGGTCTGGTTGTTTTCAACAACTGCAAGTAAGAGTCTTTCTGTTGCTAGAGTTCCATTAAGGGTGTGTGCGATAACTTCCTGACCGTCTTTTTCAACCTTTATCCCAAAGCGCCTGGCTTGGTAATCGCCACAATTACTAACTGAGTGGGTTTCGCGATATTTGCTCTGAGATGGGAACCAACATTCGACATCATATTTTCTGGTAGCTTTAGCCTCCAAGTCTCCGCTACCAATCATGAGTACTTGGTAAGGGAGATTAAACTTTTTAACAAACTCCTCCTGCATAGAAAGCAAGAATTCGTGTTCGCCCTTGGATTGATCTGGGGTACAGATAGAAACCATCTCGACTTTATCAAACTGGTGTTGCCTAAACATTCCTTTTGTATCCTTGCCGTAAGAACCTGCTTCCTTTCTAAAACAGGTAGAAAAACCGACGAATCGGAGCGGTAAGTCTTCAGCCTTGTAGGTATTGCCGGCACCCAAGGCCACCAGCATCGGTTCTGAGGTTCCAACTAGATAATCGTCTTCAACTTTGTAAGTATCTTCTTTGCCAAACGGGAAAAAGCCACCTTTAACTAGAGTCTCTTCTTTTAAGATTACTGGCGGAATAACTGGTGTAAAACCTTTCTCGACAGCAAACTCAACGGCCAAGTTCATCATCTTCATATGAGCCAAAACAGCTTTGCCTTTAAGATAACGAAAACGGGCGCCGCTCATTTTAGCGGCAGTCTCAAGGTCTAGCCAGCCGAGGGCTGTCATTATTTCGTCGTGACTTTTGCCCTCTTTAAGTTTAATATCACCTTCGGTTCGAAGTGGATAATTGGCGGATTCTCCTAGACCAACAGGAATATCTTCATCGATTACCTGAGGGATACTAAGAAGTAACTCAGACCTTTTGGAAGATACTCCTTTGGTTTTTTCTTCCAATTCTTGGAGTTTAGTTTTTAGACCTTGAAGTTTATCGCGATTTTCGGTGGCCGATTCTTTAGTGGTGGTAAGAGTGTTTCGTTCTCCTCGCAATTTTTCAACCTGTTGAATTATCTCGCGCCATTCGGAGTCGAGCTTCAAAAAATCATCTACGAGTTCTGTTTTGCCGCCTCGCTTTTTAATGGAGTCTTTGACTACCTCCGGTTTTTGACGCAACAAATCTAGGTCTAACATGAGATTATTCTACCAGACTGTAGCACCCTACAACAGGTACTTAGCCGACAGAGACTATTTTGTAATTAACGGCACCGTCAGGTGTCTGAACGGAAACTTTGTCGCCTTTTTTGTGACCAAGCAAAGCCTGACCAACTGGTGAATCTATAGAGATTTTGCCTTTTTCCGGATCGGATTCGGTTGGGCCAACAATCTCAAAATCATCAACTTCACCATCAATCTCAACCTTTACTGGACTACCGATACCAACAGTGTCTGAATTACTATTTTTTACAACTTTTGCGTGCTTTAGGAAATCTTCTATCTCTTCAATTCTTCCTTCTATAAAGGACTGCTCATCTTTGGCAGAGGAGTATTCGGCGTTCTCGCTTAGATCGCCTAGTTCCTTGGCGGTTTTGATACGACTAACAATTTCCGGGCGGCGAACTTTGGTAAGCTCAGCTAGCTCGGTTTTTAGTTTCTCCAATCCCTCTTGAGTCATTAGAACGTCTTTTTTCATTTTTCTCTCCTTCACCAGAACTGATGTTTATCTTAGTTTATTTACAGCTAATACCTTATCTTTTACAACAAATAATCCCTCCCTCGAACGTCGAACTTACGCGTTGAGGCACAATCTTATCTTTGAACCGTACTGCTTTCCGTTGTTGAAGCGTATTAACTTGAGTAAAGTTTAACAGAGCGAGGGACCTTGTCAAGGGCATCCAATCCAAACCACTGTTGTAAGAAAAACTTTGTGTAAAGCTACAAAAACAACAATAGCTATAGTGATAGAATACCATTCTTTCTCGTAACAAACCCATTAGCCTGTGCTAGAATGGGGCAACTAACAAGTTAGTTCGGGGCAACTAATAAATTAGTTCGGGGCAACTAACTCAATATCAAAGCATAAAATAAAATGGCAGTAAAAAAGAAGAAAGCACCTAGCCACGAGCAGTCTCTATGGGAGCAGCTGATTGATAGAATCAATACTGCAACTTTGCCAGACTCAAATATCGAGCGAAATAGATTCGAGTTACTGGAACTACTAAGCCAGAGCATTATCAATACACCTCAATTTTTTGCACGCCTCGGAACTATTCTGTCGCACTCAGTCTACGCCGACGCAATTATCATTTACGAGCAGACCAACGATCAAATAAGAACAATCTTTTCCAATATGCCAAAAAAGCAGGAGCAGCAGCTAATGAGTAGCCCAAGCGTCCGCAATCGTCTAAATCGAGCCAAGAAGCCTGTCCAGACCGACAAGATTAATGAGAAGATCCAAGTTAACCGCCAGGAACGAACTATAGATAGGATTACTAGAGTCATATTAGACCACTCCCCGAAAAGCGAGATTTCTATGGCGGTCTTCAGTGATGAGTCACTTTTGAAAGTAGATATAAAGTTTTTAACTTTTATTAACGCGATGATGAATATACGCCGCCGTCAGCATCAGATGGGCAAGGCACTTACTAGTGAGGCTGGCCGACTTACTACTTTAACCCACCATCTAAGCGAAGGGTTAATAATTCTTGATCGAGATTTAAAAATCACCCTTTGGAACCGACCACTACAACGATTAACTGGTTATTCGCCAAGAGATGCCGAGAATAAACCATATTCACAAGTTTTTAAAAGGTTGAGTTACCCCAACTGGCTAACCGAAATAAGAAATGAGTACGACAATGATCCGCTTAAGAATGTTTTTTACGCCGATTTTGAGATTGCCACCAAACAGAAAAGTCGAAGCTGGGTTAGCGTCTCTGGCTCATTTTTGCGAAGCGCCGATTCTAGCATCGACCAAACTGTTATGATAGTCCGCGACATCTCAAAATCCAAGGAGCTAGAGAATCTCAAAAGCGAGTTTATTTCTATTGCTACACATGAGCTGCGCACTCCAATTACTGCCATTAAGGGTTATCTTAGTATGCTTGAGGGCGAGTCGAAAAAACTTTCCGGCAAGCAAAAACTCTATCTCTCGCGAGCCGTTGAAGCAAACAATCGCCTTGTTGGCCTGGTTGAAGAGCTATTACAGGTTATCCGTATCGAGGAGAACCGACTTCAGTTTAGTATTCGAGCGGTTAATGTTTACCCAGTTATTGAAAAAGTGTTGTTAGATTTTAGCGTCAAGGCAAAAAGAAAATGCCTAGAGACTAAAATTATTCCAACTGACTTTCCAACAACTATTATGGTTGATCCTGTTAAATTCGAGCAGGTAATCGCCAACTTGGTAGACAATGCCCTAAAATACACTAAATGCGGCCGAATCGAAATTAGCTTCTCCCAGGTTTACGATCGTAATACCAGAGAAACTCTGTTGGCAATCCACGTAAAAGATACTGGCACAGGAATTAGCGAAGCTGACCAGAAACAGATATTCGAAAAGTTCATCCGAACGGCTAATGCCCGAACTGGCACCGAATCAGGAGCGGGGCTGGGCTTGTTTATTGTTAAATCCTTCATTGAAAAGCAAGGTGGGAAAATTACAGTAAGAAGCAGGCTCAACCACGGCAGCACCTTTACGGTCTTGTTCCCGATTATTGAGGAACGAAAGAGTAAGGCAGATCCAGAGGAAAAAAGTATCCTGGAACGCCTCACCGCATCAAGTAATTTAGGTAAAATCAATTGGAAAGGAAAAAAATGAGCAAGAAGAAGAAAAAAGTTTTAATGATTGAGGACGAGCCGCTACTGATAGATATGTACTCGGAAGCCTTTGAGAAAGAGGATTTTACTCTGGAGATAGCTGAAGATGGTAACGAAGGCATAAGAAAGGCTGCTAATACGCCCGATTTAATACTGCTAGATATTTTATTACCTGGCCTGAATGGTTTTGAAGTACTAAAAAGGTTAAAAGATAACTCTCGTACCAAGGACATTCCAGTAATTGTGCTAACTAATTTGGGCAGTGAGCAAGCCGATAAGGATAAGCGACTGGCTCTTTCATTAGGAGCTATCGACTATCTAGTGAAGTCGTATCACACGCCCGAAGAGATGGCCAAGATCATTAAAGATCGCCTCAAAAACGAGTAAACTACAGAGCTTTTGGCAGAATATTGCTTGCCGACAGTTAAAACAAGCACAAACACAGGAGTTTAATCTAAAGCAATCCAGCTAGCATTTGCTAAGATGGTTTTAGAACGTTAATAGCTTGGCTGCCGGGATGCAAGAAGTATTAATGGTGCTACACCAAGAAAAGAGCTTTTGCGATTGGCGCGAGGTACAAACGAGGCCAATTAGGAAGTTATTTACGTTAATTACTCTCAGGTGGCGAAAATTTTAGTACAAAGAGGTTTTGCGACTTCTTTGCCCAGTTTGGCACATATGCCGATTGTACTGGGTTTAAGAGCTTAGGCTAGCGAGAAGAGTTTGAACATTATTCAGACTCGCTGGCCTAAGTTTTTTTAGTTTATTTATTTTTAATAATATCATTCCGTGCAAGCGCATTTATTGCAGGAGATAAGGGGACTACTTGCGAAGCGTCCCCCTACCTCCTGCACCTCCACCCCTGCACGCTCTCACTGAGGTAAAGAGAAAATCCTGGCAAAATTTCCAACATTGAACTGACGGCCAACGGGAATTTTTTGGATTTTCAGATTAATAGTCCAAAAAAGATAATACAACGAAATTTTTTGAATTTTAACCTGTTATTTCAGGTCGTTACAACGAAACCGGAAGTGAATAAAACGAACTTATTTTTAGATATTCACATGCTTAATGGCTTGATTTTCTCCTAGATATGTGCTAGGATATCGGCAGTACTTTGGTATCTTTGGAGGTTTTCAAATGAGTCAACTGAACATCGCCCTTGTGGCACGAGTGAAACAGGGCGACCTTTGGGAAGCCCTACAGAAACGAGGCTGGAGCCAGACCGCCGGTGCAAAATTCATCGGGATGAACCCATACGCCTTTGGCGACATGATAAATCTCAGGGCAGTTCCAAATCTGACAATGGAGCAGGAGTGCAAGCTTTTTGAGCTTACAGGCAAGACGCTGGAAGAGATTTTCCCGTCCGAAATCAGGACTAAGGAATTTCTTCAAGGCCAGCGCGTATTTTCTGCGCTAAAGAAATGTTCAGTGGCGGCCCTTGCCTCGTCTGGAATCAGAGCCCTACCGATGAACCAGCCAGAAATGGTCGAAGAGCTCGCAGAAGAGATTAGAGCTTGCATATCTTTTCTGAGCGGACGGGAGCGCGATGTTATGTCCTTGGTCAACAAGGGCAAATCTGACCAAGAAATTGGAGTTAAGCTTTCTTTAAGCGTTTATCAGGTGATTAGGTCAAAGACACACGCTTCGGACAAGATTAAGGAAATCATCAAGCAAAAACGCCCCGATCTCAAGGGGTACTGAACTTTCCAGAGGGGCTAAATGCCCCTCTTTAATTTTACTAAGGGTAAATCTTAATTAGTTGCAAGGCTAAGTAGAGCTCCACTGCTTCGGTAAATTTTCGGGGATCTTTGTCTAATTTTTCGGTAATTTTATCAAGACGGTAGATAACAGTGTTTCGGTGGATTTTTAGCATCTCCGAGGTTTGAGTGAGGTTTAGGTCGTGTTCCAGAAATGCCTCAAGCGTTTCCGTTAATTCTGGGTCATCTAGGTTAGCTAAGACATTTTTGGCGTGCTCTCTTTTTTGGCTGGTTGAACTGGATATTACTAGCGGTAGAACCCCTAAAACATCACTGCGATAGACCGAGTTAAGACCTTGGAGCTTACTGCCAACTTCCAACACTTGCAGCGCCTCCTGGACCGACTGGAGCAAGCCAGCGACCGATGAGGACGGCGAGCCTATCCCAACGGTTACGTCCTTAATGTAAATATTTTTTAGCGGCAGAACGACCTCGCCATAATGAGTGGTTATTAATTTACTAAAATTATTAAAGTCTGTGCTTGAAAGGTCCTTGAACACCAAGAAGCGATCGTTACCAATATAGCCGATAACGTTGTCTTGGTTTTTACTAAAGAAGCTAGTTAGACTCTGCTCAATATCATGCTTTTTGGCGTCGATTAAATTCTTTTTCTCTCCAAGTGGCTGGCCAATGGTCTGCAGATAGTTGTTCCAGAACCCAGAGAGCTCAAAGATAATTGCACACCGCTGGACATCGAGACGATAGCCTAGGGCCGCCATCTGTTGCTCTAGCTCTTCGTCGTCGATAGTCATCGGTCGGTAGGCCAGCCTTGCCATCAACAGATCAACCGCATCAGGACGTGGTTTGTGAATAGTCATAAACTGCTGAATTATTAACTCGGCTAAGCTATTTGTAACCTGAATGGTTTGGATATCTTCTTCACTGGATTCGGTCACAACCATGCCGATAATTTTTTCATCGTTATAGAGGGGGACAGCCCTGAGCTCTGGATGATCTTCGACTGCAAATGAGGTTTTGTCGCGAGTTAGTGCACCTTTTACAATAAACCCTTTAATTCTTGGGAAGTCGTTAACTTCGTCAAATGGCTTGCCATTTGGATCACAGATTACGATGGGTTTGGCTGTTATTCTCTTAATCTGTTGATAAAGTTCTTTAAGCAAAAATGGTGACATAATTTCTC
>CAIMEH010000006.1 GCA_903839975.1 uncultured Candidatus Berkelbacteria bacterium
AAAATACACTGAAGAAGTTAAATTCAAAAACAAAAAAGAAGAAGATCCTGAGCTTCTCGAATTTAATCGTCAAGTTGTACATCAGCTTATTCAATCGGTTATTTTGGAACTAAATATTGGCCACAACCAAAGCCAAAAACCACTCCAACAACAGAACCGACACTTGCTGACTCCACCATTAACGATTCTGCAATTGTCACAACGCCAACGCCAACAATTTCCTCAACATTAACTCCCTCCGCCAAAGTAACGACTTCAGCCACGCCAACACCAACAACTTCAGTTACTCCAACTACTACACCCGCAGTTGCGCCAACGGCTACTGAAATCAATAGCTTTGATAGCAATCTCAACGGCAAAATTGACACCATAAAAGTCAGGTTTTCGGTAGCCATGGATACAACCATCACCTCAACCGGTGGCTTGAAAGTTTCAGACTACACTATTATCAGAAATAGTTGGGAAAATAGCACCATATTAGATATTACCGTCAAGGAGTCTGACTCTTATGACACCGATGCTACACCAACTCTAACCTATTCTTCGACATCTGGCAGATTGCGAAGTTCGGCCGGAACAGCTCTTGCCGCCTTCAGTACGAAATCTCAAGATAGGGCCAATCCTGTCGCTGTATCGGCCGCAGCAGTTGATACTAACACTGCAGCCGGGATTCAGGCTGGCGACAAAGTCGTAATAACCTTTTCCGAACCAGTAAAGACTAATCCTAATATAGCCGCATCCAATATAAATCAGATAATACCGCTAAATAACGATCATAATTGGAAAGATGGCAGCGAAAAAATTGGCTCGACAAGCGTCTCGCTCGACAACAAAACGATTACAATCGTTTTAAGCACAAATACGAGTTCGCCAACTGTTTCAGTTAATGATTCTGTTCACATTTACGATGGCGAAGATTCAATTACAGATTTAGCTGGTAATAAAGCAAATATTACTGGTAATAAAGTCCAAATCACTGGCAGTTTCTAAAATCTAATTTTAACAAGGAGAAGTTATGGAACCTGCAAATAAACCAGGCATGGTTAGACCGTGGCTATTAATCGTACTGGCAGTTGTTGTTTTAGGTGCAGTCGGCTATTTCAGCTGGTATTTTGGAAACCAATCAGCAATTAAAAAAACTGTTGAAGTTCCGAATACTAACACCGAGACCGCAACACCAATAATAACAAATCAGGCTCCGATCTCTCCTGGGCCGACGCCGTCGTCAACCGCCACCATTTCTGCAACGCCCAAACCATCGCCAACAACGAAATCAACGAAAGCCACAAAAATATGGGAGGGCATAGTCGGCAAGTCAACAAAGACGACTAGTTACAGCGATTTATGCGACGGCTACAAAATATCGTTTAATTATTTTGCTGAAGACAATCAGATCGACGGAGGCAGTACGGATTCCGAAAATTATCCTACGGCAATGCATATAGATTTCACAAAAAGCGGGCAACTTGATAGCCACAGTCTTGGTGTCGATATTGGTGATTCGGATAGTGTAGACAAGTCTATCAGTATGACATCTGCAGGATACCAGTGTATTAATAACAATCCGGATTTAAGTCTTGATGATGTTTATACTAAGAATTTCCGAAGCCTTCCCGACATCACTATAGTAGTTGGTTCTCCGATAAAGTTTACTACTGAAAATGGGTATGAAGCTATCAGCTTTATGTATGGAGATAACGCTATAGCGAGCAACGCTTCGCCTCATGCTATAATCAAAAACGGGAACAAATATATATTTGTAAGTACTACTTCTGGTAATAAAAGCGAACTTGATATAGTTGTTAATTCATTAAAGTT
>CAIMEH010000007.1 GCA_903839975.1 uncultured Candidatus Berkelbacteria bacterium
ATCTTATCGATAACGGATGTAATTTCCTCGTCTGGCTCTAAATAGATGGGTTTCATAGTTTAATTTTTTACTCCGGATACGGTTTTACGCATCATTGTTTCTAGAATACCTGATTCGCCGATTAAATCTAAGGCCACATTACCCAAGGCCAAAGGAGTGACCTCGTCGATGTTCTTGAGCGAATGGGTTTCGTCGATCATATTGGCCACGTCGGCTGGTTTTATAAATTGAACATCGGGCTGACGAGCAAAAGGCAAGTCTTTTATCCAATCCTTATTCTCGAGTGCCTGACGAATTTCTGGCAAGTTACTTCCGCCACCACAGAGTAATATTTTTGAAGGTAGTAGCTCGGTTTCACCAAATTCATCGAGTGAAATCTGCAAAGCTGACAACCAAACTTTAACGTCGTTGGTTAAGGCGTGCTTAACAAGCGCTGCTTTTTCAGGTTCGAGTTCGCCGCCAGAGTACTGAATTTTGGATTGTTCGGCGCTGGTAAATTGTTCCCCCAAAACAGCGGCCACACGTTTAGTAAAGGCTCGACCGCCGATGGCGAACATCTTTGTGCCTTCGACGCCGCCGTTACGAACCACGGCCACGTCAGTGGTACCGCCGCCGATATCAATAAAGATGGAAGCTAAATCAGTTGATTCTTCGTCTAGACATCTGGCGACAGCGTACGGTTCGGCCGAAACGGCAAGTAACTCCAAACCAAGTTCACGAACAACAGTTTCTAAGGCGCCAAGCTGAACGATCGGGGCAAAAGAGTTATAGACACCAACAGAAAGCTCTTTGCCTTGATAGGAAAGTGGGTTAGAGACTTTGTAGCCATCGATGGTAACTGAAACAACGGCCGCGTTTACTAACTGGACATCAATCTCGTCCTGGCCGGTCTCGGCCGCTAATTCTTTGCGAGCGTCACGGAAGGCTTCGGCTTGAACTTGGTTAACGATATCCTGAAGCTCGGACATCTGAATTTGAGTGTATGGCTTCTGTCGTGTCATTTTAATTGTGGTGGTAGCACCTTTGACCAGTTCGCCAGCTATACCAACAATCGCTTTGTCGGGTAAAAATTGGGCTTGAGTGGCCGCTTGTTCGATGGCGGTCTCGCAGTTTTTGGCAACGCCATGAATATCAGTAACGCCGCCGCCCTGCATATCGGCAAGTTTCTGGTGACAACGACCAACGCCTCGAACGTGGCCTACGCCGCCCTCAACTTCAAAAACTATTGCCTTAACAAACTCAGTTCCTATATCGAGACTGATTGCCCAGTTGTTGGCTTTTTTCTTCCCTCCAAAAAGTCCCATGCTACTTTCTAGCCTACCACCTGGGAGTGTTTCGAACAACGTCTTGACTATATTGGACAACGTTAAAATTGAGGCATACAAATAGAATATAAGACTCATAGGAGGGTCAACGAACTTGAAAAATACGAAGACATTCTACGAATCCTTTTTCGGCGGAGACTTTTCTGCAGAAATAGAAAGATTCACGAAAAACGATGCTACCTTGCTTGCGTCAAAAATAAATAGCCACGTCGAGCAGACTAGCGACCCAATCGAAGGAATTAGTGTTGTTGAGGCGATCTTAGACCAACACATCGATGATCTCGACAAATTAGAGGACGAGGTACTGGACTACGACCAAGAGCAGGAAGTCAAAGCCCTTGTCGCCGCCATGCACAGCTTCGCAATCTCACTTCGACCAGATGTCGCCCTTGAAACTCGCTATCTAAAAGAAATTGATCGACTTGCGTTCATTTACAGAGTCGATCGACTCGTCAGCCTAGTAGAGCTATCTAGCGACCCAACCCTTTATGTTGTTTCCGTTGCCTAGATAGCACGAGAATAACTCGTCCGGCCTTGTTTTCCATAGGAGAACAAGGTCTTTTTAACTGACTTTAGCTTTGATTCTGCGAATTCCCTGCGACGAGGCCTCTTCTTTAAGAATTTCAAAATGACCGAGCTCGCCGGTGTGAGTGACATGTGGGCCACCACAGAGCTCTTTGGAGAAATCTCCAATTGAGTAAACAGTTACTTTTTCACCGTATTTTTGGCCAAATTCGGCCTGAGCGCCGCTTTTTAATGCCTCGTCTTTATCCATCTCGGTTTTGACTACCGGCAAGTCTTCTTTAATTTTTTCGTTAACAATATCTTCTACTTTTCTCAGCTCTTCGTCGGAAATTTTTCTATCGAAGTTGAAATCAATTCGGAGACGTTCGCTGTTTACATTTGAGCCACGTTGGACGATATCTTTGCCTAAAACTTGTTGTAAGGCCGCCAATAATAAATGGTGAGCAGTGTGGTGTTTAATAGTTTGGGGTTCGTGATCGGCCAAACCACCCTTGAACTGACCGCCTAAACCAGCCCGGGAAACTTCCTGATGTTTTTTAAATAATTCTTCAAACCTTTTAGTATCAACCTGATAATTTATTCCTTTAAGATATTCAATTACTAATTCTTTCGGAAAACCGAACGACTCGTACATGTAAAAAGCCAGTTCGGTGATGGCTTTTTCGTCTTTGCTGTCGGTATTTTTTAGCCATCTGTCCAAATATGTCGTGGCCTTAAGTAAGTTTTTCTCGAACTGACTTTTTTCTTGCAATAATACTTTTAGAATTTCATCGGTATTTATTAATTCATATTGCTCAACGTAAAAGCTCCTAACTTTTTCAATTGCGCCCTCCCAATCGAAACCTTGTTCTAAGTTCGTGGTTAGAAAAATTGCCTTGCGAATTAGTCGCCTTAAAATATACTCTCGGCCCTTATTGGCTGGGATGATACCTTCGCTAATAAGAAAAACAACCGCCTTTAGGTGGTCGATAATTATCCTGGCGTCGTGATCGTTGGCGCCAACTTCCTTGACCCAGCTTTTAAACGGTTCGATCTTCCAAACCGAATCCTGACCCTGGAGAATAGTAGACATTCTTTCTAGTCCGCCACCAAAATCCAGCCCCTGTTCATCTAGCTCCTTAAAATTACCCTCAGCATCTTGGTAGTACTGGTTAAAAACTAAGTTTCCAATCTCGATTCCGTCTACATATACTTCAGTGTTGGGACCACACGGACCTTCGTCACCGGTTGGGCCCCAGAAGTTATCGTCACGCCCCATCTTGCGAACTTCAACACCCAGTTCGTGCCATATTTGAGTGGACTGAGTATCTTCCTGGGTTTTATCATCACCTTCAAAAACTGTGGCAAAAATTCGGCTAGCCGGAATATCTAACTCTTGGTGAACGAAATTCCACATCGCTGTAATCGCATCTTTTTTGAGCTCGTGAGAGTTACGTTCGCCAAAGCTAAAGATGCCCAGCATCTCGAACATTGTTAGGTGAGTATCGTCGCCAACTTCAGCTATATCAGAAGTGCGAATTACTGGCTGGGCGGTCGATAATCTTTTATTGGGCGCCTCATCTGGATGGGTGTAGTAAGGCTTGAACTGCTGCATGCCAGCAGTAGTAAAAAGAACCGATGGGTCGTTCTCTGGAATCAACGAAGAAGCCTCGTGGGCTTTATAGCCCTGAGAAGAAAAATACTCTAGAAATGCTTTTCTTAAACTTTGAATATCCATTGTTTACTGGCTACTACTTGGCAGGAAGATCTTCCAAAAGCTATTAACCGTACTAGTACTGTTATTGGAGCTGGCAGCCGAACTTTGATTAGAGACTAATCCTCGCCAGAAGTCTAGTAACGGAACCGTGGATATTAAAGACGTATCTGTTTTTGGTTGAACCGTAAATTGAGTAGGTGTAGCGGCGACGGTAGCACTGCCAGAAGTGCCGGCAGTAGTCCACCAAGAGCCATAGATTGTGGCGTAGGCCTGTTTCAGAGCAATGATTTTGTTAGCATAAGCAACTGTGCCCCTTACTGGGGAACCCACTTCGTAGGCCAGTACAGCCCCACCACCACCGTTGTAGGCGATCAGGCCTTTCTTAACATCTCCGCCGTAATCCTTGATTCGAGTACATATGTAATACGAACCAAACTGGATCGCCATATCGGGATTTGCAATAAGATCGTTTGGTTGAAATGGCGATACACCGAGAGTTTTTGCGACCGAGCGGGAAGTAGATTGGGTAAATTGAGTTAAACCAACCGCACCAGAGCTAGATACGGAAGTAGTGTGCCAGCCGCTTTCGGTCATTATTAATGCCGACATCAAGTGAACTGGCTCATCGATTCCTTGGCAATACTGACCGGTCCATTTAACTAAAGAGGCACGATACTGATCGGGCAAAGGATAAGCAACGCTTGCAAAAAGTACTGGACCGAATACAAAGACCAGTCCACCAATAAGTACTAGCATACTGGCGACTATTAAAATGATTTTAGTCCGCAGCGACATTAGCTAAAGTGTAACAGAGAACTCTTTGAATTTCGAACAATTGTGCGCGAGAGAGGAGTTGAACCTCCACGCCCTTTCGGACACCGCCACCTCAAGGCGGCCTGGCTACCATTACAGCACTCGCGCATTCAATAAGGCTTTTTCAATTTTCTCTCTTTTTCGCCTTAGGCATACTATTTTAGAGGAATTGTACATCTTATTCAATAACTTTACCGAGTCATTTTTTGCAAATCTTAATTGATAATTATTATTTAATCCCTTCTCGTCGACGTGAATATGACCAGAAATTCCAAGCAGGTTAGTTATTTTCGCCCTAAGCCAATAGACGTGATTAATGCTTGAGGAAGAAAATGCCGTATAAAACATGAAGCTCGAACGCCAGCGCTTGTCCCAGTAAGAGTACGTACATCCGTCCCCGTCTAAATGGCCTCGTAAAAAGTCCCAAAACAATTCATCGGGAATAGCCAGATCGGCTAGCGTTAGTGATTTTTTTGGTGTCAAACCAATACTGAATAGGAAATTATAAAAGTTTTTATCGCTGAATTGTATGCACGACGAAATATCGCCGTTATAACCAGACTTCTTAGTTGTAACCTTATGGTTAATGACTAGGCACTTTTTAAAATTATCTAGCTGCTCAACATCTTTTGATGTCAGGTCTATGTGTCTGCCATCACCAGATAAACATCCATCAGTAGCTATTAACCCAACAGCATACGCCAATTCTGGCCGCCAATCGCAATTTACCCTTCCTAACGGTTTCATTTGTGCCCGGGAGAGGAGTTGAACCTCCACAAGCTTGCGCTCACTGGAACCTGAATCCAGCGTGTCTACCATTTCACCACCCGGGCGTTTTAATGCTCGGGTGGTGAATTCAACCGTGAGGGAGATTTCACCACCCGGGCAAGATGATTAACTAGCTAATTTTACCAGAAAAACCCTTCTTTTTCACCAAGAATACGCATTTTATTCTCTGTTGCAAAAAAAAACGAGGTGGGAGTGGCTATTTTGACGACTTGGAGCAAAGCGAGCCCTGTCTAAAAATAGTTACTTCCACCGAGATCTCAACACAAAATCGTATTCAGCTACTTTCCCCACCATAATCCGACCGAGAGCCACTTATCCAGTGGGGTCATTGCTGTTTGTGGGGCAACGAAAGAAAAGTTATCGCTAACCAATATATTAGTTTTTTGCTGACTTAGAACTTCAGCTACATTCTGACTACCAAGAAGCTGGTGGAGGCTTAATATCAGAGACTGTCGTTGGAGAATGTTTGCAGTTTGTTGAATTTGGGTGATATTTGCATCAATCTGATCATCCTTTACACCCGTAAGATTGTTTCCTGGTGGACGAATTTGGGTAGAGCTCCAGATGTAGTACGGATCGTACTCGCCTCCGTAATTAACGCCGGTTAGAATTGCCTGGAAGTTTCTTGAAGGAGCAATCGACTGCTGAATCTCGTTAACGTCTCTAGCATCAAGCGTCACTGGAATACCGGCCGCTTTCCAAGTAGCTACCAAATTATTAGCCAAAGTAAGATATGGCTCCTGGTTAGCAACAGTTAGAGTAAAGGGTTTGTTGGCTGTGTTATCGTTGGCAATAACCTTATGTCGGTAGGCAGAATCTTTAAATGGCAAAACATTCTGATTAAACATCAGTACGTAGTACTCGGGGAACGATATTGTCTGGCTTGTAAAACCAGAGGCAGTAAAACTGGAATCGTTTAATGTGGCGCCATCTACTTTGCCGCGTTTGATGGCCTGTTTTAAATCGTCCTCGTTTTTGTAGGTCATAATTACAATTTTATTAAGATAGGCGTTCGCGGCATGGGCACGTGTGTTTCTAGTTAAAATGGTGGTGGTGTCACTTAGTTTGCTTAATGTATACGGGCCGTAGTCAAAGATTGGCTCGGTTAAGAGCAGGGGAATATCTGGATTGGGCTGAGCAAGAGTCATCTTTAAATCTGTGCCAGCAAGTGTAACTACAGCATTGCTGAAAAAGTCGCTGTTATCGTTAAGGGCATTTTTAATCTCGTTACCGTCGATGTCTGGTAATAGGTTGAAATCGTAGACCGATTTATCGGCGTTGGCTGTGTAACTGGTTATAAGTAGATTTTGGAGGTCGCCGTTTTGATCGATAGTAAACAAACCAGCCTTGGTGATTTTGGCTGCGATTGCCTGCGCCTCATCTTTGCCACCAACAACACCTTCGATGTATGTTCCACCAACGGATGGCTGGCCGTTCTGGGTTTTAGAGAAAGATTTATACCAAACAGTACCGGAGATAACAATAATAACCGAGAGAACAGCTAGGAGTACTTTTTCATAGTCGGACAGGAATTTACCGACCCGACGTCCAAGCGCCTGAATATTTGGAAGCTTCATTAGAAGAATAGACGAGCGATGGCCGAGACGATAAAAATAGCCGCAAAAAGAATTGTCGCTCTGAATAGTAATTTTTCTATGCCTCGTCGGCTTCGGTAAGATAGATCCTCACCGCCAAAAGCGCCACCGATGCCGGTGCCACGATGTTGGAGTAGGATAACTACCACCAATATAACCGCTGAAACAATTTGGCTAACCTGTAAAACTGATGCCATGTGTCGAAATACTATGCCTTTCTAGCATTTTAGTCAACCCGTTTTTGAGGCCAGGATGATGAGTGGCGTAAGTTTTGATTAATTATCAAAAGTGGCCACGAACGGAAGGTGCGAAAAATGCCATAATATTTTAGGCATTTTACAGCACCGAGCGATGCTCATTAATTAAAGTACGGTTTTGCACATCAATTTTTCAGAGGCCACGACCGGAGTCGAACCGGTCTACGCGGTTTTGCAGACCGCTACCTAACCGATCGGTCACGTGGCCTTAAAAAAATTGATGTACGACCCACGCGGCGTAGCGAAACGGTCTATTTATTTTACCGTTTCTCACGCCTTCCGTTCGCGACTGCGCCAGCTCGTCGCTCATCCTCACTGCTCGGGCACCTGGCCACACAGACTTAATTTTACCTTTTTTCGACCCCATAAGCGAGGGTTATGTCTTGACTTTTTGGTTTAAAAATGGGAAGATATTTGACGGCCACAGGCCAAGGAAGGGCTAATGATCTTTAACCAACAGCAGGCAAGGGCAATTGTTACTACCTGTTATATCGTAGGATTCCCCATATTCGATTCAGTTAGCAGAATCGATGATGTAATTGAAAGGTGCCGGTGCGAAGAACTAGATAAAATTGAAAGTCACAAGTTGCTGGGATTGCTTTATAGCGAAGGTCTAGTGATGGTGGACGTCGATTTTACTCAAACGGCCGTAGACATTGACAGTAATAACCTAATGACACATCTCCATTTTGAGGGAAGCGTTACAAAAGGGAGATTCTGTTTCTGCCATAAAGGACGCAGTGGCGGTTCTGGAGAAATATTCGGCGAGTTTCAACTGGCATTTGATAACTCTGGAAGTATTCGGGTAGTCGATGCATACACGAGAAATGGGATGGGCAATGCAATTAAAAATTATTGCACTGACATCCTGGAAAGACTCAATCAATTAGGGCTAAGGTTCAAACCTGGAACATTTGTTGAGTTCAAAGAACTTGTTAAAGACACCCGACTGTCGGGGGTCGCCTAGACCATCCTATCCAAAAAGCGTTAGCACAATGTTGTGCCAACGCTTTTTTCTTTATTTAAAGTTTGTAAGGAATTGTTAGAAGCAGCGGGAGACGAGCTACAGTGATGCTGCGCATCCGCACTCGCTCGCGAGTTCGAACATATTTCATACTCTAAAGACAAAACCCCACTTTCGTGGGGTATTATCTTAAGAGCGGGAGACGAGGTTCGAACTCGCGACCTCTTCCTTGGCAAGGAAGCATTCTACCACTGAACTACTCCCGCAAATTGCCATAAATCTAACTTACATATTCTACCAATTTTCTTTCCTTGTGGAAAGAAGAATACTCGGTTAAGATGGGCTCGACTATGTCAAAACATAAAAAGAAAAATATCCAACAGCTTCTGCAGAAGAAGCATCAACTCCAAAATTTAGGTAGCGCCCACATCGAATTCTCCCAAGAATTACCAACTATAAGCACCGCCCAAAAAGAGCTGCCCTCATCTGTCCCCGATTTGCCAGAGCTAAAAGCCTACTCGCCTTTTGGAAAAGAGATTAAACACACAGTAATAAGCATCGCCATAATTTTGGTTTTGCTAGTTGTTGCCATATATCTCGATCATAAAACCAGCTATTTCGGCACTTTTGGCAACTGGCTCTACACTACCCTCAAGCTCAAAGCCAGCTAAAGGATCTTAGATCGACCGATCTCTCGATTTTATATGGACGAGCCTTACAAAATTGGTTCTTCCTTCCACGATAGAACAGCGAATGAACCTGTTTTCGGGAAAGAAGGTGGCGGATTTAAAGCCATATTATTATCGTAAGTTTGGGTTGTTGTTTTATAGCCAGAGACTACACTATTGCCACTTACCCAACTCCATGTCCACCAAGAGTTACTAGCAATTCCGCCGTATACCAAAATACTGTTTTTAACACTATTCGAGTAATCTGGACGAAAAACTTTGCCTTTTTGACTTAATAAGTAGGCATCAATCTCTAAATTATTGGCTGAATTAGGGTTGACCACTAAATCGCTTTGGCTAACCAAGCCCAAGGCCACGCTCCCGTCTTTAGCCGTGTAAGTAATATTATCTTGCAAGAATATATTTGTATTTGTGCTACCGATATCTGGCAGACGAGCCGAAGCAACCGTAATACGAGAATCGATCGTGCCCCAAACCCAAGCATTATCGGCCACAAAAATAACCCCATTAGCTGGCAGAGCACGTGGCGAAGATTCCCATACAACATTTTGCATTATTGAATAATATCGAGTGCTACTACCACAAGATCCGGCGCTGGCAACGGTATCGCGCTGTGAGGTTACTTTGCCGACGCTGACTGTGCCGTTGCCGTTAAACTTAATTGCGTAGCCGTTCTGCGAGACTTGATTTTGGTTGTTGGCAGTTGTCGGCAAAAATATACCGTTTTGCTGGGCAGCAGTTTGAAGCGTGCTTAAATCGGCGGTAATACTATTGAAATCTACTTGCGGCACCGGATACTGCCAGTAAGAAGTTGGCCCGCCACTGCCCCAGACACCGTTGTGTGTTTTATTATCGCCACCGAAACAACTACTTGGCACATAGGTTGAAGTTGCCGAGGAAACTTCGCCGTTGGCAGTGCCATCAAAATGGATACCTTTATTTGAGTGAACTAAACCGTTAGTACTTTCGTTGTCACCGAACCAAGCTTCACTATTACTAACAAATGAATACTGGGCAAAAGACGGGATTCCAAGAGTCGATAATATTGTTCTTTTTTCGCCCGTTGCCGAGGTCCCAACTACCTCTGCTGTCACTGCTCCGCCAGCTGAAATTGGTGGAGTAATCGTTATCGAATACGAACCGTTGGCTTTGCCACTGTCATCATAATAAGTGTGAACATACGGCCCGTACGGGCCATTTCCAGTGCAGGCATTGCCGTCGCAGTAATCGGCGTTATTATGCGACAAGTGCCAGAGATAATAATTTACGCCTGCCTCGGCAACGTTAAGGGCTGAGTTGGAATTGCTTTGTTTTTTTACCAAACTAAGATTTCTATAGGCTAAAGTTACAATCGAAGTAGTAACAATAATCATTACGGCTGCGAAAGCTAAGACTAAAGGTAAATAGAATCCATGTTTATTGCTGCGAAAGGTATTTTTCATATGCTATAAGTTTGTTTTAAAATTTCTTAGGCTGACCAATGTGTTTCCCAGATCCGGTTTAGTTATTAAATTATTATCATCCATAGCGCTTGGTAAAAACCGGACTGCCGTAACCGATGCCATATTTACAGGCGAGCTTAGAACAGTATTCGTGTCATCTAGATACTGAAACAAAGGAGTTGTGGTGGAATTATTAGTTGTATTAGAAAATAGTGAAAAAATCTGGGCATTGGCCTGATTGTAGGTATAGTTTGGCGCCGTGCCACTAGGCGGAATCACCGAATATTTCACAGCCCTTCCGGTTAAATAAATACTAATTTGACTAGGAATTGTGTCGCTAGCTTTTGGGTAGCCAAGAATTGTAAATGTTGTATTGGTTGTCGTAATTAGCTGTGTTGCACTCCTGGCAATGCGATTAAATTTATCGATCGCCAGACTCATTTGAGTATTCACATTCGCCTGAGCTTCTTGTTGAGTATTCTGCCTGAACGATCGAACAATAACATCGCCAACAATTCCGCCGACGATAGTCATAATTCCAATTACGGTAATTAGCTCGATAAGGGTAAAACCGGGTTTTTTAGTCATTGGACTGAGAATCCTCCCTTCTGCACCACCGTATTTCCACCAGTTGCAAGAACAATATCCCAATTACCCGTTGCTGCTCCGGCTAAACTAAAAACTGCTGTCAGCGATTTCTTGTTGGAGTTAACATTTAGCTGGGTTGGAACAATGTCGCTCTGGCCAACCATGCGCAAAAGAACCGTGGTGTCGCCGGCAAAGTTAACTCCGTCTATATCAATAGACACACTCGTATTACCTGGAGCGGCAGTTGGACTAACTTCTAATATTTGCGGATAGTTGGCGTTGGTCGTTATCACCATCGAGGCTATGGTCGTAATATTTGGATTGGCCGAAACTGGTTGGTAAGGACTTTCTGTTACAAGATAGTATCCGCTCGGCACACTCAAAGTATAACTATCCCATTCAATATTATTGAAAACAGCAACGCCACTGCCGTCGGTGGTTACGGTGTAAATATTTTTAGGAGTTACCGGATTGTTTTGGGTGATTTTTGAGCTAGTGGCCGTTACGGCAATGCCGCCAATCGAGTGACCCGCCTCGTCGGCGACCGAGACAGATAAAATTGCCAGTTGATCAATTGCCAAAGTCTGGGTGGTTACTTGCTGAGCGTTAACGTCAACATCTGGTTGGTACTGATTTGGATTTTGAGGGGTTCTAGCATATGTCATATCTGTTGAAAAACCTGCTTTTGTTACCACGATATGATAACCGTTGTGGTTATCTGGCGTTAGATTGGCGATAAAGACGTAGCCTTGGGCGTTAGTAAGCGCTGTCACCGAGATACCGGTTACCGAATCTGTTACCGTTACAGTCGCGTTCGCAACAGGGTTGCCGCCGGCATCATTAACCGCTACCAGTAGCATTCCAGTGTTACTTGGTGTTTCAGCCGCCTTGGCGGCGACATTACTTGTGAGCGTACTCAATATAACCGATGGGTTACTGGCCTGAGCGATTGTAATGGTTATGCGTTTATAATCGATCGGCACCAAATCTTGAGTTGCGGAAGTGCCGCCATCGGTACATTGGTATAAATTATTGCCAGCAGGAATTGCACAACCGTCAGCTGGATCATCAACATAAATAATTGTCGTATTCAGAATGAAACTGTCACCACTTCGGCTAACGGTTTGAGTATCGGGCACATTTCCTTGAGGTAAAACTGTACCATGTTGAGTGGAAAGTGTGTCGTATGAAAGATTTCGCAAAGATTCCATCTGCTCGTTGGCCAGAGAAGAAGCTACTGTGCGAACTCGGCCAGAGTTGACGCTTTTCACCACCATAATAA
>CAIMEH010000008.1 GCA_903839975.1 uncultured Candidatus Berkelbacteria bacterium
GCCCAGCTCATTAATAAATGTAATTTCTTTGCCAACGTATTTTTTATAACGGGCGTCGTCTGGGTGGACGGCGATAGCGGTGTCGCCAAGTTTTGTTTCCGGGCGGGTGGTGGCCACGGTTATCGGGCCGTATTTAATCCAATATAGATGGCCGGGGACTTCATTATATATAACTTCATCGTCGGCGATGGCGGTCTGGAGCTTTGGATCCCAGTTCACCAAATATTTGCCGCGATAAATTAAGCCTTTTTCGTAGAGACGAACGAAAGCGGTGCGAACGGCAAACTGCGAGTGCTCATCCATAGTAAAACGGAAACGATCCCAGTCGGTCGAGAGACCAACATGGCGAAAGCCGTCTTTAATTCGGGGCATATAAAATTCGATCCACTTCCAGATTTCTTTTAAGAAATCCTCTTTGCCCATTTGAGTCCTAGACATGCCAAGTTCTTTGGAGATTTTTTTCTCCACCAAAGCCTGAACGGCAATTGCGGCGTGGTCGGCCCCAGGTAAAACTAAAACGTCAAAGCCTTCCCGTTTTTTATGGCGAGCAATTGTGTCGTGCAAGGCGTAAGTTAGGGCGTGGCCCATATGCAAATCGCCGGTAACGTTCGGTGGTGGAATCACAATCGAGAACGGCTCGCCCTTGCCGGTCGGCTTAAAGTAACCGCGTTTCTCCCACTCGGTATAAATTTCGCCTTCTTTGGTATGGTCGTATCTTGTTGGAATCTCTTTCATTAGCAGCTTTATTTTATCTGATTAGTGCGTGCTTGACGAGGAGTAGAATGATTTACTTTTTCGAACAAGCAGACTATAATTGTCGCAGTTTGTTTCGGAGGTATGTTGATGACAATATGGTACGAAGAACTGCCAAATAGCTCTTTTGCGGCAGTATTACATCGCGTAGCGAAAGAGGAAGACGTTTCATTGTTTGCACTTGCCGAAAAGCTCGGGATAAGTTCCCCTAGGCTAGGAGTCCTTCTCTCAAAAGAACCGATTGGTAGTCTAACCGAGTCAGAGGTCGAAGCTGTTGCAAAATTTACAGGTTTGCCAGGTGTCAAGATTAGGGCAATTGTTGCCTCGAGCGACCAACTACTAGGCGAAATGAAAGAGGCTTTCGGTCACCGGCTTGGTGAGAAAAGCCAAAAAGGGCACGTGGGTGGTACTCTTTCAGATGACGTCGGTAATCGATGACGATCTCTTTGCGGTTCGAGTTTTACTCGAACCGCTCTTTAAACTAATTCTCTATTCGGGTCAACTTCGACATTTCTCCAGTCATCTGGTTTGCCAAAAAGATGATGATAGACGGCCGCCGCGCCAATCATAGCGGCGTTATCGGTGCAGAACTCAAACGGTGGCACGATATATTGAATCTCCGGTGTCGCTGTTTTGACGGCTTGTTCCAAGTGTTTTCTTAAATAAGTATTAGCAGATACTCCACCGACCAAACAGACTGATTTTATCCCTGGATAGTAACGCATAGCAGTTAAAGTTTTTCGGGCGATAGTTTCGGCGACAACATGCTCGAAACTAGCAGCGATATCGGCCTTAGTGTGCTGGGCTAGTGGTTGTGGCAGTTGCGAGATTAAATGCGCCACTGAGGCCTTGATGCCGCTAAAAGAAAACTCCATCGAATCTTTTTCCATAATGCCAATTGGGAATTTATAGGCGTCCCGCTTGCCGTGCTTTGCTAGCTCGGCCACTTTCGGCCCGCCGGGATAGCCAAGCCCAAGAAGCCTGGCCACTTTATCGAAAGCCTCGCCGGCAGCGTCGTCACGAGTATGACCGAGATGCTTATAATGTAGGTGTCGATCCATCAGGACCAGCTCGGTGTGACCGCCGGAAACAATAACAATAAGCGCTGGCAGCTCGGGAATCTCCTCGCCTAACCAGGCCGAGTAAACATGGCCTTCCAAATGATTAATGGCGAAAAATGGTTTACCGCTAGCTAGCGCCAGCGCTTTAGCCGCGCTCATGCCGATCAATAAACAACCGATCAATCCTGGCCCGGCAGTAACAGCTATCGCATCGTAATCCAATTTTTTGTTTTGGGTAACTTCTTTTAAGACATGAGGCAATGCTTCGGTGTGAAGCCTAGCCGCAATATTTGGGATAACTCCGCCACTCTCGGCGTGAACAGCCATCTGCGAAGCTACCACGTTACTTATAATATGTGGTCGAAAATTTACATCTTCGATAATGGCCATCGCTGTTTCGTCGCAACTGGTTTCAATGGCAAGAATTCTCATATGCCTTATTCTACCAGTTTAACCTTGAATTGCGGTATACTTAGGTCAATGGAGAGCTATTTTCAAACCGACTCGTGGGGTGAGTTCAAGAAATTGTCCGGCTGGACGTACGACCGGGTAGCCGGTTTTTTGCGGCTCTCTCGCGTTTTGCCATTCGGCCGCAAAATTTACTACTTGCCAGAAGTGGCTTACGACCCAGCCAAAATACAAGAGATTATTAACGTCTCTGTTCACGACAAAGCCATCTACTCACGCTTCGATTTTTTGGAAGAGTGGGATATCGAAAAAGCTCACAAATTAGCCGAGATGGGTTTGAAAAAATCTTTTGAAGAGATTCAGCCAGAGTTCCGCGTTTGGGTAGATATTACCAAGTCCGAAGAACAGATTTTGGCTGAGATGAAGCCGAAAGGCCGTTACAACATAGGCGTGGCCGAGCGTCATAATTTGGAGGTTGTGAAAGGCGGCAAGGAACTCGTGGGCGATTTTTTCAAACTTTATTCGTTTACCGCCAACCGCACTAAATTCAGCGGCCGCAACCAAAAATATCTCGAAGAATTAATGGAAACGCTGGAAAAAGATAAAGTTGGCGAGATTATTTTAATTAAAAAAGATGGCGAACTACTCTCGGGCGCAATAATTCTTTATTACAAAGAAATGGCTAGCTATTTATACGGCGGCTCGATGGGCGATAGAAGTTTGATGGCGCCGTATCTAATGCATTGGACAGCAATTAAGGAAGCAAAAAAACATAACTGCGAGATCTACGATCTATTGGCAGTGGCGCCGATCGACGAAAACGGCGAGCCAGTTCCGGACCATCCGTACACCGGCCTAACTCGTTTCAAGACTCAGTTCGGTGGACGAATTGTTCGCACGCTCGGCGCATGGGATTTAATTCACAGCAATTTCTGGTATAAATTGTACCAGTTGGTAGAAAAACGTCGCCGACCGAAAAACACTAATTGATGAAAAGATTCTTCCGCAAATTATTCTCCCAAAAGACCGTCAATAAATACCACCTCACGATGGCCGTTTTGGCCAACATTATCTACGGTTTTCCGGCCAAGAAATTAAATGTTATCGGCATCACCGGTACCAACGGTAAAACCACTACCGCTCACTTAGTTACCGCCGTTCTTGAAGCTGCCGGCAAAAAAGTTGGTATGACCACCACCATCGACTTCCAGATCGGCGAGAAGAAGTGGGAGAACAATATGAAGATGACTACTGTCAGCCCGTTCTTGCTCCAGAAACTGCTCAAGCAAATGGTTAAAGCTGGCTGCGAGTACGCCGTGGTTGAAGTTACCTCAATTGCCTTGGACCAGCATCGTTTATGGGGAATTAAATTCGATACGGTCGCTTTTACTAACCTAACCCACGACCACCTCGATTATCACGGCAACATGACCGACTACCGAATGGCCAAAGAAAAACTTTTTGCCAATCGACCACTGCTTTCAGTGATAAACGCCGACGATCCTTCGGCTGATTTCTTCCATAAATATAGCGCCAACCGCACTATAACCTACGGCATAAATAATTTAGCCAACGTCATGGCCAAGAAACTTTACGCTCGTCCAGGCGGAACCGACTTCGTTCTGCTGGTTGGTCAACGCCAGGCTTCTTTAAGCTTGCCTCTTCCAGGTCAGTTCAATGTTCATAACGCCCTTTGTGCTACGGCAATAGGACTTGGACTGGGAATTGATATGGACACAATTATCGAAGGATTGCGCTCCGTTGATGCTGTTAAGGGTCGTATGGAGGTTGTTGATATGGGCCAGGCTTTCACTGCCATCGTTGACTACGCTCACACCCCAGACGCCCTGCAAAAAGTTTACGAAACAATTAAACCAACTGTTCGCGGTAAATTAATCTCGGTTCTTGGCGCAACCGGCCGTCGTGACAAAACTAAAAGACCAATTTTAGGCGCTCTGGCCGGCAAGTACGCCGATTACGTTTTTATTACCAACGAAGATCCATACGACGAAGATCCACTAACAATTATCGACGAAGTGGCCGAAGGCGTGCCACGTGGCAAGCCGCGCGTTGGCAGAATGAAAGTAAAACAAGCCGAAAAAGATGACGACGTTTCTATTAAATACCGCGAAACCGGCGAAGACATCTGGTGGTGGCGCGTGCCAGATCGAAAGGAAGCCATTGCCAAGGCTTTAGAGAAAGCTAGGCCACAAGATGTAGTTTTAGTTACCGGCAAAGGCGCCGAAAAAGTTATGGCCGTCTCCGATGGTCGTGGCGGTAGTCACTTAGTACCATTCTCCGATCGCGAGGTACTAGAGGAACTACTGGTTAAATACCAGGTCAAGTAACACCGTAACTAGTAGTCTCCCTACAGAGCCTTAATTGAATTCAGCACAATCTGCTGATTGTTATTTAATGTGTCCTGGGTTGAATGACCGTTAAAGGAGAATATCACGGCGCCAGAAGCGGTATCGAAATACACTCTGTAACCTGGGAATTGGCAGGCGGTGCCGGCTCGTGGTACGGCGTAGGCAGTTTTGCCACCGATAGTTACAGAAGTTATGGCTGTTGGGTCGGCAGTTGCGGTCGTATCAAGGGTAACATCAGTACTCGAACAGACCATCTTAGTTCCTTCAAGTGCCAAGTCTTGAGCTTTCGAACCGCTAACATAAGTTACTCCAAACTCAGCCGATAGCGGAGTAGTTAGGGTGTCCAAAGCAGTTCCTGCGGCGGTGGCGCTGGCAATCGAGCTATCTATCTGTGTTTTTTCGGCAGCAGTCATGAACAAAACCGTGTCGTTGTTGGCAAGGGTGGCAACGTTGCTTGAGCTGGCGGTTATATCTTCGTTGGTTAGGCCGGAGTTATAGGAGAAACTAACTCCTGAAACCGTGTCGCTGAAAGTTGCTAAAGTTAGGGGAATATTTAGATTTGAAGTGGTTGGCGTCGCGTTGCTGGCCGAATTTTTCCAGATTTGATAACCGTAGTAACCGCCCACACCCAAAACGGCGATAATAATTATCACACAGATTGTAATTAATAAACCGTGGCTTTTCTTTGGTTCTTCTTTCTCGGCGATCTCTTTCAGTTCTTTCTCTTCAGGTCTTTGTGTCGTTGCCGGATTGGATACAGCAGGCTTAGGCGTGGTCTCGGCTGGTCCGGGTGTTGAAACTGGCACAGTTATCTCCGGGCTCTTCGCCTCTGGTTTAATGTCGGCAATTGATATCGGGGCTGAAGTAACCGGCGTAACTGGTTTTGGACTGATCGTTGGCGCAGCTGAGATTAGGATTGCTGGCGAAGGCATCTGGTTAGCGATTGGAGCCGGTGATGGTGCTGGAGGTGGCGCAGTAATTTTTGGCGCCAAAGATGGAAAAGCCTCGTCTATCTGGGCTTGAGCATAGCCCGCTCCCGCTAAAGCGGCTTTTATCTTCTCGTCGTTAAAGCCGTTGTTGCGCGAGTCGTTAATATATTTGCGTAGTGAGTCGTCCATCTATATATACATACTGGCTCCTTTATATTTACCTGTCAAAAAACAGGTAAATTGCTGGTATACTCACCTCATGAGTCGGATGCCAAAGATATTATTACTGGACAGCAACGCCATGATTCACCGGTCGTTCCACGCCCTGCCACCACTAACTACGCCGAAAGGCGAGCAGGTTAATGCTGTTTACGGTTTTGCCAACGCCCTACTCAAGGCCATTAAAGATGAATCGCCCGATTACGTCGTGGCCTGTTTCGACGTCAACCGTCACACTTTCCGCAACGATATTTATAAGGAGTACAAAGCCCACCGCCAAGAAACTGACGAAGCTTTGTCACTGCAAATCCCAAGAGTTAAAGAGATTGTTGAGTGCCTGAATATTCCGCTTTATGCCCAGAAAGATGTTGAAGCCGATGATTTAATTGGTTCACTCTCCAGAATCGCCGCCAAAAAAGGCATTCAATCCGTTATTGTGACTGGTGACAACGACGCCCTACAGTTGGTGAACGATTCGACGACCGTTTATTCGCTTCACCGCGGCGTTACCGACACGCTTACTTACCATCGCGACGCCGTCAAAGAAAAGATCGGCGTTTATCCAAACCAAATTATCGACTATAAAGCCTTGGCCGGCGATGCCTCCGACAATATTCCTGGAGCTCCGGGAGTTGGTCCAAAAACCGCCGTGGAATTATTAAATAAATACGAAACCCTCGAGGGAATCTACGAACATTTAGATGAGCTTAAAGACCGCACCAAAAATATTCTGACCGACAACAAAGAGTTGGTTTTTATCTCTAAGCGTCTGGCCACAATTCGTCTCGACCTCGATATCGATCTCGACCTCGAAGCCGCCGATGTCTCGCATTTTGATTTCTCCAAAGTGGTATCACTCTTCCAGGAGCTTGGCTTTAAGTCACTATTAACTAAACTCCCGCAGCCAAAGAACGCCAAGCAGGGCGAGCTTTTCGAGACACCGTCACAGAAGATTCTCGAAGAAAAAATCCTACCAAAACTGCCTTTTGAAGCTGTTAAAACGATAGAGCGCTGGGAAGAATTGAAGAAGATACTGATGGAGCAGGAGATCCTAGTAGTGGATACCGAAACCGTCGATTTGGGCGGTGAGCTGATTGGCATCGCATTTTCGTGGGGTCCAAACGACGGCGCTTACTTACCTCTATCCCCTGCCTTTGATGGGGGAGTACCACTGGAAAAAGTTAAGGCCTCGGTCCAAGAAGTGCTTGGAAATCCTGAAATCAAGAAAGTTGGCCACAATTTAAAATACGATTTATGGGCGCTTAGATCCGCTGGCTTTGACGTTCAGAACATCTGGTTCGACACGATGATCGCCTCGCAGATGATTAACTCCCAACTTTTCAGTCATGGTATCGACGATCTGTCCTTTACCCTGCTTGGTTTTAAGAAAATCCCCACTCTCCAGCTGCTCAAAGGCGACAAGAAAAACGGCAAAATGACGACTGTCGAGCTAGAAGAACTTGCCGCCTACGCTTGCGAAGATGTAATAATCACCTACCGATTATTCGAAAGATTCCGTCCGGATTTGGAAGAAATTAACCTCAAAAAAGTCTTCTACGAGATCGAGATGCCGCTCTTGCCGGTGCTGCAAAGAATGGAGGAAGTCGGTATTAAGCTCGACACGGAATATCTAAAAGATCTCGGAGTAAAGCTTCGCAAAACTCTGGAAGAAAGCGAGAAAAATATCTGGAAAGCCGCCGGCCGCGAATTTAATGTCGCCTCCCCTGCTCAGCTCCAGAAAGTGCTTTTTGAAGATCTGAAACTCCCCGCCCTCGGTATTAAAAAAATAAAATCCGGCTACTCTACTGACGCCGATTCGCTCGACAAATTAAAAGACAAAAGTCCGGTTGTGGCGATGATCTTGGAGTACCGCGAGCTAGCCAAACTGCTTAATACATATATAGATACCCTGCCACTCCAAGTTGATAAAAATAACCGCCTCCACACCTCGTTTATTCAGATGGGTGCGGCTACCGGTCGACTGGCTTCAACCAATCCTAACTTGCAAAACATCCCGATAAAAACCGAACTTGGCAACCAAGTCCGTCGGGCTTTTATCGCCGACAAGGGCAAATTACTGCTTGGTGCCGACTACTCCCAAGCGGAACTACGAGTCCTCGCCCATCTCAGCGAAGATCCAGATCTAATCGAAGCTTTTAAAGTAAAGGCGGATTTTCACGCCGCTGTCGCCGAACGTCTAAAAGTATCTCGCCGCGAAGCCAAAGCCATCAACTTCGGCATTATCTACGGTCTCGGCGCCAACGGCTTAGCTCGTGATATCAACAGTACGCCAGCCGAGGCCAAGGCCTTTATCGATCGATATTTTGAAACTTTCCCGGGCGTCGCCAAATTTATCGAAAAAATGAAACGCCAAGCTCGCGACCAAGGCTACGTCTCCACTCTTTTTGGTCGCCGTCGCTACCTGCCCGACATTCATGCTCCAAATATGATGCTACGTTCAAGTGCTGAGCGCATGGCTGTGAATATGCCAAACCAAGGTACGGTCGCCGATTTAATGAAACTCTCGATGGTTGAAGTGGCCAAAAAACTGCCAGAAGGCGCCGAGATGCTGTTGCAGATTCACGACGAACTGCTTTTTGAAGTCGACGAAGACAAGGTGGAAGAGCTGACAAAAATCGTCAAAGACGTGATGGAGAACATTGTCGAACTGAAAGTTCCGCTGATCGCCGACGTCCACTCCGGCCCAAACTGGACCGACCTCAAGGGCTAGTCGGTGTGCTATAATCTTGGGAGATTGCTTCTTGGGGGGTTGAAATGAACGAGATGGATATTGTCCTAAAGAAGCTCGGGATAACCGAGGAGACACTTCGGGAATCAAGGGATCGGTCTAATGGCGCAGAAAACATGAAGCTATTAGCTAAACGAATAAGAGAAAAGTCGGCTCGAGAAGCCGACCTTGACCAAAAAGCCGTGGACGCTGGCAGAGTTTCCAGGCTGCTGGTTGGCTAATGTCCTGGAGCCGCGCGCAACACCAGTTGCGACGCGGCCCTTTCCTTTTATCCCCAAAAACCGCTAATACTAAATAGATGCTTGTATATATTTCTGGACCGGATAATTTTTTAGCCACCAAGGCGATTAACCAAATTAAAGCCAAGTACCTGGAGAAGAATCCGACTGGGGCAGAGATAACCTTGATTGACGGGAATGACCCCACTTCGGCGAGCCTGCGCGGGGTAAACTGGGCGGATCTGCAGGCCGTGCCGCTTTTCGCAACATCCAGGCTGGTAATTATCAAATCCGCCGGTAAATTCGACAAAGATAAGCAAGAAAACCTGGCTCATTTTTTACGCAATATTCCCGATACCACTGTTGTTGTACTCTGGGACGAGAAGAAGATCGACCCCAAAACAGCCCTTTTTACCTCGCTCCAAGGGGCTAAAAAGGCCATCTCTGCCACCCCCCTCTCCTACACTGCTATCAGGCAAAACACGCTTAAAAGGGCAAAAGAATTGAGCCTAGACCTTTCTACGAGCCATCTGGAACAGATACTCGACTCCTGTGGAACAGATCTGTGGGCGATCGAAAACGAGCTGATTTACCGCTCTAATTCGGTCGGTGGCGAGGGCGAAAAAACTAAAAAAACTATTCTCGACGAGCCGTTTGCTGTCTTTAATTACATTCGTCAAAACCGCTGGGATAAAGTTAAAAATGTTATCAAAACCGAGCTAGAAGCTGGTTTCGCCATCGAGATGATTTTGGGCGGGGTGGCTGCCGCCGCTCGCAAAGAGCTTCGTGATGCCACTACCAAACGAGCAGTGACAGATTTGCTTATGGACATCGATGTCGGATTAAAAACCGGAATCTTAGACGACCAAGCTGCCGGCGCCCTGCTAATCGCCCATCTACCCAAACCCATACATTCACGAGTACAATGGGAGGACACATGGGGGGAGATAACGTTCTAGTTGGCCTAATTAAAAACAGCAGTTTCTATAAGAAGCCGCTGGTTTTGGTGGTAATTTTACTGGTTATAGCCGGTGGTTTCTACGCCTACTGGCAGAGCCCGCTCCATGCCGCAAATATTATTTCCACTAATCAGGGTGTAACAAATAACGCCATCGACCTAACTCTATCGCCCGATGGCGGCTTGTATAACGGCAACGTCAAACTTCCAGCCGAAGTTTTTACCACCGACACTACCTACCGCTACCGTTACCAGGTAATAAATCAGCCGACCGATTTCATCGACCAGATGCAGATAACTATCTCTCTGCCGGCAGCTGGCACTGATAGCACGATAGCTCACGACTTTATTAATAACGGTGGGGCCACCGCCGCCACCAGCGAGTTGCTCGATCCGCAGACAATTTTATATACCGCCACCAGCATCTCCAGCCAAGCCCAGCTCTCAATCGAATTCGAGGTGCCGAAAGGTTTTGTGACGCCTTCTTTGCTGTTCAATTTACAGCAACAACTCACAGCTCTGTCGCCGTTGGTTTGGGCGTCATTCTCGCTCGGTTTATTGGCATTAACGTTGATAGTACTACTGATAGTTGGTGTCTCACGTGCTCGCGGTACCACCCCAATCGGTGACCAGACCGAGAATTTGCCAAGCCGTTTGCAGCCGGCGCTAGTAGGAATTCTGCTTCGTGGGCGATTAAGTAGCCGCGATCTTGCCGCCACCTTTATCGACCTGGCTCAGCGCGGCCACTTGGTTATTCGCCAGTTCGACTTGCGTGAATTCCGATTCCGCCGCACGGTTGGGCGTGACCAACTGGCAGATTTCGAGCAAGTTCTGCTTGATCAGATTTTTGGCCCAACCAACCAATCGGCCGATTCCGAAGAAGTTAGCTTCTCTTTAGCTCAAGAGGTTTTCAGTAAACGGGTTAGTGAATCGTTTATTTTGGCTTACCGCAAAATGAACGCTCTAGGTTACTTCCGCACCAATCCCCTAGCGCTCCATATGCGCTATCAGGTAATTGCCATCACACTCTTTGTCGTTGGCCTGCTTGGCTTCTTTGTTAACGCTTTCTTAATTCCAGACATTAAATACTCGCTCCTGCTTTGGGGTGGGATGATGGGCTCGGCACTACTTATTTATTACTTCTCCAAGGGAATACCATCCCGAACAATCTACGGCGACCGCGAGTTAGCCAGATGGCTGGCTTTTCGCCGTTACATGACCGATCGCGCTCCAATTAATTACGTTGCTCAGAGTCAAGAAAAATATTTGGCCTACCTGCCATACGCCATCGTCATGGATGCAGAAACAGAGTGGACTTGGCGTTTCTACAACCTGCCGTTCGCTCAGCCGGACTGGTATATTGCGCCAAATATAGTGACGATAGATCGCTTCACCAACTCGCTCTTCCCGATGTTCGGCTACCTCTCTCATGCTCTATCGCTCTCCGCCGCCCCCGCTAGCCGTTAGTTATATATTGGCCTATCAATAAACTTGACGTTGCCGAATGGCCAGAGAACAAAGTCGACTTTTCCTTGAATATCGCTATCTTGCACTGGTCCCCAAACACGGGAGTCGCTAGATTCTGGTCGGTTGTCGCCCATCAAGAAATACTCGTTGGCGCCGATGAGGATATTGTTATGAGGTGTGTCCACCGGAATCTCGCCATAAATTGGCATATAGTTCTCCACTAATGGCGTGCTATCGATTGTTACGTGGCCAAAATCATCGAACGAAACTGTCTCGCCTGGTAGGCCTATAACTCTTTTAATTAATTTTGTGTGATCTGGGTCGGCCGGGAAAGCGGCAGCCACAACGTCACCTCGCTGCAGATGCGATGTTAAAGCTAATCGTTTAATTAAAACCAGCTCGCCGTTCTGGAAGTTGTTGTCCATACTATGACCACTAACTGGTAGCGGTACGCCCAGTAAAATAATCGCCAGTATAATTAAAACGGCAATAACAATAACGGTTTTTAGCAAACTAAATACGTTTATTAATCTTGATACCATCAGTTTCACTGTACTCAATTTTGCGTTACCCTGCGAGCAGGATGAAAAAAGTTTTTCTAATATCTTGCTCAAGTAAAAAGCTGAAAATAAAAGTTCCCGCTCGCGACTTATATACGAGCCCGCTTTTTAGGTCGAGCTTGGCGTTTGCTCAAAAAATGAACGCTGGCAGTATTTATATTCTTTCCGCAAAGTATGGACTGGTTGAATTGGGTGAAGTTATCGATCCATATGATTTAACTTTAAACACTATGACCAAAATTGAAGTTGTCGAATGGGGTAAGAAAGTTTTGTCGCAATTGAAACAAAAAACTGACCTTAATTGCGACGATTATATCTTCTTGGCTGGAGAAAAATATTCTTTACCGCTGGTCACAGAAATAAAAAATTACTCGCAGCCACTCAAAGGCATGGGTATTGGTAAAAGATTAAAATATCTTCATGAGCACCTGTAATAAAGTTCACGAAATATTTAACCAACTTCCAAGGTTTTATTTTCCGTTCGACGAAACAAAAATTCCCCAAAATGGAATTTACATTTTGTTTGAGAAAGGTGAAAAGGCTCATGGAGGCGACAGGATTGTTAGGGTGGGTACCCATACCGGCAAGGATCAGCTCTGTTCTCGTCTTCGCCAACATTTCTTAACCGAGAATAAAGATCGGAGTATTTTTCGGAAAAATATCGGCCGGGCAATTCTTAACAAAAATTCCGACCCGTTTCTTGAGCTATGGGAGATAGACTTGACTACTAGAACCAATAAAGAGAAGTATTCAAAAACTATTAACGCCAACAAACAAAGGCAAATTGAAAGAAAAGTCAGCGACTTTCTAAGAAAAAACTTCAGCTTCGCGGTTATTGAAGTTGGCGATAAGCGAAAACGGCTCGAACTTGAATCGAAAATAATCTCCACAGTTTCGTTATGCGACGAATGCGAGCCATCGAAAAACTGGCTCGGAAACTATTCGCCAAAAGATAAAATCCGCGGAAGCGGTTTGTGGCTGGTTAACGAATTAAATAAGACGCCGTTAAGCGAAAAAGATATAAGTGAGCTTACTTTTTAGCGGTCTTTTTGACTGCTGGCTTTTTAGCGGCTTTTGGAGCAGCTTTCTTGACAGCGGTTTTAGCAACAGTCTTTGGGGCCTTCTCTTTGACGGCAGGGGTTGAACCGAGTTTCTTGGCCAATTGAGATTTCAAACGAGCAGCTTTATTTGGGTGAATAATCGCCCATTTAGCAGCTTTGTCAATCATCGAAAACGAAGAAGCGTCGCCTTTTTTCAAAGCGTCTTTCAAAAGATCTTTTCTGTAACGGTTTCGTGAGGTTTTGCTCTCTGAAACTCGTAGGGCCTTTTTTGCGTTCTTTCCGATTGGCATTACTAAGTAATTTTACGGTATTTTTGCCAACCTGTAAATAGTCCGTAACGGCTGTTTCAAGTATTGAATTACCCTGTCGTTGCGATATACTGCATTTAGCATGGAAGCCACACCAAAGAGTCAAATCGCCGAGCTGGTCCGCAGCTCACAAAACATTCTGCTTTTATCCCACGCCTCTCCTGACGGCGATTCAATCGGCTCCTCGTTAGCTTTCAACCTCGTTCTAAAAAAGATGGGCAAAACCGTTGATATGGCAATCTTCGATAATCTCGACCAGTCATGTTCTTTCTTGCCGGGCTTTTCTGATATCAAAAACGATATTGCTGCCAGTAGCGACCTAGTTATTACCATCGACACCAAACAAACCGGCGAAGAGATGAAACTCGGCCAGAAAAAAATGGCCGAAGACCACAAACTGGTTATTGTTGTCTCGCCAACCAAAGGCGTGCTCGTCCCCGAAGATGTTGTTGTTACCCGCTCCCGTCCAAAATATGACTTGGTAGTTTTCTTAGATTGTTCCGAAGCCGAAAGAATCGGCGATAAATTCGAAGAGTTAAAAGACTTACTGTTTGAGACCCCAACCGTCTCCATCGATCACCACGCTACTAATAGTTATTTTGCCAAAGTGAACTGGGTTGATATGACAGCTGCTTCCACTACCGAAATGCTGGTATCTTTGACTGAATCGCTTGGCCGCAACGAAAATTATCTGGATGCTGACGTTGCGACATGTTTGCTAACAGGCCTAATGTTTGACACGGGTAGTTTCCAAAACGGTAATACCACGCCAAAATCCCTGACCGTGGCCGCTCAATTAGTGGCGGCCGGTGCTCGCCAACAGGAGATTGTGGAAAAAATATATATGACCAGATCGCTGGTGACCCTAAAACTCTGGGGTAAGATTCTCTCTAATATTCACGAAGAAAAAGAAAATAATTTCGTGTGGGCTTCTATCTCTAACGACGAAGCAAAAAAAGTTGGCGCTGACTTGGATACTGATGGCACTGGCGGAGTGATGGACGAGCTGCTTAAAACCGTCTCAGGTGTAGATTTTGTTCTTATGCTCAAAGAGAACGGCGACTCAGTAAACGGCAGCCTGCGTTCTGTCGACAAAACTTTCAATGTCTCCGAGATCAGTAAGCTCTTCGGTGGTGGTGGCCATATCGTCGCTTCTGGCTTCAAAGTTAAGGGCGAGTACCAGCCAACCGTCGATTTAATTATCGAAAAAATTAAAACCCAATTGGGCTCGGTTCCAAAAGCCACTCAGGGTGTTGAAGAAATTCCCCAAAGCTAGTACAATTGTAACTATCAATGATCAAAAAGAGCACTAAGTCCACCACAATTAAGAAGTTCCAAAAGAGCGACAAAGACACCGGTTCCACCGCTGTACAGATCGCTGTTTTAAGCGAGAAAATTAATCAGCTTACCAAACACCTTGGCGAGCACAAAAAAGACAACGACTCTCGCATGGGCTTACTCAAGATGATCTCTCAGCGCCGCTCACTGCTCGGTTACTTCGAGAAAAAGCAGCCAGAAGATTACCGCAAGCTAATCGCTTCCTTAGGTCTGCGTAAGTAATTCTACCTCAGCTTAAGTTTTTGTTTTATTTCTTCCACTAGCTCTGGAAAGATTTTTTTATTTCTGTCGGAACCAAAATGGCCTTCATCTTCCATCTCATGAAATTCTGCGTCTAATTGCTTTGCGATGAATCGGGGTTGTTCTATAGGGATGTACGGGTCGCTGTCTGATGCAAAAATGACCACCCAATTTTGGTTTGATTTTATTTCCTGCCAATTCCAAGGATTGTCGTAATAGCCACTTTTCTTTTCTGTTTCGTCCCCGAGGTCGGAATAGCACACACCAACAAGAATGGATCCCAGGATTTTATTTGATTCGGCGTAACGCATAGCGGCCAAGGCTCCAGATGAGTGGCCGACTAAAATAGTATTCTCGTCGGCATCAATTTTTTTAAGAAATGGTAGCCA
>CAIMEH010000009.1 GCA_903839975.1 uncultured Candidatus Berkelbacteria bacterium
AGAAGAAACTTCTAAAAACCTTAATTTAAGATAATCGATCGCCAGAACAATTAGTAGAAAAATAATCAGATAAATTCCAAATCTTTGAAAATTAATAAGCCCAACGACAATACCGGCTAATACCGCCCAACGAATTGCCATTGTTCTATTTCCGAGCCAAGCGAAAAGCCAAGTGGCAATAAGTAACAGGTTGGGTGCGATGCTGTGCCACGTTCCTAATCGTGCCAACGGGCCATAGTCCAGAATAATTACAATAATTAATACTAGAATTTGCCAGAGAGTATCTATCATTTACTTACAACAAATACTTGGGACAGGGAGCTGTTATTGATCGGCGAGCTAACCCGGACTGATTGAAAAACATCCTCTTTACTTGAAATTGATTGGTCGACAGACCCAACAGCAATTCCGGCTGGATACAACCCTTCAAGATTTGAAGTGACAACTAATGTGCCCTCAGTTATTTTAGTATCCATTGGAATATTATCTATAACCAAACCTTTGATTCCTCCTGAAAGTATCCCGGTAGTACCGCTATCGGTTAACTGGACTGGGGTTAAGACGTTGCGGTTAGACAAAAGATAGACTTCGGCAGTTGAGTTGGACAGATTTCCAACTCGGCCAACAAGAAACCCTTGCGACACAACAGCTTGACCAACTTTTATACCGTCGTTTGAACCTTTATCAATTGTTATAGAATTTTGGGCCAAGAAATTAATAACATTCGCTGGTGTTAGCTTGAGATCTGGGTGAGTGTTAGAGAAATTAAGATCTTGTCGCAGTTGGGAGTTCTCTGTTTTTATGGTGGCGAGCGCGGCAACTTGCGACTGAAGATTTAAAACTTGGTTTTGTAGATCAGAGTTCTCTTTGCTTAAATCCTTTGCCGAGATTACTATCTTGGCGCTCCCGGAAATTGAAGAATAAATGTTATCAACTAAATGTATTGGAGCAGCAAAGAATCTCCTGGTAAGATCTCGAACAGGATTAAAAAAACTAAATTGTGCCAAAATTACCAGTAAGACCACAGCCAAAACAATCCCCCACCGTCGTCTGAACTGTCTCATCCCTTGAGCGCACTACTTAGTAGCACCGACTCCAATGTTTCTAGATCTTCCAGAACAACACCAGTGCCACGGGCGACACAGGTTAGCGGATCGTCGGCGATATATACTTTTGTTTGGGTAGCTTGAGAAATTAAGGTATCAAGCTCGCGTAGTAAGGCGCCACCACCGGCCAAAACTATACCGCGTTCCATAATATCTGAAACTAATTCTGGGGGAGTTTCTTCGATAGTAACCTTAACTGCTTCAACAACAGAAGAAACTGAGTGTGAGATTGCTCGACGGACTTGTTCGTCGTTTATTATTACTTCGCGTGGCAAACCAGTTACCAAATCACGGCCACGCATCGGGCGCTCAAGTTTTTCTTTTATTGGATAAGCAGAACCGATTTCTATCTTAATTCTTTCGGCAGTTCGTTCGCCTAACAAAAGGTTAAAATTATCGCGAGCGTAATCGATAATATCTTGATTCATCTCGTCGCCAGCAATGCGAATCGAGCGTGAAGCCACGATGCCACCCATCGATATAACAGCAACCTCGGTAGTACCGCCACCGATATCGACGATCATACTGCCAGTTGCTTCCTGAATTGGTAGTCTGGCTCCGATGGCCGCAGCGACTGGTTCTTCAATTAGAAAAGCCTGACGAGCGCCAGCATTAATTGCCGCTTCCTCAGCCGCACGACGTTCCACCTCAGTAACTCCGTAAGGAACACCTATTAATACACGTGGGCGAGGCAACAGCGAGAACCTCTCTCGGTGAACACGGTCAATAAAGTATTTCAGCATCTGTTCGGTTACCTCAAAGTCGCTAACTACACCATCAACCAGCGGGCGAATAGCAACGATATGTGACGGTGTTTTACCAACCATAACTTGAGCTTCCTGACCGATCGCTAAAATCTGTTTAGTTTTCTGATTTATGGCTACCACCGACGGTTCGTTAATCACAATTCCCTTGCCACGAACGTAAACCAAAGTATTGGCGGTTCCTAAATCAATGCCAATATCCTGAGAAAAAGAACCAAAGAAAGAATTGAACATGCTGTTAGCATAGTAGGGCATGAGCCAGTTTAGGTCAACTCGAAAGAACTAGAAATATTTTTTAATCTTTGCCTGGTGCTCTTGGAGGGTGGTAGAGAAATAAGATGTGCCGTTGGCGTGAAAGAAATATAGATAGTTGGTACTAGCCGGACTTAGGACTGCCTGGATACTTTTTAACCCTGGATTGCATATTGGTGTCGGTGGCAGACCCTTGTTTAGGTAAGTATTATATGGGGAGATAACTGAAGTGTATTCGCTTAGCGTCACTGATTTCCAGTTGCCCTTGGCGTACTGAACTGTCGGATCAGCCTGAAGAAGCATGTCTGCTTTTAATCTATTTAAATAGACTGAAGCAATTATCGGTCGATCCGCATCAGTATTAGCTTCACGCTCAACGATTGAAGCTAGTTTTATAACATCAGGTGTAATAGCTAAGCCTTTTGTACGAGTATCAAAATTATCACGCATAAGCTTAATTAAATTATCAGTGCTGGCGTCGATAGGAATTTCGTAAGTGTCAGGGAAAAGATAGCCTTCATATTGGGCAGCGGTGGTGGCAAAACCTTTAAACTGGCTAAGATGCTTGGTGTTAACTAAATAATCTTCAATATCGGTCGCTCGCCAGCCTTCGGGAATGGTAATTTTTGATGTTTTTATTTTGCCGGAGTTAATGATACTGGCGATATCAGAAGCTGAGCTTGAAGCTGATATCTCATAAATACCAGCTAGGATTTTGACATGAGTAAATTTGGTGTAGAGAGCAAAGACAGTCGAGTTTCTAATTAGGCCGTCGTCATAAAGCAATTTAGCAATATCAGTACGAGTCATACCTTCTTTTATCTGAACGCTGACAACGTCACTTGAATTTCTATCTTTTGGGTAGAGCTGGTACATAAAATATCCGCCAGAAAATAATAGGAATACAAAGAGAACCAACGCAAGAATCTTGAATACTCTTCTAGTTTTCATTCTCTTCACCTTCTAAAAATTGTTGAAGTATTAGTTGGGCAGCCAATTGATGAACCCTTTCGTCGATTTCCGCCTTGCTCAACCCCTGGCTATCCAACATGTCCTCGGCCATAAAGCTTGTTAAAGTTTCGTCAACAAAATGGACGGTCACATCTAAACTACGCTCCATCTCTTTGCAGAAACCTTCAATTTTTTTTGATTCTTCTGTTGGATTACCATCCTCGTCCACTGGTAGCCCGGCCACAATTGCGTCGGCCTGTTCCTGACGCATGATTTTTCCAATCTGTTCGTAAGCAAATTTTGAGCCGGCGTCGGAATATAGCGACACATTTTTGGGGGCATTGATCGTTGTTAGCTCTGCTGCCAGAGCCTCACCAGCGGCTACACCAATGTTTTTTTGACCAACATCAAGCCCAAGATACCTCATGGAGTCGCAGTTGGAGTAGAAGTACTTTGGTCAAATCCATATTCAACTACAGTTGCCTCTGGCAAAAGTGGTAAACGATTCATCCACCAGCTTGGGGAAATCTTTATGTCCACTGATTTGGCACCGTACTGGCTTTCAATTATATTGGCGGCATCGCCCGTTGATCGATGAGCAACTGACTTTGCAACAGCCTTCTTATCTATCTTGGCCACAACGTTTGCCAGAACAGTTGCATCGAAACTTATTGATGACTTGTCGCTGCTTACTGACTTATATGTGTAAGCAAGGCCATTATCAGGTATTACCAGCTCCTGGTTATCAGTCAGATCCTTTGAAAGATTATCACTGATTTTTGACTTTGAAATATTTGGATCGAAAGCAATAGCGTCGTACTCAATATGATAAGTAATAGTCGCTGACGTTACTTGCTCGTTGACCGAATGGTCGATGAGCAACTTTTCGCCTACTGTCCAAGTTGAGTTGTCGAGTAAGGTTTGGCTGCCTGCTTTTGACATCATATCTGCGGTCTGGTTTTGAGTCGGCATATGCAGGAGCTTGATCCTCTTTTCAGCTACAAAACTCTGCATCCACTTAAGTTCTCGATCGAGGTGTCTCATCGTTGTACTACTGGTCTTGAATTTACTCTATTCAATACAGACGGCTATGTCCTCAATAATCTCGATAGGGATACTGGGCTCCTCCTAAATGGACAAG
>CAIMEH010000010.1 GCA_903839975.1 uncultured Candidatus Berkelbacteria bacterium
GACTGTTAATCGACTGGTCGTCGGTTCGAATCCGACCTCCAGAGCATTGAAAATAAATTATTGAAATCCGACTCGACTTTTTCAGGTTCGAGAGTATTATAAAGTTATGTTCGGATGGGTAAAAAACAAAACAGTAAAAATCCTAATATCGGTAATTATTTTATTCGTTATTATTCTTGGCTTAATTCAGCTCTTGTCTTTACGCAAAGCCCATAGCACATTTGAAAATTATTATGCTTTTAGGGGCTGTAATCAGATCCTGAATAAAACATCTGATCATGGAACTTGTAAAACAAACACTGGTCAGACTATTAAAATAGTGAAATATAATAACAAATGGTACTTAGACGGCGACTTGCCCTGGGGCTGTTTGGGTAAGGTTTGTTTTGGTTGGTAAGATTTTAGCTGCCGCTTGCCACAATTACGACTTTCTCGATTCAATACTTTAAGAACCTAAAGTAGAAGGCAATATACACCAAGACAATTCCTATATTTGCTATCAGTCGTTCCCAAAAGTGGTTTCTAAAGAATAATATATCCACAGTAATCACAGTGGCTACAATCAGTAGAACGAAAAGCGCTATTGTTGTATTTCTAGCCATATTAGCTATATTTTTTGGATTTAGATCGCTTATCGAGTATCCCCTGAATTGATGGGCTAATCTTCTTATCTTTACGATGGATACAGCCAATCCAGCAACAAGGCCGGCGCATTCCTTCTTTGAGTTCGGAGATTACTCGCGAAACATGCTCGTCTCGTGTCTTCTGTTGTTTTACATATATCGTCCAACAGATCCATTCATTGCGCGCTAACGGCGTAAGAGTTTCCCATACTCCTAAGGCTTTCGAGTCAGCAGTAAGCGCTTTTTTTAAGTCTGCTGGTAAATCGTGAACCGTACCGCCCGAGATTTCTTTTTTGGTCATGAACTTATTTTACCCGTTAATATCTCCCCATCAAGAAACTTTCTTATAATTCTAAGGCCGGCCACCACCGAGCTCGACATTTTAGGGTTCGGGGGTACAATACTGTTATTGGATTACCTTCTGCTCTGCCTTTGGGGCGCAAAAAGAAGACCAATCAAAATAAAAATCAAAGGTCCACTATCTACATAACAGGTCGGCGTAAGATAGGCTTAATACTAAATTAAGAGAGGACTAAAAATGGACCAAACAACAAATAAGGACGAGAAAAAGTCTGAGCCACGAGAGTACGACTGGCTGCAAGATCGGATGCCAGCAAAATTCTACATGAACTGGTTTAGCTGGGGATCACCGGTTGGACTCGGGCTATTCTTTATCGAGATCTGTGCATCCATCTGGATATTGCACATGGCCGGGCTAATACGTTAGTCACGTTTAGCGTAAGAATTAAAAACCGCCCGATTATTGGGCGGTTTTTAATTTTAAAATTATCTTGCGAAATTATATGGATTAGATAATGCTTCACTGGCGGAACACGTGCCAGTCTGGTTCTCGACTTTTATATGGTGGTCGTCGATAACCTGGACTAATATCTTGCCATTGAACGAATTGTTCTGGGCGTCTTGGGTCTGGATATTGCCAGGGTAGCAGTAAATAAGACCATCAGCTTTTACTTCGCTAGGCTCTCGATTAATTGTGCCCGAATGAGTTGGCGTGAATTGCAGTGTGCCAGCGATATTATTACTTAGCTCGCCACCAACAACAATCTCGCCGATTGTTGGGTCGATATTATAATGAATAAATGATATACCCTGGCCGCTGGCCTCAACATTTTTATCGTTAATATTTGGCTTTTGGCTGAACCACATTCCTTGCAAGGTGCCGACAATATCTTGATTAACTGTGCCACAGACCGGCTGGACACTGCGAGCCTTAAATACTGGCGTACCAGTAATAACCGTTTTTCCACTACTGTCCTTAGAGGATGCAGATTCATACGAGCCAAACTTGGCGTCGAACTGGCTCTTCAGATCACCCGAATAAAGATCAAATGTGCAGTAGTTGTGGGCGTAGCGATCGTCAGCGTAGTAGGTCCAGTTAACATCGCTCCTAGCAGGAATATTGTAATCGGCTGTCCAAATCTCAAACGGAATTGTATAACCACCGTTTGGATTTGCCGTCCGATGCGTATGGCCGACCAGCTCGCCGGAGGTAACTTTAATATTAAGGTCTTTAAAGTCACATTGTTTCTCTGCCGCGCTATCGTGACCAACTTTGGTGATACCGGCAGTGCACGTAGCATCGTTTTGTGAAGGTAAGGCATCCTGAATAGTTTTTGTTAAATCGGTGTAGCCAGCGAAATCTAGCACTAAACCATCACAGATCGTATAGGTGACAACATAGCTATCGAAAACATAGTCGCTAGTTGCCGTGGCTTTTACAGAGTTGGCCATAACGTGTGTTATCCAGCCGTCAGCTGGAGCCAAAAGCGGAATCTGATCATCGGTATTAACATTAAAATATATATGATCGACAGGCGAGGTGTGACCCGGAGGAGAGACGTTACCAAGCGGGATCATCGAACCAATATATTTTGGATCCATCAACGGCGAGGTCAAGATGCCAGAAAGACTAGATGGACAAGATGGATATTTTCCCAAAATTGAGTTAACAGTTAACCCCGAACCTTTGGGATGTGCAACGAAATTCATAAAGGCCCAAAATCCAATTAGCAGAACGACAACAGTCACTCCAACCCACCAGAACCTTTTAATAAATGATTTTTTTGGCTCCATTCCCCTCCCGATAAGTTTGATGCTTCAACAATAATATACATCCACTTTTAGGATAATCTCAACTACATTTCAATAATTCTCGACAATTAATTGTATACAGGTATTGTTATTATATGTGGAGATGGCTTAAATGGGCCTTGACAGTAGTTGTTTTGATTATTATTGGTGCCGGCGTAATATTTGTGACCACGAAACAATTCAGCAATGTCTCTGAAGATAATTTACCTAGATTCATTCAGGCAAATGTAGTTGATCCAAATTTAGTAACCTCGATCTCAAAGTTTCGTTCTGGCGCTGGCCACTCTAATCCTGGATGGCCGGAGACCTGCCGAAGCATGAAGCACTATATTACTGTTTACGACCCAGCCAAACTGGTTCAGCAGAATTTCGACAGAAACAATGCGCCATCAAGCAACTATGCTATAGATATTTTCAGTCCAGTTGACGGCCGACTCTCCAAAACTGGCACCGGCGAAGGCGATGATCAACTGAACATTAGCGTCAGTAGCAATCCAGGCTACAGTATTCGTTTCGAACATGTTCACTTGCTTTCAAGCATCGGCTCATTTAACGCACATGTTACCGCAGGCGAGAAGATTGCTACTGTTTGGAATACTCAAAATTTCGATCTATCTGTCTACTACCACTACTACAAGGGCGACGAACTATTCTCATATTTCGAGGTTATGCCTGACAATATTTTTGCGGCCTGGCAGATACAGGGCACCACCAATCCAAATGAGTTTGTTTTTACTAGGCAGTACCGTGACGCCCATCCTCTAACGTGTCTAAATGATCGCAAAGGTACGCCAAGTTTTAGCGACGCCAACGGTAACGTTACCGAGAACTGGATTCCAGAGAATTTCGTACACCTAAAACCAGATTACGACCCTCAAAATAACAACAAGAAATTATGATCACTTTTGCTTTTGACTTGTTGTTGATAGCACTATTTGTCGGTTTTATAATCTTCAAATGGCGGAATTTTCTAGTTGAGCATAATATTTTCGAAGAATTTGCCGAAAAAAATTCCTGCGATTATCAGGAGACAGGCCAAATTTCTGATCAATCTGGGGTAATATTCAATTCCGGAAATAATAGAAGATTTTACGATATAGTTTTTGGCCAAATCGGCCAGCTGCCTTTTTCTATCTTCTCTTATTCATACGAGACCGGGCTAGATAGTAACGAGAAAACTCATACCTACGCAATTGCCACAATTGAGTTCGGTTATCCTGCTCCGAATTTTATGCTCCACAGCCACCAATTTCTTGAAGAAGTTGAACAAGTTGGCTCGTCGCTTGGAAACAATGGCAATACTGAAAAAATAAGTACCGATGGAGAATTTGATGAACATTTCGAAACTTTTATAAAGCCAAACGCTCAGATAGAAGTATTATCACTTCTTGAACCTGACGTAATGGCGATATTTATTACTCTTGATAAATATGAGATTGAGATGACAGAAAACGGAACTTTATTTATATACAATCGCGGCAGAATTAACGATAAAAAAGAAATAAATAATATCTACCTAGCCTTTAAAGCTCTCGCCCCAAAAATAAGTCGTCATAAAACAATCGAACAGGAAGCGAAGTCAGTAGACAGTCAAGTAAATTCAGGTCTAGAATCGAGCTAATGAATAAGATTGATTTTAAAAAAGAGTACAAAAAGTATTACAACCCAAAGGCAGATAAGGCCGAGATCGTGATCGTACCCAAAATGCACTTTTTAATGATAGACGGCCAGGGTGCGCCGGAATCAGAGAATTTTCAACAGGCAATCGAAACAATGTATGGCATCGCATACACTATTAAATTCACTCGAAAAAAATCCCATATTACTCCTGACTATTCCTTGGGACCGCTTGAAGGACTTTGGGCGATCGATAGTAGCAAAGGCTTTGACCCAAAAATGGCCGAGGAGTATATGGCCAAGCGAAACGAATGGACCTGGACGCTAATGCTCTGGCAGCCAGACATAATTACCGTCAAAGAGCTTGAGCAAGCAAAAACTGCCCTCAAGGCTAAAAAACCTAATCTACCGACCGACAATGTGAGGCTTGAGCATTTTGAAGAGGGCGAAGTTGTTCAAATAATGCATATCGGGCCATACTCTAATGAAGCTGCTAGCGTCAATAAAATGGATGAGTTTGCAGCCGAAAATAAGTTGAAGATGCATGGCAAACACCATGAGATTTATTTAGGAGATCCCCGAAGGTCAGCCCCAGACAAACTCAAAACAATACTCAGGCATCCCGTTAGATAAAGTACGAATCCGGGGGTACAATTTAAATATGAAGATTGGAATTTTTGACTCTGGTTTAGGTGGTTTAATAATTGCCAAGAGCTTAATCGCCAAACTGCCTGAGTACGACTATATTTATTTGGGCGATACTGCCAGAGTGCCTTATGGAAATCGGTCACAAAAAACAATTTATCAGTTCACTGAAGAAGCGATTAGATTTCTTTTTAACAGAGACTGTGAGCTAATAATCGTCGCCTGTAACACCGCCTCGGCCGAAGCTCTGAGAAAAATTCAGCAAAACTACCTAATAGAAAGATTTCCAAGAAGAAAAGTACTTGGAGTTCTTATTCCTGCTGCCGAAGAGTCGGTTGAAAAAACCCAAAATAAAAAAATCGGTGTCCTGGCAACCACTAGCACTGCAAATTCTGGGGCGTTTGCAAGGGAAGTTAAAAAACTAATGCCAGACTCCCAAGTTTTTGAACATGCTGCCCCACTACTGGTTCCATTAATTGAAAATAACGGCATTAAATGGTCGGTGCCAATTTTGGAAGAATATCTAAAACCATTACTTGACAAAGATATTGATACTTTAATTTTGGGTTGTACTCACTACCCAATTCTAAAGAGCGAGATCGGGGAGATCGTCGGCGATAAAGTTAAAGTTATCTCCCAGGACGAAGTTGTCCCAAATAAATTCAAAAACTATCTGTCCCGCCATCCAGAGATAGACGAAAAAATTACAAAAAATTCCGAGAGAGAGTTTTGCGTTACTGATTTAACGGAGAGTGTCGATTCTTTGGGTAAAAAACTATTTGGTCAAGATATTAGCTTTAAGCTAGTTAGCTTAAACTAGCCAAACACGATTTGTCGGTGGCAATTTCAGCAATTTTTTTATAATCGTAAAAACGAGCCGCTTCCATCAGTACCAACATCTCAGTAAGCATGTCTCCGTCAACGAATGGCTGGAATAAATCGGCGATATTGTCGACACCAAAACTTATTTGTACGCCGGCATCTAGCATTTTTTTGAACGGCGCCATCGAGTTGTGAATAGGTCCGGAAAGATTACTTAGTTGCTTCATACCCAAAGCGGCTCGCGGACAGATTACTACGGCCACGCCAGCTTCTTTCATTAAGGCGATAATCTTATCCTGGTAGTGTTCTGGCTGTGCCGAGACCGAGATGGCGTGGACCGCCCAAACCCTACCTTGCAAACCGTGTTCGATAGTTTTTTGGCATAAAAGCTCTGTATCGTGTTCGTTGGGATTATTTTCCTGATCGATATGAACATGCACGGGCTTATTAAGTTTTTTTGCTAGTTCAAATATAATATCTAGATGTTTTTCTGGCTCTGGACGGTCTCGTGACGGCAAGCCACCAATAATATCGGTTAGTTCACAAGCCTCAATAAATACTTTCTTGGCTTCTTCGTTAAAAACCAAGCCTTCGAGCGGCTGCAGAACATATTTAATATTTATTTTATTTTTATATTTTTCGCGGACTTTTATGGCAGTTTTTAGGGCACGCAAGCCTATAATACTATCCACATCAATAAATGAGCTAGTATGTTTTACGCCCTGGTCGATCATCATTTCGATAGCTCTCGAAATTCTTTCGGCCATGTTTTCATCGGAATAAGCTGGGCCCTTTTTCATAAAATTAAATAATTTCCATTTTCTCTCCATCAAGGCGTCACCCAAAGTTAAGTTGGCGTCATTAATAACGTAGGCTTTGTCGAAATGGGCGTGATTACTAACCCAGCCACCGCGCTTCTCAACTTCTTTAATTAATTTATCTTTCAAATCCCAAGCTCGACTTTTGGCGCCTGCCTGGTAATCGAATAATTTACCTTCGAAATCCGAGATCATCCGGACAATTATTTCTTTGGCGTCCTTAGCTTCGGTCGCTAACGGAATATCTTGTTCGCTGGCATAGGAGCGAATCTGCTCGTTGTCGCACTTTTCGTCGTAATCTTTGTCGTGCGTTAAAACGTTAATTACTAAATCAAACTTCTCGCCCGAAAGTAAGGTTTTAATATTCGGCTCAGTTTTTTCAGAGATGCGATAAACTCTAGTACTTTTAACACCTTTGCCGAGCAAGAAATTATGGGTGCCAACGGTAGAAAAAATTACGACCCCGAGGTCGTAAAGCTTTTCAATCTCCGGAAATAATAATTCCTTATCGGCCATCTTGCCAGCGCTTAGCAGAACTCGAACAGCCGGCGGGAAAACCATCTTCTGACCGAGTTCAACAAGCCTATAAGGCCTAGCAACTTCCTTCATTCATTGATAATACTAGGCCAAATTTTCCAGAAAACAACTACAATGCAATTGTAATTTTTGCCGTAGCATCTAGTCGAATTAAAAGTCATAAATACTGAACAGAAGCTTATATAGAAAGGACAACTATGGCAAAGTATAGTTTTGATTGCGATATGGATCACGATCCGATGCATTTTGAGGTTGAGGCAGAAGACGATGATTCAGCTGTTAAAAAATTAATCGAGGAACTTGGCCCGCATTCTGAAGAGCACCACCCTGATATGAAAGACATGTCTCAAGAAGATTTGGAAAAAATGGTTCGCGAAGGTATGCACAAAGAAGAGGTAACGGCAGTCTAGTCCTAGATTATCAACAAAAAAAGACGTCATATAATGGCGTCTTTTTTTGTTTAAAGCTACTTCACTTCTTGGAAAAGGCTCAAGACGTTACCTTCGGTATCCTCAAAATAAGCGATAAAGCCCATGCCATCAATATCCATTTTCTCTTTGACGATCTTCCCACC
>CAIMEH010000011.1 GCA_903839975.1 uncultured Candidatus Berkelbacteria bacterium
AGTTGAGCTCGAATTAGGTGTTTTTGGGCCGAAGTTAATGGTTTATTAGCATATGCGAACAGCCTAGAAACGTAGCGACTATCTTCTTTTCTGATAATCTGGGCATCGCCCAACTCTAAAGCCGGCAATACCTCTTCCAGTTTTGTACAAATAATCCCAGCCTGATCATTTAACGACTTTATCGATCCACTGCCTATCAATGCTAGTTTCTGGCCAAAGGGCGGTAAACTATACTTTTTGCGCTCCGCTAATTCATGGCGATAGTAGCCTGATAAATCTCCCTTGGCGGCAGTTTGCCAGACCCAATGTTCCGGTAGATGAGTTTGAACAATTATTTTCTTTGCAATAAAACGCAGCTGTAATAGGATATTTAGCATATGCCAAGTGCCACCGTAATCTGTCCCAGTAAGTAGCCTGTCCATGTTAGCAATAACGGCAGTTTCAAATTTTAGCTCGGGATAACTAAGAATTTTTTCTGTAGCCACAACATATGGTTGTGTCATCTCGCCTTTTGTAAGCGAGCTAATTAGACCGACACTTTCGCTACCAAAAACGTTTTGCAAGTTTTGAAAAAGCTTTACTGAGCCCTCGCCAATAGGTGCAAGACCTTCGGCATTACAATTTGGACATTTGGCAGGTAGCTTTGCCCTGTAACCACAGTATAAACAACCCAAAGTAGCTCTATCGGCTAAAGCAATTGTTCGTTCGCATTTTTGGCATTTAAGAACCTCGTTACAAGTTCGGCAAATTACCGCCGTTGCCCAAGCCTTTGATGCCACCAAAAATAATGTCGGCTTAGAATCCCCGACTTCCTCGATGACACTTGGCAATATCAATTCTTTTGTACGGTTACGATCATGAACGGATATTTCAACTGGCGGCAATTTCTTTTCAATTACTCGTAATGATTTATCTAACCTTTTTGGGTAGTCATCGACCGAAATTAAATTTGCGCCAAAAATTAATTTAATATTTTCATTTTTGGACCTGTACTCGGCGATTGTTTTATTGGACATATAAGGCCGGCGCTGCTGTTTGTAGCTAATTGTTTCTGGCGAGTCGATAATTAAAAAATCTCCGGCGTTTAACGAAACAAAGGCGGTTTTTTGCATCCCTACACAAACAAAGTTTTCACCACTGGCTAATTTTTCGTTTAATATTCGCTCGCCCTTTACGCTGCCCAATTTTAATAATTCAATATTGTTTGTTTTACATAATGTAGAAAAATCTTTTAAATATTCCTGCGAGCTAAGAGCTATAACAAAACTGGAATTAATTTTGTATTTATTTATTAAATCCATGTAAAATGTTTTACGGTCTGGCCAAAGTGCTTGGATAAATGTTGGCTGTAAATTATTTTTAATTAATTTATTATTTATTTTGTGCGGCCAGGCCAAGGCATGGTAGGCAACCTCCGCTTGCGAGGCGCCGTAATAATCGGCCAAATCTTCGATTGTTTTAACCTGTTGTTCACTGAAACCAATGCCAGATCTATCAACTTCAAGAATGTCTTTTACGTGTGGCTTTACTTCTTTAGCAATATTTCGAGTAAGTTTCACCACAACAGCCCGCACTTGCTGCCGCCGAAGGGGTACTAGAACCGTGCTTCCTGGCTTAATATAAGGTATAATTGTGGCTGGAACGCTATAAGTTAGCTCCTGGACATTCGTTCGGGATGCAACAATTACATTAGCGTAAACCATTATAACTATTACTAGAGTAAAAATAGTAAAAAGCAAAGGAATGCAAAACATAATCTCAGAATTACCGCTCGTTGCCCTTGTTGGTCCAACCAACGCTGGCAAATCGACTTTATTTAACCGCTTAACAGGAAGCTGGCAGGCTGTCACAGCCAAAGAAGAATCTACTACACGAGATCGTGTTTACGGCGAAGTTGAGTGGCAGAACCAGTTATTTAGCATTGTTGATACAGGCGGACTAGCAGACGACGATTCTGATTTATACGAAAAAATTCATCGCCAAACCAAACAAGCAATTGATGAGGCAGATTTAATTATCTTTTTATACGACGGAAAAGCCGGATTGTTAGGCCGAGACAAAATATTCTTAGATGGCTTGCGTGGCAAGAAAAATGTTTGGCTTGTTGCCAACAAAATAGATACTTTCGACGTAGAGAAGAAAACCGACAAACTCGACAATATCGGTTTCCCATATTTTGAAATTTCTGCTGCCAGTGGTCGTGGTACTGGCGACTTATTGGAAGATATTATTAAATTTATTCCAATTGTGCCGCTAATTCAGACTCGCCTACCTTTGATAGCCTTAGTCGGACGTCCTAACGTTGGCAAATCTACTTTACTAAACGCCTTAACAGAGTCGGAAAGAGCGGTTGTTAGCCCAATTGCTGGCACAACCCGCGATATCGTTACCGGTGAGCTTGAGCTCTATGGCCGAAAATACTTACTAGCCGACACCGCTGGTGTTCGCCGACGCGGCCATATCGAGATCGGCGCCGAGTCTTTCAGTGTTAAACGAACTCAAACAGCCATTGCCGAGGCTTCAGCCGTTATTGTACTAATTGATGCCACCGCCGGAACTACCCGTGGCGATATCCACCTTATATACAAAGCACACGAACTAAAAAAGCCTGTATTACTAGTATTCAACAAAATTGATTTACTTGAACGAGATGCTTCGTTCTTTGCTGGACATTTGCAGAAGAAATTCGATCATATTGCCATATCAGCCAAGAATAATCAAAACATCCACGAAGTTGGCGAATGGATTCAGAAAAACGTTTATTAATTAGTTGTAACTTGGCGCGGCGATAGCGTGGAAATCTCGGCTTGGGTACAAAACAATTGCGGCTTTGCCGATAATTTTATCCTTAGTTAATACGCCCCAATCGCGTGAATCGGATGAGTGGTCGCGATTATCACCCATCATAAAATATTGATCAGAGGTTAGTGTTATCTGGTAAGGTGTAGTATTGCTGCCACCGATAGTGGTAGTTTGGTTTGGTAATAGGTAACTTTCGGTTAATTTGTTGCCGTCAACATAAACATTTCCATCTTTAATCATAATAGTTTCGCCTGGCAGGCCGATAATTCGCTTAATATAATCGATACTGGTATTGCCCGGATATTCCATAACAATTACATCGCCTCGTTTTGGCGCATGTAGATGGTAGTTAATTTTTTCAACGATAATATACTCGCCGTTATGGAAATTTGGTTCCATACTTGAGCCTTCTACAATAAACGGCTGGAATAAAACATAGCGGATAATAACCGCTACTACAAAGACCGCCACGATAACTTTTAGTATCTCGAAAATAGGCGTAAATCTTTTCATCGATAGTTATTGTAGCGAATTGTTAAATAATTATATATACAAATATACAAAAATGCCCCACGCTATTGAGCGTGGGGCAGGTCGGTGACAAGGTTAGGCTATTTGCCTTTCTTGTCTTTATCCTTTTTTGGTGGATCTTGCCGAGGCTTGTCGGGTTTCGGCTGAGGTGGTTGTGGCCGCGGTTGTACTTGTGGTCGAGGTTGCGGCTGTGGCCGTACATCTGGCACAGGCTTTGGCGTGCGATCGTTGTTGGAGTTGTCGTTCCTATCACGATTATTGTCTACCTGAGGGCGATTTGGGCGATTGTTGTCGCCATTGTCGTTGTTGCGATTTCGATTAGGTCGTTCTACTGGCTTTTTATCGTTGTCAGTATTTCGATCTACTGGTGTTCGATCGCGAGGAGCGGGAGTTCTGTCCCTTACTGGAGTCTTGTCCTTGTTGCGATCAACTGGCCTTCGGCCGTTGTCACTTCCGTGATCTACAGGAGTTCGGTCTCGTGGAGCAGGGTTTCTGTCCCTTACAACAGGTTTGTCAGTTTTTCGATCGACGGGATTCCGATCCCGCGGAAGAGTTACTGATTTATCGTTGCGTGGACGAGCCGTATCTCGAGTATTCGAGGTTTTGTCGTCTCGACCAGGCCTTGCGGTTGGGCGAGTGTCGTTAGGTCGACGGGAAGTATCCTGACCGCCCCTAGTACTTTGCTCGTTTACCGACTGATTTGAGCCACGTCGGTTCTGACCATTGTCATCTCGACCGGGCCTGGCAAAAGGACGATCGTTACCAGAGTTGCGACCAGTTGCCTGTTCTCGCTTCTCTTGTTGGTGAACACGATCTACGGCCTTCATTCGAACTTCGTTGTTCCTGAAAGCTTGTTTTCCAGACCTCTCGTACCAAGAGTGTGCCATTTTTGGCGATACTCTTTCGGTTTTCCAGGTATGGTAGCCGTTGTGATAGAAACGAATGCTTCGTGCACGATATCCGCCATGGGGAATTTCTGTGTAGAAACAGATATAACTATCGGTGAAAACATAATCGTAGTCCACGTAATAAGAAGTCGGGACACTTTCTAGCCTGAGCTCAGTAAAGAGCTCCTCTAGTGCAAGATCCTTGCGGTTCTCCGCCTTCTTCAGATCCTCGTCTCGGGCTGCCTTGGCGTCGTCAAGGTCGTAACCATAATTTTTGTCTGCTTTGGCAACATCTTTGTCGTAAATACTCCTAGTCTCTTCCTGATCATATTTTTCGTCCTTCAGATCGCGGTCACGATAAAAGACGGCATCGTCAAGATCTTTCTGGCGAACATCCTCGGCCTTGGCAACATCTGCATTATAGTTTGCTTTAATGTCCGCCACGTCAAGATTGTAGCTAGAAAAGATCTTATCGATCCTGTCCTGGAAGTAGGGTGTGTAGTAAGGCGTGTAGACCCCGAGGATCTTATAGTAGTGCGGTACGCCACCGTAGTAGACGTAATAGGTGTGGAAGCTTTGCGCAATCGCAGCCGAAGCCGCAATAACAAAAAGCATCAGGGTTAAAAGTAGTTTCTTCATGTTAAATCGGGACCTCCATCCCACGTCACGCGATAAAGCGTGTGTATACGCTTATTTTACAACTGTAATGATGAATAATCCAGGGATTTTCAGGTTATTTTGTGGGCGGTATTGGACTTGAACCAATGACCCCTGCAATGTGAATGCAATGTGTGGGCAGTACTGGATTCAAACCAGTGACCTTACGGATGTGAACCGTACGCTCTAATCAGCTGAGCTAACTGCCCGAGTATAACTATAAAACTTCGATGCCTCAGCTGTCGTAGTTTCTACGATCAGCTGAGCTAACCGCCCTATGCCTGTTATTATAATCTGATTATTTAATATTTTGAACCTTATGCCGTTTGACTGTTGATTTGTGATTTGCCATACTTGGGGAGCAAAATGTTACCCGTACTGTTTGAGATCGGGAAATTTAAATTCTACTCGTTCGGTTCCTTCATCGCCTTAGGCACGTTTTTAGCCGGTGTTTTTTTGGTAAGAGCCGCCAAAGCACGTAAGCTCCAAACTCATCATTTGTTCGACACGATTCTATTTACCCTATTATTTGCCCTACTCGGTGCCAGAATTACTTACTACTTCGTTTATGCCGATCAATTCTCTAACTTAGGTCAGATTATTTACTTCTGGCAGGGTGGATTAGTTGCCCTTGGTGGAATCGTTACTGGCTTCTTTACCTATTTTTATTTTGTTAACCGTGAGAAAGACCCAATCTGGCAGATGCTCGACCTTGGTGCCCTTGGATTGTTGGTTGCTTGGGCAATAGGCAAGTTTGGCTGTTTTTTATCGGCCTGCACTATCGGCCGTGACGCAAGTGGCTTCCTGGCAATTAACGGCGCATATCCAGTAGACTTGTTTAGCACGATTTGGGCAGCACTACTGTTTGCCATAATTCTATACGCCTGGGCGCGTCGAAAATTAAGCGATGGCGTCGTTTTCTTCTTGGCAATTGAAGGGTTATTCCTAGGCCAGCTAATGCTAAATACCCTTGGAACAGACTCTAGTGAAGGCTTAATGAAAGTTGATTCGATAATTACCTTAACGTTAATAATCCTTTTGTATCTGGTTTTCTGGAAGCTTCACGGCCCAAAGATTGAGCGCAATCGCTGGGGCATCAACATCAAGAGTTTCGTGTTTCATAAAAAGAAAAATTTAGAGTGAGAAAAAGTGGGCCCGCATGGCGCAGGCCCTGTGATTTACCAACTGGAATAAACCAGCACTGGCTCCAGCCATCTGAGCGGTCCGAGTTGCACAATTGTGAAACTCTTCTGACCAACCCTGCCTTGGTGGTACAGGCCGTGTAGCTCACAGTCAAGCGAGTGCACCCACCAGCGATCAATGTGCCAGATAATTTGGCTGATTAGTATCGTACCGTCATGCCGCCTGCATAGCTCGCGCCCGACCAGCTAGCCGCATCTGCTTCAGCCAGATTGCCGCCCTCGAGCAGCCTAAGTGCGGATTGGTTTACCACTGTTTTGTGGGACCAATTAATGTATAGCACATACTTTTTCCATAACAAAAAAAGACCCGAAAGGGTCTTTTTTTTTACTTCTTAATTATTATTTAGCTTCGACTTTAGCGAGGGCTTCTTTGACCTGTTTGACGATGGCTTCGAACTGGTCAGGATACTTGATTGAAAGCTCCGAGAGAACCTTGCGATTCAAGGTAACGCCGGCTTTATCCATTCCATATATAAACTGGCTGTAGCTAAGGTCGTGGGCGCGAACAGCGGCATTCAACTGGACGATCCAGAGGGTACGGAAGTTACGTTTCTTGACGCGTCGGTCGCGGTAGGCGTGCTGACCGGCCTTAAGCATGGCCTGTTTGGCCTGTTTAATAAGATTGTTGCGGCCAAGTTTGTAGCCTTTCGTTCTAGCTAAAACTGCCTTGTGACGTTTATGTACCTGTAAACCGCGTTTAATTCTTGCCATTTTTAATTATTGTCCTGATTTAACTTTTACTGTCTTTTTGTAAGCTTTGTGATGACCAGCCGAAAGAATAATTTTGCTGTCAACGGCGCCTTTAGCGCGTTTAGATTTGAAGCGGGCACGGTGGGCAATGGACATTTTGCGCGCTCTTAACTTACCGGTACCGGTTATTTCGACGCGCTTCATTAAAGATTTATGACTTTTTATCTTTGGCATTTAACTTTTCTTTGGTTTTAAAATTATTTGAACTCTTTTACCGAGCTGTGAAACCGGTTGGTCGATAACGGCGTCAATTTCCTGACGAAACTGCTCTAAACGTTGTCTGGCCTTTTCTGGAAAAATATTCTCGCGACCACGTAGCTGGATATATACCCTTAGTGGGCTACCATCGGCCAAGAATTCCTTGGCACGTTTGGCTTTAATCATCAGATCGTGTGAATCGATGCCGAAACTTAAGCGAATCTCTTTCAATTCGTTGGACTTTTGTTTGGCGCCGTTCAAGCGAGCGGTCTTCTCCTGTTGGTAACGGTATTTATTATAGTCGAGCAGTTTAACAATTGGCGGGGTAGCAGAGCCGTTAAGCTCAACTAGGTCCAATTCTGACTGTTCGGCAAGATAGCGGGCCTGGTCTAATGAAACGGTACCAACAGATTGCCCATCTTCCATAATTAAATGGACTTGCGAACCTGTTATTTCTTCGTTTACTCTTAGCTGTTTTTCTATCTTGTACTCCTGTTTAAAAAACCGTAACGATGTTCCGGTTAACGTGCGCTCGCAAATGTTATTTTCTTGATTACCATTTACTCAAGAAGTGTACCACGTTTGGTAATAATCTTCAAGGAATCTGGGATCAACCGCAACTGCATTGGCGACTCGGCAATTGCCACCCCAGAAACATTTACTGGCAGGATTGGATCGGTGATAATTCTGGCAACTTTGGCGTGAAAATGACTCTCGGAGTGAATAACATTTCCACCGGTATTAAAGATGCCAAACACTTTTTTAACCTCTGTTGTATGAAAACTATCCAGTTTCATCTGAAGAAAACGGTTAATGGTTAACTGGTTAAAATAAGCATGGGTTCGAACCTTGTTGTCCAAAATCATGCTAATTTTAGCCAGCTTCGAGGTACTGATGACTGTATCGAGAAAAATAATCGTTGAAGGCTCGATCAAGACCGTGCTTTGAGTAGATAGCCTACGCTGTTTCAGGGCATTAGCTGCCTCCCGCATATCGGTATAGCCAATGATATCGGTAACTAAATTGCTGGCGCCAACCGGGATTACACCAAGAACAGCTCGGCCAAGCACAGCCGTTGCAATTTCGTTGACGTGATGGTCGCCACCAACGGCAACAATTGTGGAGTAACCTTTCTCCATCCCCATCTCGGAGAGTTCATACGCCGAGCGGGCTGGACTAGCAGCCACCATCTCTCCTGCAATGGAAAGTTGAGTAAGTAAATCTCTTAATTTCTGATAAAGCTGGCGCGTCGCCCTAGACGATGGCGCCTCAAGAACGTAGTAGTACATAAACCTACCTACTCTTCGTCAGGCGCTAGGGCGTTCCCGTCTACAACTTCTTCTTTATTATCTTCGTCGGTATGAACCGGAATACTAACCTCTTCTTCAGTATTTTCTTTTGTTTCTTCTTGAACAGCCTGTTCATCGGCACCCATAGTAACCTTGCCGACCAAAACTGCACCAGAGCGAATAACTAAATCTTTAGTTGCGATACTGCCAAAAACTTTGCCAGTTTCGGTAATCTCGAGCCTTTCGGAAGCATCAATTGCTCCACGAATCGTTCCGGAAACTGTAATTAAAGCACCCTTAACTGGGCCTTTAACTTGAGCTGTCTCCCCAACCGTTACGGACTTTTCTGAAACAACTTCCCCGTCAACCATCCCGTAAATAATAATGTCGTTTTGATCTTTAAGAGTTCCGGACAGGGCGACATTTACCCCTACAACCGTTCCGGGACCGCTCGTACCTTCGTTTGGCATATTTCTCATCCTTTCTTTTTCCTCCCTTTTCTTAACTCTACTCTTTTTAGCTCAAGGGCAGGGAATTGCAAGGGGTGATGACCCTTGCAATACATGTATGTTTGGTGGTACACTGGCTCGCAGCACGACCATTTATAAATATCTGGTCGGAATTAAAAAGAAAACATGGAAGATAAAATACGTGTCGTGGGCGCAAGAACCCACAACCTAAAAAACGTTAGCGTAGATATTCCCAAGAACAAGATTACGGTCATAACTGGCCTATCTGGTTCAGGAAAATCCTCGCTCGCCTTTGACACGATCTTTGCCGAGGGGCAACGAAGATATGTTGAAAGCCTCTCGTCGTTTGTACGACAATTTTTAAGCGACATCGACAAACCAGATTTTGACTACATTGAAGGTCTCGCCCCCGCTATCGCTATCGATCAGAAGACCGCCGCCCGCAACCCACGCTCTACCGTAGCTACCACTACGGAGATTTATGATTTCTTAAGATTACTATTTTCACGTATCGGCGAGCCTTTCTGTCCTAAAGACGGTATTAAAATCGAACAACAGTCTACTGAGACCATCGCTAAGCATATTCTTAAAGATTTCACTGAAGGCGACAACCTAAAAGCCAAGATTTACAGCTCGATAATCCAGAATCGCAAAGGCGAACACAAATATCACCTAAAACAGGCTAAGAAGACCGGTGTGTTGAAAGTTCGCTTCGACAGCGTCGAGATGGACATCGAGGAAGCAATAGCTTTGGAAATCGATAAAAACAAGAAGCACAGCCTCGAGCTACTGGTTGGAAAAGTTGATTTTCCAGTCTCCAACGAGCAGTCCAAAGCTGTTATTTTTGTTGATTTACTAAAACTAGCCGAAAAAGGCCTAAAAATGGGCAACGGCATGCTAATCGTTATGTCTTTGGACGACACAAAAGAGCGTTTTTACTCTCAGAAGTACGCCTGTACCAAGTGTGGCTGGCAGTTCCCAGATATAGAGCCACGTTTATTCTCCTTCAACAACCCAGAAGGCGCCTGCCAGGCCTGCCAGGGCCTCGGAGTAAGGCTTGTAGCCGATCCAGAGCTCGTTATTCCTAATCAGCGCCTAACTATAGCCGAAGGGGCAATTCGCCCCTGGAGCCGCACTACCAGTCAAACTAGCTGGTATCAGAAGGCTTTGCAGGACCTAGCCAAGAAATATGAGTTCAGCCTTGATACACCTGTCGAAAAGCTACCAAAAGAAGTCGTCGAGATCGTCTTAAACGGCGAACCAGGCGAAGAAGAAGGCCGATTTGAAGGTGTTATTCCAAACCTCGAGCGCCGATACCTAGAAACCGACTCTGAATATCTTCGTAACGAGATTGAAAAATATATGCTCGAGAAGCTCTGTCAGGTTTGTTTGGGCCAGCGACTTCGCACAGAAGTACTAAATATTAAGATAAAAGGCCGCAATATTATTGATGTGACTAGCGACACAATAGAACAGAGTTCGAAGTTTTTTGGTGAACTTTTGAACGATTTGAACGAAAAAGACTCGATTATCGCTAAACCAATTGCCAAAGAAGTTAAATCCCGCCTAGACTACCTGCTTGAGGTTGGTTTGGGTTACTTAACTTTAAACCGTACCAGCTCAACTTTGGCCGGTGGTGAGGCTCAGCGTATTCGCTTGGCCAACCAGCTTGGCTCTGGTTTAACAGGTGTCGTTTACATTTTGGATGAACCTTCAATTGGTTTGCACGCTCGCGACCACGAGAAACTTCTTAAAACCATTACCGAGCTCAAACACCGTGGTAACACCGTTATTATCGTTGAGCACGACAAAGAAACCATGCTTCGCGCTGATTATATTATCGATATGGGACCGGGCGCTGGTGAACAAGGCGGTGAAGTTATCGCCATCGGTACACCTGACGAAATTAAAAAAGATCCAAACTCTTTGACCGGCGCTTACCTAAGCGACGCAAAACGCATCGAATTACCGGAACATCGCCACGAACACACCGAGGAATTCCTAACTATCTCTGGTGCAACCGGCAACAACCTAAAAAATGTTACTGCTACCTTCCCATTAAACCAGTTAATCTGTGTTACCGGCGTTTCTGGTAGTGGTAAATCTACCCTCGTGGAAGATACCCTAGCAGTCGCCCTAACCAAGCATTTCAATAACAGTTCAACCTTAGAATCTGCGCCCTATAAAGAGATTAAGGGCTTGGAGCACCTGGACAATATTATCAACATCAATCAGTCTGCTATTGGCCGGACACCTCGTTCGAACCCAGCTACATATACCTCTGCGCTCGGTCCAATCCGTGAATTATTTGCCAATACTAATGAAGCGATGGAAGCCGGCTTTGATGCTTCGCGTTTCAGCTTCAACTTACGTGGCGGACGTTGCGAAAACTGCCGTGGTGATGGCCAAATTAAGATAGAGATGAACTTCTTGCCAGACATCTACGTGCCATGCCAAGAGTGCAAAGGCCGTCGCTACAACGCCGACACCTTAGAGATTAAGTACAAAGGTAAAGATATCAGCGATGTTTTGGCAATGACAGTTGATGAAGCCCTGGATTATTTCGACACAGAAGAAGAAGTTCGCGAGAAACTCTTAATTCTTCAGGCTGTTGGGTTGGGCTACATTCACTTGGGTCAGCCAGCTACAACCTTATCTGGTGGTGAGGCCCAGCGTATTAAACTTGCTGCCGAATTAGCTAAACGCGAAACTGGTAAAACTCTATACATACTTGATGAACCAACAACTGGTCTTCATTTTGAAGATATCCAGCGTTTATTGAAGGTGCTTTATAAATTAGTCGATCGCGGCAACACCGTAATTATTATCGAGCACAACATAGACGTTATTCGCTGCGCCGACTGGGTTATTGATATGGGTCCAGACGGTGGCGATAAAGGTGGTATGATTGTGGCCGAAGGTACACCTGAAGATGTCGCAAAAGTTAAAGAATCCGTTACCGGACAGTTCCTCTGCGAAGACTGCGGAGAAAAAATTAAGCGCGAAAAAGCTAAAGCGCGCGCCTGATTTTGATATTATTTCGGATTTATTGTCGCTGGGTTACCGGCGAATTATTGGTTTAGACGAAGTTGGACGTGGCGCCCTAGCTGGACCACTGGTTGTTGCCGCTGTTGAACTGTCTATTTTTATTAACGATATTACCGACTCAAAGCTATTGTCGGCCGCCAAAAGAGAAATTTTGGCAGATAAAATACACAATTTAGCTGCGCAAGTGAGTTTTGGCTCGGTAAATCCTGAAGAAATCGATAAATTGGGCTTAACTGCAGCTCAGAAATTAGCATATGTCAGAGCCCTGGAAGGAGTTGATGGGGATATCTTCTTAACTGATTATTATGCAATCGATAACAAACCATTCATCAAAGCCGTTAAGGGCGATCAGTTATTCTTTCCTGTTGCCGCCGCTTCAATCGTGGCAAAAGTTCAACGAGACAAACTGATGCACGAGAATCATAAATTATTTCCCAATTTTGGTTGGGATAAAAACGTTGGCTACGGGACGAAAAAACATTTCGATGGAATTGATAAATTCGGATTGACAGATTTACACCGAAAAAGCTTCATATCTCATTGACATTTTAACCTGTTTTTGGTAGTATTTAGGGCGAAAACGAAGTGATCGCGCTACTTAAAATAGTGAGGAAAGTCCGGGCATCGCCAAAACGCGCTCCTGCTAACGGCAGGCTGTCGTAAGGCACGGGAAAGTGGCACAGAAACCAAACCGCCAATGTCCGGTTCAGTTAGGGAGTGTGATATCAAGTGCATAATCGTTATGTTAGTTATTTCATCGGGCTTCGCCTAGTAGGTTTTAGACCTTTTAGCAGCGCGTTTCCAGTTGAAATCAAGTTCTGCATTGAGGCAGACGTAGATTCAAAGGACAGTCTCCAAAAAGCAGACGATACGGCCTTTGACTTCGCACGGAAAACAGTAAATGCAAGATATGGCAACGACAACGAGTGCGTCATTAGATTTAGGAGTTCTATTGGCCATAATGTAAGGTTTGACTACAAATTCAAACCCGACGACTTTGAGAAGATTGCTTCTATCAGCGCCGTCCCCTGAGGGACGGCACCCCCTATCTGAATCGGAACAGGCAAGGATGAAAAGAGTGAGGTAAGAGCTCACAATGCGCGCAGTAATGCGTGTCAGCAGCCAAACCCAGCGTGATGCAAGATGAGTGGGCTTCTAACAACAGACAATTAAGTTCGTTTATTCCGAATAGGTGTAAACAAGCTCCGTCAGTATCGTTTTGGATAGTTGTTAGTTAGTCTCATCGCCTAGAGAGATGGTCACATAAACAGAACCCGGCTTACCGTTTTCCGCATTAGCGCCCGCAAGGGCGTTTTTGCGTTACTGACAATATATTCGAACATTGACACCGGCTACAGTAGCCAATATTCTAGATATATGATTGCAAAATATCACGAAAGAGAGCTTGCAATAAAACTTCGCAAAGAAGGGCTTACCTATTCAGAGATTTTGGAAAAAGTTAACGTCTCAAGTTCTTCTTTATCTTTATGGTTAAGAGACATAAGACTTTTACCCAGCCAAAGCCAAAGGATTGAAAGCATTCGTTCAGATACCAGAAAACTGGCAACCGAACGTATAAGACAGCTAAGAGTTGAAAGAACCAAGATAATAACCGAGAAAGCAGAGGAGGAAGCTACTATGCTTATTAATGACCCTCTTTGGTTGTCTGGGCTAATGCTTTACTGGGCAGAAGGAACAAAGGCTCGAGAATGGTCTATAAGTGAGCGGGTAGGATTCTCCAATATGGACCCTAGAATGGTTAAGCTATTCAGTGTTTGGTGTCTTAAATATTTAGACGTAAGCGAGGGGGATTTAAGATATGAAATATATATTCACAAAACCGGCGATATTAATGCAGCGAAAAAATATTGGGCAAATACTCTCTTAGTTAAAACCACAGATTTTCATGTTTATTTAAAAAATAACGAGATTAAAACTTTGCGAAAAAATATCGGGAACTTTTACTACGGTGTTGCTCGTATTCGAGTAGCAAAAAGCACCGACGCTAACAGAAGGATTGCTGCTTGGACCAATAGTGTAGTAAAATATATCAGTTAATCCCGGGTCGTCTAATGGTAGGACGCCTGCCTTTGGCGCAGGAGATTTCTAGGTTCGAATCCTAGCCCGGGAACAAAGAGATAGCCCCTTACGGGGCTTGGTTGATTCGTCGTTCACTTTCTCGTTTTAAAGCGTAGCCTGCTTGGGCGTACTTGTTGTGGTAACAGGCTAGCCATAGCTTATACGAACGAATCGCATTAAAGCAGATGTAGCCTTGTAGAATTATGCCCGCAACATAACTGAAGTAAGTTAGTGGCGTCGGCAATAAACTGAGTGGAAAATATGCCACGGAGAGCAGTGCCAATAAACAGCATAAATTGGTAAAGCGTGTCATCGCTTTCTCGGCCTGATTGATTCGTTTTAATATGCGACTTTGATTCAAGGACAAACCTCCTTAACGGTTTGCATTATTATACACTTCGCTAATTACTGGGAACAAAAGATCAACCAAAAGAACCGTCTAAATGTATTGACTAAAACCTGGTTTTGTGTTATTATTTTAGCATCCTAAAACGGAGGTGAGTCCTATGAACCTCATTGTCTAGTCCGCCATCGCTAAAGCTGTGGCGGACTTTTTTATTCACTCAGAATTTAAAACGAATAATCCTTTTCTGCCCGGGAACAAAGTTGTAGGCGCGAGAGCAAGTTGCTGACGCGCCTTAGTTGTTCGGATCACTTGCCTCGTCTCCCGCGTTTCCCATTCTTCTTCTGAGACTGGGCAACCGGATCCGTATTAGGATGTTTGGCGTTCGTGCCAGGCGCTTTCTTTTTTTGCCTACCCGGCTTGCTTTGATCGTGAGACATAATTCTCACCTCCACTAAAAACGTATCATTAATAAGGGTTGTTTTTACTGTCGTTTCTTACATATTTATTAGAAAAGCGCCCGGTATTTCTACCGGGCGCGAGTGTTCAGTCCGCCGAACGATTACCGCGCTTGGCGCAGTACATACACTTGTCGGCTAGGCTTATTAGATCAACAATCGTTTCGTTGTTAACTCTTATGGCATAGCCACAAGAGACGCTTACCTGTTCAGCCATTTTTAGTGGCCAACAAGAAACGATGACTTTTGATCGAATTCGCTCGACAATAGACTCTAAATCTTTTGGATTACTTGCCGAGGGAAGACAGATCAAAAACTCATCGCCGGCATATCTGAAGACAAAATCTCCAGGGCGAACCGACAATGAAATCGCTTGAGCAATTAGTTTTAGCGTCTTATCGCCTACCAGGTGACCGTAGTTGTCGTTAATGAGCTTAAAGTTGTTTACATCAAGCATCATTACCGCAACTTGGGACGGTCGGTTGTCGTATATTTTAGCAATCTCTAGATCTAGAAATCGTCTGGTAAATAAATTCGTTAAAGGATCTTTGTATGCCAAATCCTTTAACTTTTTACACTGACGTCTAAAATATATGTTTTGCCCAACTATAAGTACGAGCAAAAGAACACAGAGTGCGTTCGCGACATTTTCCATAATGTTAACCTCTACCAACGGGTACTAAGGTCTAAAGAGATTTGTTTCGGTAACCCGGCTATCCCAACTGGGACCCGTGGCTTTGCGTCCTTGATTTACACCAAGTTTGCCCTTTCGACCTTGCCAGTAATTTATACTCGAATAGGAGTAAAAAGTCAAGAGTTATAGGTCTTTTGAAGGTATTTCGCGCAAGTGGCTTTTTGTTTGGTCGGTATCAAATAATTCGATTATTTCTTCTGCCATTTTGCGTGTTGCTTCTGAGTTATCGCGAGTGTAGTTGCAGGTGTGAATATCAAGTGAGTAAAAATTACTTTCTGGCCAGGTGTGAACACAAACATGGGATTCGGCCAACATTACATTGTGGCTAAAGGCGCCAGGTCCAAAATCTTTATAGCAATCGCCAGTAACAGTAAAACCATTTTTCACAATAAGCGCCAAAATATTCTGGCGGTAAAAATCGTTTTCTTGGGAAGAGAATTTCTCGCCCAAAACCATGTCTCCTATAATCCTTAGTCCTTCAACCATACTAAAGAATATTTTACAGTATTTTGGGTTCAATTGTTAGAACAGGTAAGGTAAACTCAAAATATGTACAAAGCCTGGATTAAAACTCGTAACTTTATCGAGTCTGTTTTATACCGTTTTATTGCCAAGCCAATATTTTTTGCGCTCGATCCGGAATGGGTTCATGAACGTATTTCTAACCTTGGGCACAACCTGGGCGGATATTCGATTACTCGGTTTTTAACGTCCTTTGCCTTTAATTATAAGTCAGTCAAACTGACACAAAAAATTGCTGGTATAGAATTTGCCAACCCAGTTGGTTTATCTGCCGGTTACGACAAAGAAGGTTTACTAACAGAGCTAATTCCGTCTACAGGGTTTGGATTTATGGAGCTGGGCTCCGTAACTGCCTTCCCCCACTCCGGCAACGAAGGTAAGAGATTGGCAAGATTGCCGAAAGAAAAAAGCTTGATAGTAAATTACGGCTTGAATAGCTCTGGAAGTAAAAATATCGCCAAGAGATTAAATACCCTTCCGAGATATTTTCCTATTGGAATAAGTATTGCCCCCACTAACAGAAAAGAAAGCGACAATATAGAAACTGCAATTAACGATTACCTATCATCATTTAAAGATTTGGCACCATTAGCGCAATATATCGATCTAAATTTAAGCTGCCCAAACACTAATAACGAGCTAGTATTTTTAAGAGCCAATAATCTAGAAAAATTACTAAACAGAATAAATGCCGAAAAAATTAACGTTCCAATATTTATTAAGCTTTCACCGGATATTAATAATGACGAGCTTTATTCAATATTAGAAGTTGCAGATAAAAATAACGTTAAAGGAATAATTTGTACGAACTTAACAAAAGTTAGACCAGCCGAACACTCTACTGAAATTGAGGGTGGATTAAGCGGAAAATTAGTTCAAGAAAAATCCGACAAGATGATCGCCGAGATATATAAGAAATATAAAAACCGTTTTGTAATCATTGGTGTTGGTGGAATCTTCACTGCCAAGGACGCTTATAGGAAGATTAAAAATGGAGCAACTTTTGTTCAGTTATTTACCGGGATGATATATCAAGGCCCACAAGTAATTAGCACAATAAATCTTGGTTTAGTTAAGTTGTTAGAAGCAGATGGCTTTAAAAATATCGGCGAAGCAATTGGAAAAAACGTGTCATGAAAAATATTATCTATAAAGAAATAGACATTGTGAAAGTGGCAAAAGGAATTGCAAAGAATATAAAACCCGGTGATGTTATTACATTTACTGGCGAGTTAGCGGCGGGAAAGACAACATTAATTCGCGACATAGTTCGTGCCTTAGGCTACGACAAAACCGTCAATAGCCCAACATTTGTAATTGAACATCGTTATAAGCTGGGTAAGAAAATTAAAGAAATTATTCATTTGGATTTATATCGTTTAAATATATCAGACATCTCAAAATTCGACTGGGACGAATATTCAGACAAATCCAAGGTGGTGATGATAGAATGGCCAGAGATTGCTTCAGGATTCTTACAGACAGATGTGAAAACAATTAGTATTAAGAAGGTAGATGAAAAAACACGAGAACTTACATTTTCCCAAAATTTTAGCGATTGATTCTAGCGATCGCGAAAAAGTTACTCTTGGGCTAATTCAAGAAGATCAAGAGAATATTGTTAGTGAATTTGATAATCGCTCGCAGGATTTAGCGCTAAACATTGAAACATTTCTCAAGAAGAATGGCGTAGTATTAAGTGAAATTAGGGCCTTGGCAGTTACTAGAAATGGCGGTTCACTTACTGGAATACGTATGGGAATTGCAACCACCAACACTCTTGCATATATGTTAAATCTGCCAATACTTGAACTTGATTCTGGCGAACTTACTCAAGAACTAGGTAGGTTAAAAAACGGCAAACTTTCGCCAAAAGTCGTAAAACAAACCACACCTCTAGCCTAGTTGATTGCACAAAAATTATGTTAAAGTTATAAAGCAGATGAATCTTTTTCACCCTAAAGACCAGCAGGAAAAACCAATTAAGCAAATTAATGTCACTAAAAGCAAGTGGAGATTTGTTGTTTGGGGAATTGTAATTGTTGTAGTTGGGGTAGCTGGTTGGATTGCAATCACTGGTGGCTTGGCCCTGAAAAATATCATATCTTCTAATGGCAGCGACGAACCAACATTTATTAAAAACAATGGCGCTATTACCACTGCCGATGTTAAAACAGAAGGCGACACTCGCATAAACATTCTTTTGGCTGGAATCGGCGGACCGGGTCACGACGGCCCGGACTTAACTGATACTCTCGAAATTGCTTCAATAGACCCTGTTAATAACACTATGGCGCTACTTTCGGTTCCGCGAGACCTCTACGTTAAACAGGCCGATGGCGAGTATACAAAAATAAACGCCGTTAATGCTTTAGCATCGCAAATTTATTGCAAAGTTAATAAAACCATTTGTGTTAATGGAGTTGATCCAGGCGGCGCTGCCATGAAGGATATGCTCGACAAGGTCCTAGGTATTAAAATTAGTTATTTTGTAAGAATAAACTTTAACGGATTCAAAACTTTAGTTGATCAAGTTGGCGGCATAGATATTACCGTTCCAGCTACTTTAAACGATTATTTATACCCTTGCCCAGACCCAAGCACGGCCTACTGCCCACTTACTATTAAAGCTGGCCTACAACACATGAACGGTGATACCGCACTAAAATACGCTCGCTCCCGTGAGACAAGTAGCGATTTCGATCGTTCTAAACGACAGCAATTAGTTATGGAAGGTATTATAAAAAAGGCTTTAACACTGGGAATCCTATCCAACCCAGTTAAGGTAACTGGTATCATCAACACACTAGGCGGCAACCTTAAAACCGATATGCAGATAACCGATATGACAAGTATCTTTGGAATAGTTAAAAATATTGATAGCTCAAAAACTACAAATAACGTTCTTGATACTAGCCCCGAAAGCCCACTCACCGCTAAATCAGACCCAGTTGCTGGTTATATTATTTATCCAAAGCTTGGCATCGGTAATTACACCGATGTTCAGAGTTTCGTTGCTCATGCCCTTCAAGATCCTTATGTTCTAAAAGAAAACGCCACTGTTACTGTAATAAATGCCACCGGAAAAGCTACTGAAAATAAGGTTCTGGAAGACTCCTTAAAGAATCTTGGCTACAACGTCACGTCAGTAACGACCGCATCAACTACACAAAAGAACTCTACTATAACAAGTAGCTCGAAAGATCCTTTCACAGTTAAATTCCTGACCAATAGGTTTGGCGCATCCAGCACGAGCAGTTCAGGTACTGGCGCCGACATTACTCTGACCGTTGGCTCAACCTTCTTGACCGCAAAGTAGATTTGTCTCTAGCTAGAGACTACGAGATGTTCTAGAATTATGGTTAATGGCTTATGCTAATAATCCCATGGAAATCCAGGAAGAAAATGAGGCGCCGGTTCGATTGACCGATATTTTCCACGTTGTAAAATCTACCCCAACAGTTTTAGTTCTTTGGCTTATTTGTCTGGGGGCAATAATTGTTGTTTGGGGATTAATGCCAACGCTACTCTCTCAAATTGCCCTTATAATTCTTTTTATTTTCGTAATGATTTCCACCTTGCTTCGCCAAAGCGAGCTCCCAGTTTTATCAGCTGTATTTCTATGTTTTTTAGTAGTTTCTTATTGGCAGGCAGGCCACCCAGATATGCAAATATATGCTTCAATTGCCGTGGCAGCACTTGTACCAATTATCGGATTAATAGGTGAAAAAGTTAATCGTGGATTTAAATTAATTTCAGAGAATCAACTTTTTAGCCATTGGCTATTATTAGGTTTAATCAGCGCGGAAGTTAGTACTATATTTAATAACTGGCCTGTCTCTTTCTTTAATAGGTCGTTAATGGCCTCTGTTGTTTTTTACGCTTTTTGGCAGCTATTCCATATTCAGCACAACAACGAACGTCGTAGTTTAGTGGCCCATTTTATATTTGTTGGTATTACTGTTATCTTGGTAATAGGAATCATCATATGGGCAAACTTCCCTCATCTAACCAATTTCTAGAGACGATAAAGATATTTTTAATTGAGCTTTGGCAGCTACTAAAGCGGTTCGGTAGATTCTTGGCGCGAATATGGCAGCGGGTTTGGGCCTGGATTAGGCTTCATGTACCTTTCGTAGAAGCTATTATTCAACGCCATCTTAATAACCCGGCAACGTTATTTATCGATTTAGCTATTTTTGTTTTAACTCTTTACCTAGCTTTCGGTGTAACAGGCGCTGTTTTGATATATAAAATTAAATCTGGGAGCAAATTTACCGAACAGCTAGCGGTTTTGTATCCGTTGCCCGCCGCCAAAGTAAATAGTAGTTTCGTTTGGAGCCACGAATTTTTATCCCGACTAAGATTTCTGAATACTTTTAATACGAATGCACCAAGTGACGTAGCTTCCAGACCACCAAGTGACGCTGATTTGAGAAAAGAGGTAATGGATGGTCTTGTCGAAAATCAAATATTAGTTATCGAGGCACAAAACAGGGGCTTGAGCGTTTCACAGGACGAGGTAAATAAAGCCTACGATGCGCAAGTTGCCCAGACTCCAGATTTGGCGGCCAAGATCCAGCAACTTTATGGAATGACCGTAACTGATTTCAAAAGTGTTTTAGCCGAGAAGATTCTAAAACAAAAAGTTGAAGCCGTGGTGTTGGAAAGAGTTCGAGTTTCTCACATTCTTACGACAACCACTACAGCTGCTAATGCAGCTGAAGCTGCCATCAAGGGCGGTATGTCTTTTGCCGACGCCGCCAAACAATTCAGTCAAGACGCTCAAACAAAAGATAATGGTGGAGACCTAGGTTATTGGGCTAAAGGCGAGTTAGCTGCCCAGATCAACCAGGCTGTAGAGGATGCCGCATTTAGTACCGCGGTTGGGCAAGTTTCGGCTCCAATTCAAAGCCCTTACGGTTTCCATATCATAGAAACAACTGATAAAACCGGCGATAATCTGCAGACATACAACGACTGGTATAGTAAGACTTTGGCGGGCTACAAAATTTCTAAATATATTTCAGCCAACTAGCTCTGGATTTTAATCAGTTTTTTAGAGATAATTGTTCTGTTAGTCCTTGCTAATAGTTAATGTTCGTATATTTGCAGTGGTAGCTCAGTTGGTTAGAGCGCCGCCCTGTCACGGCGGAGGTCGCGGGTCCGAGTCCCGTCCACTGCGCCAAAAAAATATACCCCAAATTTTGGGGTATATTTTTTGTTGTGGTACGAGAAAGGGCTCGCGAGCGGGTCCGATTTGAGCGAAATGCAATGAAGCGAGAATACCGCAGCGAAGCGAAGGGTAATCCCGTCCACTGCGCAAATTCATAAGAACTACAATTGACTTACGTCTACTCTTTCGCCAGTGTAGATAAATGGAAGAATACAAACAGTCAGACGGTTATGGGAGTGGGTACAGCAAGGGTGGTTGGAAAAAATGGCTTTGGATATATATAGTAGCCGCGATCGTGATTTACGGCGGTATATATTATTACTACAAGCATAAAAACTCCACAAGTTCGACCAGTACTTCTACCCAAAGTATATATTAACTGGTAGTTTAGTTGGGTGACTGATATACCCATTGAGAAAAGTTACAACCAAGAGCATTCCGAGGCCTCAGGGCCGACGATAAAGATTAAACGCCTAGCTTCTTCGCGCTCGCTTAAACTGCGAGTTATGGACAATGGCGAAGTTGTAGTAACTGCCCCTCCGCACGTTCCCGAGCGGTATATTTACGAATTTATCGAGCAGAACGAGATTTGGATTGCAGAAAAATTGGCCAAATCAGCAGTTAAACAACAAGCCCTTACAGACGATCGTGAAACGATCTTTTTCCGTGGCAAGGAATACCAATTTAGAATTAATATAACCACTGCCCACAAAGCTGGGGTAAGTATCTCAGGCGAACAATTAGTTGTGACCTCGCCAAGCGAAGACCATCGGGAGGTTAGAAAAATATTAGAAAAATGGTATCGAAAGCAGGCAGAAAAAAGGTTCAAGGAACGAGTTCCCCTTTTGGCCGATTTAGTTGGCAGGGACATTATTACCGTCAGTATTCGCTCACAGCGAACCCGCTGGGGCTCTTGTTCAAGTCGGCTGCAAATATCGCTTAACTGGCGACTAATCATGGCCCCAGACTCTGTTAGCGATTATGTCATCTATCACGAATTGGCACACCTTACCCACATGAATCACTCAAAAAGATTCTGGGATTTAGTAAGTGATTACTTACCTAACTACAAAGATGCGGAAAAGTGGCTCAAGAGCCACCACGAACTGCTGAAATTCTAGAGATATCTAACGACATCGGTCAGTAGATCGTCACCACTAGATGGCTGAATAACTTTGTGTTCTTCTAGGTGGGCGATAAGATCAAGAATAATCTTCAATCCTATAAGCGAGGCCAGATAATATATCGGCACGCCGTAATGCAGGACAAGGTAACCACCCACAAGCAAAACTAGCTCCATACCAACAATTCGACGAAACGGCATTACCATTAGCTCTTTGGGCGAGTAGGCCAGGTACTCCTTATTAAAAAAGTAATTAAGGATAAATGAATAAAGGTGGGCGATAAACAAGGAAGCTGCTGGAATAAACCATTGCGCGACTGTGCTCCACGCCTGACTGAGCGAGTTACCTGTTATATCGCCCTTGAATACTTGATAAAGGAAGTCCGGAAAGAATATAAGAACTATTAGGATAAAAAGAAACGCCAGAAGTGCTAGTGATTTACCTAGAAACTCAACCGCATAATCCGCCCTGTCGAATAAATGAAAATTGAATCCGTGATCTGGATGATATGTAATCTTAAATTCGTGGCGATTAACTAGCTTTTTAGATGAAAGTATCTTCAGAAAAGTAAAGAATACTATCACAACAGTCTCAAGCCAATAGCCAAGCATAATATTGGCCAGCTGCCATCCCAAAAACATCACCCCAAAAAGTGGAACAAGATTGGCTACAAGGATAACGACAAGCGAAATTATCGCATCACGACGCTTCATTACTAAAATCGTAACAGTTAAACGTTAAAAAGAAACTCTACAACGTCACCGTCTTTGACCACGTATTCTTTGCCTTCGCTGCGGAGTTTACCGGCTTCCTTGATAGCTTTTTCACTACCTAATTGTTGAAGGTCTTCAACGTTAAAAACCTGGGCGCGAATAAAGCCTTTCTC
>CAIMEH010000012.1 GCA_903839975.1 uncultured Candidatus Berkelbacteria bacterium
TAGCCGAGGATTAATAGTTTCTATATATACTTCCCTATAACCAAAAGGAACCTAAGCATTTATTTGTTTAGGTTCCTTTTTACATTTTTATTACAATAAAGTCCTTGTAATTATTTTTATCTATGTTATATTCAAAATATAGGGTTAAGGTAACAACAAGCCAGAGCCAGATTGGAGATAAGACGATGAGCAAATATTCTTTATTGTCGAGCAAAGAGCGCGGTCGAGCAATTAGAATTAATTCCGGCAAAGAAGCCGGAAGAATAGTGGAGGAGAGTGTTGACCCGGTTTACTATATGGAGCTGAGAAAGAAAGCCGTTACTAATTTCAAGTCATCGCAGAGAAATGATTTGATGTCTTCTCTTGGTCTGAATAAAGTAAGGGGCTCTGTCAGCGGAAAGATCTATTGGGAGTAGATTTTAAGTTTTAATTTATCAGAGGAAGTATTATGATAGATCGACAGTTAGGCCCATTAGAATTTAAAAGAACAGCCTATGGCATTAGGCTGTATTGCCCAGATTACAAAGTATCGGTTGAAGTTGAGGATACCGTGACTGATTATTTACGGGCCCGGCAATACCTTTACTTAGTAGTAAATCACGTATTGCAGGGTACGTTTAGGGACTGCGAAGAACATTTCTGTAGAGAAGAATAATTCTTAACCAAAAAAGGCACCAGAGTAATCGGACTGATTATGCGCTAGCTGTGTCGGTTCGTGCCCTCTCGGTGCTGCTCTTGAGCCGTCAGCCGCATCACTAGCTCCTCCACCGCCACCGCCACCGCCACCGCCAGCCGCTCCACTGCCTCCTGTTGCAACTGGGGCCGGTGGTGGAGCTGACATTATATTTGTCTTTGCATTGGCATTTTCGTTATTAGCCAGCGCATAGGATTGGGTAGCCTCTGGTATTACTGGTTGTATCGATTCCATGGTAGGCGTGGTTGTTGTTGCTGTCGAGGCTACCATTACAGGTGGAGTTTCGCCATTACTCTGTGCGTTGGTTATCATATTGGGTGTTTTATCCAATAAACCCCGAGCAAATCCAGCTCGTTTCATGTCATTTTCCCCGCCCGATCCAGCAGGCATACCTGAATTATATTTAGCACTATATGCAGTTAATCTATTGACATCTTGTATGTCTGTCAGATCTGCTTTTCTGGTTTCTCCGTTAAAGTTCATTGTTTCTTTAGAACGTTCAGCATAATATAATGCAGCAATCCTGGTAGCTGTCTCTGGGTCGTTCGCTAGATCTGGATTGTTAATTAAATCAATACCTAACTTATCCCCGAACTTTTTGTAGTTGGATTTACCGGTTAATTGTATCAGTCCTCGACCCCTATACTCATAACCACCGATAGCAGAATAATTTTTATTCGCATCTTTTTTTGATATTATTTCACTCCCTGGTTTATATCCATCCACTGCTTCGGCTTTTACCTGTGCTAAAATATTAGCCGCTGCTCTTGGATCGGTAATTCCTTGCTTAACCAATTCGTTCACGACTGCTTGTTGCATTTCTGCTTCTTTTTTCGGTGGTGGTTGTAGTTTCCTACCGGGTCCAGTGGGAGTAGTAGTATCAGACAATGAGACCTCTTTCTTGTTAGAGATCGGCGAAACCGCTGGGCCTGCTTGCCCAGTTGGAGTATTATCGATCGGCGCCGCTTGCCTTTTTGGTGCAATTCCGTTACCCAGA
>CAIMEH010000013.1 GCA_903839975.1 uncultured Candidatus Berkelbacteria bacterium
CTTCATAGCCTCGAGTTTTGCTCTCATAATGAGTTAGTTGGGCGAATGGAGTCCAAACAATAAGTTTGTTTAATGCTCTAATTTTTAGACACAAGTCGACGTCGTTGAATGCAAGGGCATATGTTTCGTCAAAACCACTTACCTGCTCAAATACTGACTTGGGGATCATTACGCACGCTGCAGTTACGGCGCTAAGATTAGTGGGTACAACTAAGCGGCCAAAGTAGCCACGGTGGCCATTTGGGAAGTACTTATGTGAGTGTCCAGCTACTCCGCCTAGCCCAATAATTACACCACCATGTTGCAAGGTACTATCTGGGTAAAAGAGTTTAGCGCCTACGGCACCAACATCAGAACGTTGGGCAAATTCTAGCATTGACTCTATCCACTCTCCCGCTAATACTTCAGTGTCGTTGTTAAGGAAGAGGAAGTATTCCCCTCTAGCTTTAGTGGTGGCGAAGTTGTTTACAGCGGAATAGTTAAACGGCTTTTCCCATTTTATTATCCTTATTGTTCTATTTGAACTCAGAACTTTATAGTAATCGTGAGTTTTTTGCTCTTGGCTGCCAGTATCAATAATTACTATCTCATAGTTCGTATAAGTTGATTTATTAATAATTGAATCGATGCAGCGTTTTAGTAGATCAACATAATCTTTAGTTGGGATAATAATTGAAACTAAGGGCTTTTTGTCAGGTAAGCTGTAGACTGTTCTTGATGTGCCAAAGATTGGACCACAGTATACCCGACCATTCAGTCCTATGCGCTCCAAGTGATTACTTACAGCTTTTTGGGTTGAAAAGGTGACATTGCCCTTGGTCTTAATATTTGAAGCAGTTGAATTCTTATGCTCTCTCCAGTGATATAGGATCTTTGATATGTGAACAATTACTTTAGCCCTTTCTGTTGCTCTAAAAATAAAGTCGTAATCTTGGCTGCCTTCAAACCCCGGATTGATGTGGCCTATCGCATTCAGCAGCTCATTTTTTATTGCTAGAAAGTGGGTGATGTAGTTGTAGCTTCTAAGAGTATCGGGGCTCCAATCTGGTTTGAAGTGTGGTTTAGCACGCATCTTGCCATTGTATGAGAGTTTATCTTCGTCAGAATATAGCATATCTGCTCCTGGGTTGGCGTTTATAGCTGAAACTATCTCGTATAAAGCAAAGTTGGCGAGAGTATCATCATGATCTAGAAAAGCAATGAAATCTCCAGTTGCAAGCTCAATAGCCTTATTTGTATTACCAGCAATTCCATAATTACCATCTAGAAATTTCACCTTTATTCTTTTGTCCGAGGCAGCCTTTTTCTTCAAGAAAACCCTAACTTCCTCCTTCGTACTTCCATCAGAAATACAAAGTTCCCAGTTCTTGTATGTTTGATCTACTACTGATTCAATCATGGGTGCCAGAAAATTAATAGGAGTGTTGAACGTTGGTACGATAATGGAAATCTTAGGGTTCTTGTTGAGCCTTTTTTTTCTTTGCTCTTCAATTTCTTCTTTGTTTGGTTCAAACTTTGAAATCCAACGCATATAGGCGTTATGATCTGTGAAATCTGATGCGTCGTCGAACTGGGCGAGGAGTTGAATCTTCTCACCGACTTTTAAGAACAACTGTCTCCAGCCGTTTTCCTTGGCGTACCAAAGGCTTTTTCTAATATTGTCCTTTGTGAGCTGCCTAAATATTTTTTTGGGGGTATTAGATTTTTCGGCCATTATTGAGGATTCTTATTTGGTACAATAGTATCAACTTCTTTACCTTCCTTAATCTCAATAATCCTATCACAAAAGCTCTCCATTGTTACCCTGTCATGTGAGATAAGAACAATAGTAACACCTTGGCGCTTAAAATCCTCCATTTTAGCGAAACATTTTTTCCTAAAGCTTTCATCTCCGACTGCCAGGATCTCATCAACAAGCAGAATGTCCGGATCAATATGAATTGCAACCGAGAAGCCAAGTCTAGCCATCATTCCTGAGGAGTAGGTTCTGATTGGTTGATCGATGAATTCACCAAGCCCAGCAAACTCAAGAATCTCATCAATTTTTGAAGTAATCTCTTTCTTGGTTAGTCCAAGGAGAATCCCGTTAAGCATAGCGTTCTCACGTCCGGTAAGTTCAGGGTGGAATCCGGCGCCCAACTCAAGCAGCGGAGCAACTCGGCCAAAAACGCTAACCTTACCACGACTCGGCTTGATTACCCCGGCGATCATCGACATAATTGTACTTTTACCAGAACCGTTAGGTCCCATAATTCCAAATGACTCGCCTTTGTAAATTTCGAAGCTAACGCCGTTGACTGCCCAGAACTTGTTTCCGCGCATTCTTTTAATTGCCTTTGGCATATTAATTAAAAACATCTTAATGCCGCCAGTTATCTCGTGATAAAGCGGATAATATTTCCAGACGTCTTCGAAGATAATTACTTTTTCTTGATTTGAATCCATTTATAGTGCCTCCGCAAAGCGACTTTTAAGTTTATTGAAGACTGTGTAACCAATAATGAATACTCCAGCGCCATATATTAGTGAAAGCCATAGGTAGCCCCAGCTAATAGTGTCATAAAGGAAGATATTGCGGTAGTTGAGAATAAGTAGGGCCATAGGGTTTAAGTAGATTATGAAATGGAACTTATCAGGAATCATAGTGACAGCATAAACGACCGGTGTGCCATAGAAGATGAAGTTTATTAGAATGCCAACCAGTCTTTCCAGGTCCCTAAAGAAAACGTTAATAGACGAAACAAGTAAACCTAGGCCAGCAATAAATAGCATTTGGATAATGGCCAGAACTGGGAATAATAGCCATAAAACCGGATTCATAACAACATGATGTCGATAAATAAACAGGAATAAAAATAACACAGGCAATGAGATAATGAAGTGGAACATATCGTTGAGTACCACCGAAAAGACGATGAATTCCCTTGGGAAGATGGTTTTCTTAACCAGATTAGCGTTGGCAATCATACTCACTGAACTGGCTATGACAGAGTTTTGAAGCCACTGCCATGGGAAAAGGCCAAGCACTAAGAATAGAACGTAGTTATCAATTTTAACTTTTAAGACGTACTGAAAGGCAAATAAGTATATAAGCGCTTGAGAGAGTGGATTTAGAATTGACCAAGCGTAACCAAGAATGTTGCTCTTGTAACGAACTTTTATCTCTTTTTTGACTAGCGCTACGGCTAAATCACGATAATATCTGCTACCTTTTGGCTTCTTCATTCTTTATTGTATAGGGTAGCTATATTATATACTGCTTCCAGCCAATGGTTAAGCCTTATTAAAACTTGAGTGGCCAACTGTTAGCAGTAGCCGCAGGCTCTGCCAACAACGATTGAACTGCAGCTTTAGTAGTCGCTTTGGTATAGTGACTACTAATATACCAAGGTAAACGGTTGGTAAATAATAGGGAAAATACTTGGCAGTTACCAGAATTCGGCTCCGAACGGCATAAAAGTCAGCCATAGGACTGATTTTGCCACTGTCGTGAGTCGTCGACCCGCCCTTATGAAAAATGACGCTTTCTTGTGCGTAGGCAAGCTTGAATTTATAGTTGTTTCTGGCTGACCAATCTATCTCTTCAAAAAATAGAAAATATTTTTCATTCAATAAGCCGATCTTGGTAAGAAAGTTTTTTGTCACGAGGATTGATGCCCCAGAAATATAGTCGAGAGCTTTTTCAACTTCGCCTTGAGGAATAAGGTTATCTGGAGTAAGACCATCCCCGATAAACTTTGTTGTCCCAAAAACTGGATTGTATCTACCGCCGGCCTGAAATTGAGTCCGGCTGTGTTCTAAGTCGTCGTAAACAAGCGAACCGCACAGTCCGATTTCACTGTCTTGCTTGGTGCGTCTTATCAGGGCGCTGAGAGATTCTGGTTCGACGATTGTGTCGTTGTTTAATATCCAGGCGTAGGTAAAATCATCTTGGGACATAGCGTAACGTAGACCGATGTTGTTACCGGCAGCAAAACCAGCATTAGTCGAGCTAGTCATTAGAACGTATTTACTGTTTGAGTGCAGTTTTTCAGAGGAAGAAACGGTGTCAAACTTGATATTTTGCCCTACAAACCAGTTTTCAATATCTTTCAGGGAAGTGTCGGACGAATTATTGTCGACGATAATTACTCGATAGTTTGGATATGTAAGTTTGGTTAAAGATTTGAGGCACTCAATTGTATCCGAGGGCCCATTGTAGTTAAGCAGTATGATGTAAGTCTTGTCAGAAGTTATTGGTTCCATCTGGACTCTATTCTAGCATCCATAAGGCTCGGCTTAAAGAAGTTTCCTGTTCTCGTCGCCTTGATTGGTTTAGAATAGTTACTGACGCCACTAGCATTTAAGTGTGTACTGGCGGTTAATCCTACCTATGAATACCCATAGACGCATAATCAACAATACTATTATTCAGACGGCTGGCCGTGTTCTTGGTTTGGCCCTGGCAACTGTATCGGTTTATTTTATTGCCAATCACCTCTCGGTGAATAATTCCGTTCTAACTGGCTACGGCCAGTACGCTATTGTGGTTACCTATATCTCAATTATTGGGGCAGCAGCTGATCTTGGTTTGTTTACCTGGACAGTGCGCGAGCTGAGCGGCAAAGTTGATCAAAACGAAGCTGGTGAACTTATTGGTAACGCCCTGATCTTCCGTTTCGCACTATTAATTTTGGCTTTGATAATTTTGTCCTTGGTCTTGCCTTTCTTGCCTTATGCCCACGTCGTAAAAATTGGAGTCGTTCTTGGAGCGCTGATTGCTTTTTGTATGCTCTTTTCTCAGGCAATTGCGGCTTTATTCCAGGCGGCAATGCGGCCAGTTCTGATAGTTGTGGCCGAGCTATCCGGGAGTATTCTTTTTACAGGTTTGGTTATCTATCTGCTGCTACACGGCTATGGTTTAATACCAGTAGTCTTGGCTAATCTAGCCGGGAACATTCTAACTCTGATCTTGAGTCTGATTCTCTCCCGAAAGATAACTAAGATAAAACTAAAGCTTAATTTTACTATGTGGCGCCAGGCAGCGGTAGACTTTTCTTCAATTGCTTTGGTTACGATCTTGGTTTTAATTCACTTCCGAGTTGACTCCCTGATACTCTCCCTCTATCAAAGTCCGGCTGACGTTAGTCTTTACTCTGTTGCCTATAAAATTCTTGACGTAACTCTGGTCATCCCATCAATTATTGCTGCAAATTTGCTGCCATCTATCACCCGGATGATTGCCAATCGAACCAAGGAGGCAGTCGCTCAAGTTATACCGCGACTAACAGGAGGTATTCTTATGGTTGCACTTTCGATATCGGCCGGAGTATTTATCTTAGCGCCTTGGTTGATCGCATTTATTACTGGTCCTCAATTTATCGGTGCGGTATTGCCTCTCAGAATCCTGGTGCCGGCTATCGTCTTCTTCTTTATGACGACGTTCTTTACTAGCGTAATCATTGCTATGAAGAAGCAGTCAACTCTGGTTAAAGGTTATTTGGTGGTGGTAATTTTCGACATCGCAATCAACTTGCTACTTGCTCCGCGACTTTCCTATATTGGATCAGGAATAGCAACCACTGTTAGTGAGCTTTTTGTCTTGTTCTATACTTTCTACTTACTGTCGGCGTTTGGCTATCTAAAATCTAACAGCAAGTTAGTTTTGCAACTTCTCGTCTTTGCAGTAGTATTGTTTATCTTTGGAGCAGTTCAACATTCAACAATAATGAACTTACGAGATTTTGAAGCATTAAATAAAGCCGGTCAGTTCGGCTATCTGCTGATAGCAATGGCGATCTTGGTAGCGAGCTCGATAGTTTCCTTCTGGGTGGCAATGGGTTTCTCAGCGAAAAGAATGGGTGATTTTTTAAGATTACCAGCCGATGAACAATAGATCTATTAAGCTGGGCCAATACCTTGCGGCTCTAATTATTGCTGCGCTCCCGCTTTATTATGTAAAACTGACGATTCTCCATATTCCAACAAATGTAATCGAAATATTAGTACTGTTGCTGTTTATTGTTACCATATTAAGTGCCTCGAAAGACCGCCTACTAAAAATTCCTTATAGCTTTCAAATAGGCTTGATAATCCTTGGTATTGCTCTTGGTTGTATTGTTTCCGTCGATCACCAAGCGGCTTTCGGAATACTCAAGGGCTGGTTTGTGGTGCCAATTGTTTTCTTCTGGTGCGTTAATGCATTATTTGGCGTTGAAGATATCGACATTATTGGTTGGGCGGCTTTAGTAAGTCTATTATCGGTTTCAATCTATGCTTTATTGCAATGGGTTGGACTAATTGGCGCTACCAGCAGTCAGGGATCATCTGTTGTCCAATATGTTTCCCAACATCGGGCAGCAGCTTTTTATGAATCGCCAAACTTTTTGGCAATGTACTTAGCTCCCTTAATTGTTTTCTCCTATGGCTTACTCCAAACAAAGGCGATTAAAATCTGGTGGTGTCTGCTAGTTTTGGCACTACCGGTGATAATGTTACTGGCAACACAGTCAAGAGCAGGCGTATTGGCGCTTTTGGCAGGGCTGTTAGTTCTAATATTTACTCAGGCTCTTCGGGGTGGAGCCATCAATAAAAAGACTAGCATTATGGTTCTAACAATTAGTGTTGTATTGGTTTCGATTATCTTATTTTATCGGGGGTTTGATAGTGACGGTCATTTGTTTATCTGGCAGACAGCTATAAATATCGGGGCTCGTCATCCAATATTTGGGATTGGGCCCGGTCAGTTTCAGCACTATTTTCTTACTTATAACGACGGAACTTCGTACTTTGCTAACCTGTCTGGTTACGCAATTCACCCGCACAACATATTCCTAAATTACTGGCTATCCGGTGGCCTGCTCGCCATCGTCGGCTTTATTTGGCTGCTCATTTCAGTTTGCAGAGATATGGCCAAATCGACATCTAGGGTAACGATTGCGGCTTGGGCAGCCATTATTTCTGTTTTGGTTCATGGATTATTTGATAGTACCTACTTCAAGAATGATTTAGCTATTATCTTTTGGCTGCTCGTGGCGATTATTTATCTAACAAAAAATGAAATGCGGACCAACCCCTTGGGTGATCCGCATTAAAGATATTTTTTCAGATTGTTCTGCGCTGTTGACGCAGGCGACTAATCCACCAACTCCTTTGTCCAATGACGTCAATCGTTGGGGTAATTAGGTTCAGTAGCAAGTCGGTTAAGGCTTCGAGTGGTCTGGGAAGACCCCAACCAACTATCTGGTCGATCTCGACTCCTTTGGTTTCTCCTCGCCATCTCCAGATTTGAAGATGGACGGCAACCCTTAGATAGTGACTCGGCGATGCAATGACTTGCAGATCGCAGTTATTTTCACGAGCCCAAGCAATTGCAACGAGCATTTGTGACAAGGTGTCGTGTCCTTCTTTTATGAGGACGTAGTGTCCATCAAGTTGCTTGACGGCTCGCTCTTGGACGGCAGCTTCAGGTTCGATCCATCCTGGTTGCCAGACGTCACAGACGACGAGAATCTCGCCATCTGATTTTTTCTGGTTGTTAACTGCCCTACGACAACATACATACCAGTCTTGCCAAGCTTCCGGTCCAATTCGGCCGAAAAGCCATCGCTGTATTCCTGTTGAGGTGTCAGCATTTGAGATGCAAGATTTGGTCAGGGGCAGAATCGCCACCCTTTTTACGTTTTGTGCCAATCCGGCACCTCCTGTGAAATTTGCGCCCGCTAGCTTTTTACGGCTAACAAGTCTGGGCAATCTTACTATTTTTAGGGTAAAATGTCAATAATATGAGGATTGGAATTGACTTAAGATTTTGGCGCTCGGAAACGGGTGGAGTTGGAAGATACAGCCGAAATCTCTTAACCGAATTACTTAAGATAGATCACGAAAACGAGTACACAGCCATTATCACGCCTAAAGACGACCCAGAGTTTAATCTGACGGCGCCCAATCTCAAAAAACTTGTGGTTCCGATTGTCCACTATTCCATAACCGAACAGATAAAACTTCCACCAATTCTATACAAACAAAAATTTGATTTGGTCCATTTTGCTATGTTTAACCACCCAATCTTTTATCGTAAAAAATTTGTGGTCACGGTTCATGATATGATCATGCACTTTTATGCATCTGGCAAGCAGAAAGATTCATTGATTCGCACTCTGGCCTATAAATGGGACGTTAATGACTGTAAGAGGGCTAGGAAAGTTATTGTGCCAAGTGAAGCAACTAAGATGGATCTAATAAAATCTCTTGGTTTTCCTGAGAAGAAAATAGTTGTTACTCCTGAAGGAAGTGAGAGTAGTTTTCGAGTTCACACCGAGGCCGAGAAAGATGCAATTCGAAAAAAACTTAACTTGCCAGAGAAATATCTGCTGTTTGTAAGTCGTTGGGAAGAGTACAAGGGATTGCCGGCATTAATTTCAGCTCATAGAAAGCTTTCAAAAAGATTTCCAGAACTAGGCTTAGTAATCTGTGGCAAGCCAGATAAACAGAACCCAAGTGTGTCTCAACTTGTTGAATTTGCTAAACACGACAACCCAAAAGTCATAACGCCAGGTTTTGTATCGGATGAAGATCTTCAGGCCATTTACTCTGCGGCCACAGTTTACGTCCATCCAAGTTGGTATGAAGGGTTCGGTATTATGATCTTGGAGGCTTTTGCTAGTGGTGTACCAGTTGTGACCAGTAATACTTCGAGTTTACCCGAGGTTGTTGGGGATGCTGGTTTGCTAGTCGACCCGAGAAATGTTGAAGAAATAATTGAAAAGATTAATTCTATTTTGGCCAACCCAACTCTTGCAAAGACATTAGTTGAGAAAGGATTAGCTCGAGTTAAAGAGTACTCCTGGAAAAAGATGGCAGAGCAAACATTGGAAGTTTACAGACAAGCGTTTTTGGGTTAGCTTGTGTCCGGGAGGAATTTTATAATTCTTAATAGAATCAGAGTTAATACTATTGTATTTGTTTCTAATGTTGTTTCCCACTTTGATAGTGGGCCAAAAGAGGTAGTTGTAATAGGTATGCATAGAAGTGGGACTTCGATGACAGCTAGTTTAGTGCAGTCTTTGGGAGTTGATATGGGAGAAAAAAATTACCTGCAACTTATTTTAATCCTTTTGGGTACTTTGAAGATATTAATTTCGTCAGACTCAATGAACAGATATTAGAAAAATCAGGAGGAAGCTGGCACGAGCCCCCGAGTTCCAGACAAATAGAAAAGGTCAGATCCGAGTTTTCTAGCAAGATTGAGCGATTGATAAAGGCTAGACAAAATAAGAGTAATATATGGGGCTGGAAGGGGCCTAGGACAAGTTTGACAATAAGCCTTTTCTTCCCCTATTTATCCAATCCCCATATAATCGTTTGTAGCCGCGACCCAAAAGCGGTTGCAAAATCCTTAGAAGTTCGTGATCACTTTTCAATTGCAAAAGGTCTTAAGCTTAATAGAAGATATAGACAATACATAGATGTATTCCTTAGTGAGCATCCAAAAGTCCCAAGGCTACTGCTCGATTACGAGGTATCAAGAGCAAGTAGATATAGGACGATACTGAGGTTGGTGATATTCTTGAGGCTGAGAGTTACAAAAGAGCAAGTCGACAATGCGATCGCATCAATTTTTAATAATGATGCTCTGAAAGAGAAGAAGAAAGAGTTTATAAATAAATGAAAATATTAGTCACAGGTGGTGCGGGATATATTGGGAGTGCGGTAACGGAAAAATTGGTAAAGTTGGATCATAAAGTTACGGTCCTAGATAGCCTAAAAAGTGGTCATAAGGGTGCCATTACAAAGGGGGCAAATTTAGTTGAGCTCGATCTGCTAGAAAAAGACAAGATTATTACGCTCTTTGAAGATAACCACTTTGATGCTGTTGTCCATCTTGCGGGAGAAATCGCTGTCGATGAATCTGTTCGTAATCCTGGTTTATTTTTTGAGGTTAATGATGTAGGCGGCCTAAATTTATTGAATGCTATGGCGAAAACTGGCGTCAAGAAGCTAATATTTTCTTCAACTGCAGCAGTCTATGGCGAGCCTAAACGAGTTCCGATCAAAGAAAACGATATTCTAGAGCCAGTTAACCCTTATGGGGAATCAAAACTACAGTTCGAGAGGATGTTGAAATGGTTCAGCCAGATACACGGAATCCAGTATGTTACATTCAGATATTTTAACGCTTGTGGAGCAACAGAGAAGTTTGGCGAGGATAGAGAAAGGGAAACTCATATTATCCCCCTGCTCTTCGAGTTAGTGACTGGAAAAAGAAAACAATTTAGTCTATTTGGCACTGATTACGATACAGAAGATGGTACATGTGTTAGAGACTACGTCCATATTACTGATATTGCTCAAGCTCACGCAAAAGCTCTGGAGGAAATAGACAAGTTGAATCGCGAAGTATTCAATCTGGGATCGGGTAATGGCTACTCTAACAAGCAAGTGATTGAAGCAGTAGAAAAGGTTACTGGAAAGAAACTAAATATTATAGATGCTCCGCGAAGAGATGGTGATCCGGCTAAACTATTGGCGTCTAATAAGAAAGCCATTGAAGTTTTGGGTTGGAAACCTGAATATACTACTATTGAAGATATGGTTAGATCCGCTTGGGATTGGAAGCAGAATCATCCAGAGGGGTATAAAAGTTAATCTATTGGGCTCGTACTTCTTGTTTGGCAATCGTTCCGAGTTGCTTTAGCATTATTTCAACTAACTTCTCGAGATCATAAGTTGGTTGCCAGTGCCAATCTGCTCTTGCGGCTGAATCGTCAATTGATTCTGGCCAGGTATCGGCAATTTTCTGACGAAAATCTGGCTCGTATTTAACACTTATTTCCAGATGTTTCTGAATCTCCTTGGTTAATTGCTCGGGGGTAAAGCTGATGGCAGAGAAATTATAAGCGGTTCGAACCTTGATTTTATCGGCTGGGGCTTCCATAAGCTCGATCGTGCCACGAATAGTATCGTCGATATACATCATTGGCAGTAAGGTATCTTTCTTGAGGAAACAGTCATATTTACCACTGCTCAAGGCGGCGTTAAGCATATGGATCGAGTACTCGGTAGTTCCGGCGCCGGCTTTGCCTCGCCAGCCAATAATTCCTGGATATCGAAGACTGCGAACATCGACACCATATTTATTGAAGTAGTACTGACACATGAGTTCACCGCTAACCTTGGCAATACCGTAAATTGTTGTTGGCTCAAGGATAGTATGTTGTGGGGTATTCTTCTGTGGTGTGGTTGGTCCAAAGGCAGCAATTGAGCTTGGCCAAAAAACTTTTAGCTTGTTCTCCTTGGCGACATCGAGAATATTCTTCAATCCACCAAAGTTTATTCTCCAGCCCAAGTCTGGATTCTCTTCACTGCCGGCTGAAAGTAGCCCGGCCAGATGGTAGACGGTTGTAATATGATAATCACCGACAGTTTTCGAGATGACTTCTGGACGTGTGATATCAATGGCAACTGATTTGCAGGAGTAATTAGTTGGTTCGTTCAAGTCGCTGGCAATAACATTCTCCTGGCCATATTTTTTAATCAAGGCTGGAACGAGTTCATTTCCAATTAAGCCAGATGATCCCGTAACTAAAATAATTTCTTTTGGCATTGAACCTATGCTACTAAAACAGTTCTTAATAGACAAGAAATGGCGAGTTGCTACTTTTTTGCGTAAAGGGACAATAACGTCCCATCAGGCAAAGTTGGATACGTTTTTTGGAGCTCGAAGCTTGGGTTGTTGAATGTAGGGTCAGCGCTAGCACGTCGGACGATAACAAAGTTAGTCGTACTAATGTTAATTGGATCTGTCTTTGTGACCGATTGCAAAGCGTTATAGTAGTCAAATCCCCAGCTATTAAACCAAACTGTGTCCGGACCTATATAGGTGAAAGTTTTGTTAGATATTGGCTGATTAGCGATGTCGTTAACAACTTCTTTCTGGTACCACTTCTCATTAGTATACTGGCCAATAATGTAGCCGTGTTGGCCGAATAGAGTGTACTGCTGACCCTTAATATCGAGGTTGATATTAACCGGGATGCTTTTGATGTTGTAACCAATTGTAACAAAGGCAAATGCGCAATATATAACAATCAAGCCAGCGATTATTTTTGCGACGTTTGGCTTCAGCGAGAATACCCAGTAGGTAGCCATTATCGCGACAGAGCTGAGTATTGGCATAGTATAACGAGCGTCCTTGTTTCTCAGTAGGGTAAATATTATTAAGTTGCCAACGATTGTTAGTATAAGAGGTAGGTTTTTCTTTAGGGTTTCTCTTTTGAAAGTTGTTGCCAGCCCGGTAATAAACAACAGCGTTGGAATTAGGTAAAGCTGATTATTGAGGATATTTTTTAGGTACCAAGTTATGGAAGCAACACTTCTTATAGCTGGATCCCCTTCAGCTCCTCCGGCCTGAACCGCGTTATATTTTAAGTCGCTGGCCAAGCTTCGGATATTTGTCCAGTACCAAGGGCTAACAACTATGTAGCCGATGGCAAATGAAACTAGAAAGTTTTTAAGGGCTTGTTTTCTCTGCTCACTTTCGAACCAGAGTATAGGAATTGTAACCATCAGCAAAACTGGCAGAACGGCGAGAATAAAGGTCCACTTGTCGAGCATTCCGATAGCGGCAACTATGCCGATGGCGATAGTGTATTTTGTCTCTCGAAAGTTATTGGACTTGATCAGCAGTAAAATGAATAAAGTAACTATAGCAGTTAGTGAAGCGTCAATCTGGTACTCCCTAAACTGGCTGGCGATCATCGGAGTTGTAATTACAACGATAGCGGCAAGCAGACCGACTTTTCTATTCCAGAGTTGTTTGCCCAGATAGTAGGTTGAGAAAAGTAAGGTCGTCCCAAAAATCAGATTGTTTGCCAGTACTGAGACCCATTCTTTGGCGCCAAGAGCAGCGTAAAAAGGCAACGTTGACCAGTAAAGAAACGGTGGATAATACCTGTAGGAAAGAATGAAACTGAGCAGTTTGCCGTGTCGCAGAAAATCCCAGTAGGTAACACTGTAAAGCAAATGTCTGGCCATATCCCAATGTGGCGGTCTGGTTTCATTCAGAACCCAAATAATGTTAAGAAGGGTGAGGACACCAAGAATTAATAGCATTATCGCCAGGTCCTTTTTGTTCTCGAGACCTCGGTACCAATTAATTAGTCTGCCCATATCAGTTATAATTATGTCATATGGCTATTGTTAAGCAACAAGATCAGGGCTCGACTCTCCTAAAAATGATTAGATCAATGAGGCTATTTTCGGTTGTCTTCTTGGTGATTTTTGTGCCCGTTAGCGCGTTGCTTGTAAGTCTTTTGGGCAACTATTATCTCTCGGCCTTACGTGATCTGGCGCTGGCAATAATTATTATCACTGGGTTTGTTGCTGAAAATAGAAACGACAAGCTGAACTATTTTCTTGTCCTAACAGCTTCGCTTTTTATTCTTTGTAGCCTGGGAAGTTATTTTGTCGAGAGTGGCCAGGCCAGCCAATGGCTTCGTGGAGTAAGATTCTTAGCGGAACCATTTTTACTGTTCTTATCGTTATATATTTATCCGTTAAGCGGAGAAAAGAAGATCATCTACGGGACGATATTTATCAGTGCATTAATAACGATTTGTGTGGCTTTCGTGGAATCTCTTTGGCCAAGCCTGTTGGCGGTAAGTCTGAACAAAGCTAGTATCGGCTATCTTGGTACAATCCATCACGCCGCAACTTTGCTTCGTTTACAGTCCTCTCTAGCTGGCCCTAATGCCCTGGGTCTTTATCTGGGAGTTGTGATAACACTATCGCCACTTTGGCGAGATATCGCTAAGAAGTGGTTCCCTTACGTTCTAGTAGTGTTACTGCTCCTTCTCTTTGCCACATTCTCGAGAAGTAGCTTTATTGGAATAGTCGCCGGAGGATCATTCTTCCTATTTTTTGCCAGAACTAGCGCTGGGAAGAGTCGAAAATATATCTCTATTGCCCTAGCAATCTTTGTGGTGGCGGTGGCCGTACTCTTTATTGTAAAACCCCAGGAGCTAATTAGGGCCCAGTCAAATGATGTGAGGTTTCAGCAGTACGTTAGAGTTTGGAATGAAAAAAGCCAGATCGGTTTGTTTGGTCAAGGTGCCGGATCTGCTGGACCAGTTTCTCAGTACCGACTTGATGGAGAGGGTGGCAACTTCACTGAGAATACTTACCTAGATGTCTTTGAAGCAGTTGGTTTGGTTGGACTAATATCCCTAGTGAGCTTTTGGTTAGGACTATTGGTGGAGTTAGTAAAAAGAAAGAACATTGTTTTCATTTCAGCGGCTAGCGCTGTTTTCTTCATCTTAGTGTCTGGAATATTTATTAATTACTACACTGGTCAGGCGGCTATCTGGCTGTCGTTGCTTTTCGCTGGGCTTATTCTGGGCTATTATGGGCAAAGCACAAATGAATATATCTGAGCCATTTAAGCATCAAGGATTGAACGACTTTTGGAGGTTTGGTTTGGTTGGTGCAGTTAGCGCCGTTATCGATATTATTGTATTAAATATCTGCTACGGTCATCTTCATATGTCGGTTTATCTGGCGACTTTCTTAGGCTATTTCGTCGGTGCGATTAATGGTTATTTGATGAATAATTTCTGGACGTATAGACGGCAGAACAGGCCTTTTCACATCTTTGGACTAATTCAATATACGGCAATAAGCTTCGTTGGCTTGGGTCTAACAGAGTTAGTTATTAGACTGGTAAGCGTTGGCCTGGGCTATAACGTTAATGTTGGCAAAATAATATCAATAGTCCTAGTTAGTTTCTGGAACTTTTTTGCCAATAGAGTTACAACTTTCAAAGAAGCAAAAGTCCCAGTAGTTTAGGCTTCCTAGGGAGTGGTGGGCATGTTGCAGTTAAAGATTCTCAAAGATATAATACTTTAGTTACAGATAAGAAATTTAGGAGAGAATATCATGAGTACACAACAGTATGTCTTATACGGCGCTTCTGCTTCAGGTGTCATAACTGTGCTTTACGCACTATTTTTAGTCCGTTGGATCAATAAACAACCGGGTGGTGATAGTAAGATGCGCGAGATCGCTGAGGCCATCCAGAGCGGTGCCAAGGCCTACCTAGACCGTCAGTATAAAACTGTTGCCGTAGTCGCAGTTATCGCTTTTGTCCTGCTTGGTTTCTTTCTAAACTGGACAATTGCTTTTGGCTTCTTGCTTGGCGCAGTTCTCTCGGCCATCTCCGGATATATCGGAATGAATGTTTCTGTTCGGGCTAATGTTCGAACCGCCGAGGCCGCTAAAACTGGAATGGCTCCTGCTCTATCCTTAGCCTTCAAGGGGGGCTCGGTTACGGGCCTTATGGTCGCCGGACTTGGCTTAATTGGTACAACAGTATTCTATTGGATCACAAAAGATGTCTCGGCCATGGTTGGCTTGGCATTTGGTGGATCGTTAATCTCGATCTTTGCTCGACTCGGTGGCGGTATCTACACTAAAGCTGCCGATGTGGGCGCGGACTTGGTTGGTAAAGTCGAGGCTAATATTCCTGAAGATGACCCACGTAACCCTGCCGTTATAGCCGATAACGTCGGCGATAACGTCGGCGACTGTGCTGGTATGGCGGCTGACCTGTTTGAAACTTATGTGGTTACGGCAGTTGCTGCTATGTTGCTCGGTTCGTCACTATTTCCGAACAATCCAAATGTTATTCTTTATCCGTTAGCTATCGGTGCCGTTTCTGTCTTGGCCTCGATCGTTGGTACTTTCTTCGTTCGTCTTGGACGAAGCAAGAGTATTATAGTTGCCGATGGTCGGCAACTTAATACTCGTAGTACGAGTATTATCGGCGCCATGTACAACGGTCTAATCGTCACTGGCTTCTTGGCCGCTGTTGGTTACTACCCGGTTACTAAATGGTTGCTCGGTGGTATTCCCGACATTGATGTCGCTCGTGTCTTTGGCGCTGGCTTGGTTGGAATCGCCGTCACCGCCGCCATGATGATAATCACCGACTACTACACCTCAACCAAATACGGCCCAGTCAAAGGAGTCGCTAAGGCCTCTGAGACAGGTCACGGTACTAACATTATTTCCGGCCTTGCTCTGTCGATGCGCTCAACTGCCTTGCCAGCCTTAGTTATTGCCGTTGCTGTGATGGCCGCATTCAAAATTGCTGGCCTATATGGCATTTCTGTGGCCGCTTTCTCGATGTTGTCGCTAGCTGGCATGATTGTAGCCGTCGACGCTTTTGGTCCAATTACCGACAACGCCGGTGGCATCGCCCAGATGGCCGGACTACCAAAAGATGTTCGAATAATTACTGACGAGCTTGATGCTGTCGGCAACACCACCAAAGCCGTTACCAAGGGTTACGCTATCGCTTCGGCGGGCTTGGCTGCTTTGGTACTTTTCGACTCCTACACCAGAGAAATACTGGCTCGGGGACATGTTGTAAGTTATAGCCTGTCCGATCCATATGTTATCGTCGGTCTGTTTATTGGCGGTATGCTGCCTTACATCTTTGCCGCCTTGTCGATGGAAGCAGTTGGCCGTGCGGCCGGCGCTATCGTCGAGGAGGTTCGCAAGCAGTTCCGTGAGCGCCGCGGGATCTTAGAGGGCAAAGTTAAGCCAGATTATGCTCGAGCAGTTTCAATAGTAACCAAAGCCGCCTTAAAAGAGATGATATTCCCGGCGATTGTTCCTGTCGTGGCTCCGATAATTGTTGGTTTCATTCTAGGTCCAGCTGCTCTTGGTGGGATGCTAATCGGTTCAATCGTTACCGGACTATTCCTGGCTCTCTCGATGACTACTGGTGGTGCCGCCTGGGATAACGCCAAAAAGCATATCGAAGAAGGTAACCATGGTGGCAAGGGCAGTGACGCTCACCACGCCGCTGTTACTGGTGATACTGTCGGCGATCCTTACAAAGATACCGCTGGCCCAGCCATCAACCCAATGATCAAGATTGTGAACATCGTTGCCATACTAATCATTCCTCTGATCGCCAAATAACAAAAATATGGAACACAAAAATCTCTCCTGGATCGTCGAGAAATTTGAGAACGGCTCGGTCGTTCTCAAAGCCGACGGCGAGAGATTGCGTGTGCCACGAACTCAGATACCTAAAGGCATAAAAGAAGGTGATATCGTTACTGCCGAATTCTACCTGTTAAAAGACGAAAAAAAGCGCAAAGATAACCTCGCCAGGGCTATTCTTGAAGAAATCCTGAACACGTAGTAGTCTTAGCGCATAGATGAGTGAAAAGAAGACGAAGAAGTTAACCTTCGCCAAGTTTTTAGATATTTTCAAGAAACAATCTTCCTGGAAGAAGTGGATTTTTGGCTCGCTCGCAGTAGTTGCCGTTATCGGCTTAGCCTACTTAACTTTTTCCCTGATTTATATCGGTAAAACTTACCCACGTTTAACAGTCGGTGGCGTAAAAGTTAGTGGGTTAAAGCAAGCCCAGGTTAAAAGTCTATTAGATGAACAGGCTAAAATAAACCAAGGTACGCCGCTAACACTCGTCTTCCAAGACAAAACTTCAACCTTAAAACCAGAAGATATTAGCTGGCAGCTCGATACCGATGCAACGGCAACAAGTGCCGTTAATATCGGTCGCCAGAATGGTTTTTGGCGTAGCCTTTGGGCTCAGCTAAAATCACCTTTCGTAGTTACGGAAGTGCCGATGGCGATTACTTATAATTCTGATTCTTTAGCTAATAAACTTTCGGCTATCACTGGGCCAATTAACAAGCCGGCCACTAACGCTCAAGGGCAGTTTGCTGGCGGCAAGCTAACACTTACAGCAGAGAAGTCTGGCCAGGTAATCGATACCGATACAGTTTCCGCTCAAATTCTCTCGGCCTGGAGCCACTTTCAAACTATAAGCATTGCCATGCAGATGACTACGGATTTGCCGACGATTGTATTAGGCGACCAAGCTGCTCTTACCGCGCAGGCAAACAGTCTGGCGGCCACAAAATTAACCTTAAAGTGGCCAGCTGGCCAGGCAACGCTTTCTAAGACGGATGTCGAGCAGATGGTAGATTTTACCGCTGGTGATGCAAATACTGATGGCACCAAAACGCTAACGGCCCAGTTCACAGCCGATAAGATTCACCAGTTCCTACTAACTTATGCCACTACAAATATCGATAAACCAGCGGTCGAACCGAAGCTGGCGATGGTTAATAACGTTCTAACCGTAACGACGCCAGCGGTTGGTGGCACGATTACTGATCTTGAATCTTCAACGCCGATAATTTTAGCCGAGCTTCGGTCGACTGACACAGCCAAGGTAGCGACTCTAACAATGAAGAGCCAAGATCCAACCATCAATCAGAATAATCTGGCCTCGCTAGGCATTACTAGTTTAATCGGTGAAGGTATCACCAGCTTCGCTGGCTCACCGGCCAACCGAATAGTAAATATTAATCGAGGAGTAACATTATTAAATAGTATTCTTGTTAAGCCAGGAACGGAGTTCTCTACACTGGATAATCTTGGCGAGATTGATGCCGCCAACGGTTTCGGCCAGGGCTTGGTGATAAAAGATAATCGAACTGTACCGGATTATGGCGGTGGGCTCTGCCAGGTTTCAACTACCCTTTTTCGCGCCGCCTTGGCTTCTGGGTTAAAGATTACCGAGCGCCAGAATCATGCTTACAGAGTTAGCTACTACGAGCCGCCAGTTGGTTTGGATGCCACTATCTTTGATCCAGCTCCAGATTTTAAGTTCCTAAACGACACCCCTGGCTATATTCTGGTTCAGGGAAAAGTTGTCGGCAATAAAGTAACTTTTGATTTCTACGGTACTAGTGACGGCAGAACTTCGGTTGTCTCGACACCACAGATTCTAAGCACCACACCGGCCGGTGATCCGATTTATACCAATACCGATACGCTTAACATTGGGACCACTCAACAAATTGAAAAGGCCCATGACGGTGCTCTGGCATCTGCGACTTACACAGTTACTCGTAACGGTGTGGTAATTAACCAACAGACGTTTAAGTCGAAATATAAACCTTGGCCGGCTCAGTATTTAGTTGGCACCCACGACCCAGCTACTGGCCCAGCACCTACGCAGTAGTTTTTCGGTGGTGAGCTACGGCTCGACCGAGCGGTAACGGAATCAGGATATTTTTGTGCTCGTTTTGGGCGATAGCCGATTTGATAAAACCATCAAATAACGGATGAGGTTGGTTCGGGCGGCTCTTAAACTCTGGGTGAAACTGGCAGGCCACAAAATACGGATGGTCTTTCAGCTCGATAATCTCTACAAGATTTAACTCTGGGTTCACGCCGGAGATTACGAAATTTTCATCGTTCTCAAATTGCTTTCGGAAATCATTATTAAACTCGTAGCGATGGCGATGTCGTTCCAGAATATGATCCTTGCCATAAAGCTGAAAAGTTTTCGTTTTGTGAATTATCTTGCAGGCAAAATTTCCCAGTCTCATCGAGCCGCCGTAGTGGCTAGTCTGCATTTTTTTAATCTGGTCGGGCATTAGGTCGATAACTGGGCTGCCATTCTCGGCAAATTCGGTTGAGCTGGCATCTTTTATTCCCAGAACATTACGGCCGTATTCGATACAGGATAGTTGCATACCTAGGCACAAACCAAGTAGCGGAATTCGATGTTCGCGGGCAAACTTGATAGCGGTGATAATACCTTCAATTCCACGATTGCCAAATCCACCAGGCACACAGATGCCGTCGTAACCCCGAAGCTTTTCTGGGCCTTCTTGCTCAATCATCTCGCTATCCACCATCTGAATATTAACCTTATACGGCGTCTGCCAGCCGGAAGATTTTAGGGCCTCAATAACAGAGAAATAAGTGTCGCTCATGGTCATATATTTGCCGACCATGGCGATGGTAATCTCCTTGGTTCGGTTTCGGCGAATGCGGGAAACCAGCAACTTCCAGTCTTTGCCGTTGTGGTGTTTCATCTTCAGGCCGAATTTTTTCAGAACTAAGGTATCCACTTTGTATTTGCCCAAAGTCAGTGGCACGGCGTAGACGGTATCAGCCGTTTCTAGCGGAATAACTGCTTCTTCTTTTAGTCCTGAGAAAAGAGCAATTTTGCGCAGATGCTCTTTATATACCGGATAATCTGAGCGGCAGAAGATAATACTTGGGTGGATTCCTCTCGATTGCAGATCGTGAATAGAGTTCTGAATTGGTTTAGTTTTAATCTCGTGCGAAGCCTCAAGATACGGCAAGTAGCCAACTTGAACAAACATCACGTTCTCCGGCTGCTCCATCGCTACCTGACGAGCCGCCTCCACAAAGTGAGTGCTCTCGATATCGCCGATGGTGCCGCCTATCTCGGTAATTAGTATCTGGGCTTTGTTTTTTTCAGCCGCTTGGAAAAGTCGTTGCTTAACCTCATTGGTAACATGTGGGATAACCTGAACGGTTTTGCCTAAGTATTTTCCCTGACGTTCTTTCTCTATAACTGCCCCGTAGATCGAGCCGCTCATCACCGAGGACTCGCGCGACATCTCTTCGTTTAAAAATCTTTCATAATGGCCCAAGTCCAGATCGGTTTCGGCGCCGTCGGCAGTAACAAAACACTCGCCGTGTTCGGCGGGGTTCAAAGTGCCGGCATCAGTATTTAAGTAGGGGTCAAACTTTTGGAGGAAAACGCGATAGCCCCGATTCTTCAGGAGGTTTCCAAGCGAGGCGGCCACAATCCCCTTGCCGACCCCAGATAAAACACCTCCAGTCACAAAGACAAACTTTGTTGACATCTAGCCCACCCTACGGGCGAACCGTCAAAGTGTCAAGGACACCAATTTACTGCTTAAACCCTTGACTTTTCAGGTTAAATATGCTAAGCTGGCCATAATATCTTGTTCCTTAAGGGGGCCGAAAATTGGACAAACTCGAGTTTGGAAGGGTTAAGCCTTTCTATTTTAGATTTAAAGAAGACTTCCTAAAGGAAGTCACGACCGAACAGGAAAAAACCTGTTTGTTTATGTTCTTCACGGACGAGAATGCTCTGGTCAGGACGGTGCCGCCTTCACCGGCGGAGGAGATTGGTATCATCAGTCGAATTCATAAAGAGTTCGAGAAGATGAGGCAATTCGGGTCAAAGCATTTTCCGAGAGAAGAGTGCACGTACGAGGCAACCGAGCGCACCTATCAAAGTGCTCTCAAGAAGCTTCGTGACCGATGCGCTCTGTATCATGAAGAGGTGCACGACTGTCGGCACGAGCCGCTTGCAGTTATTCCGCTTGATTGGTGGGTAATTAAGCTGCTTAAGGCGACTTGCTACGACTCAACCGTCCGGATCGCCAGAGCGACTGACCGACAGCTGCTTTCGATTAGGGGTATCGGACCAGTGACTCTAAAGCAGATTCGGGTTTTTATTCCGTTTGATCCGGAAGCTGGCAAGGTCGCACGCGACAGGCGCAGCCGAATCAATGCCCAGATCCGAGCCGGCCAAAAAGGTCTCGGAATCTGACCGACACCATGCCGCCATACGTCAAAACTGACGTATGGCGGCTTTTCTTTTTCCTTCAAAAAAAGTACGTTCAAGATATGAACGAGAAAATTTTTAAAGCTTACGACATCCGCGGGACTTATCCAGACCAGGTTAACGAAGATTCGTTTAAGAGAATTGCTCAGGCCTTCGCCATGTATATTCAACCAAAAACCGTTGCCGTTGGTCGCGACGTTCGCGTTTCCGGGCCAAGTTTGCAAAAAGCCGTTATCGAGGGACTAATTTCAATGGGCGTAAATGTCATCGACATCGGAGTCGTACCAACGGAGATGATGTACTTTGCGGTAGGCTTGCTTGGTTTGGATGGCGGTATCCAGGTTTCGGCCAGTCACAATCCAGCTGAGTATAACGGCCTCAAGATGGTCAAAAAAGGCGTCGAGGCTATCTCAACTGATACCGGTTTATTGCAGATAAAAGAAATGGCTCTTAGCGGTCAGGAATTTTCTGCTGAAACAAAAGGTGAAGTTAGGCAGAAAGATTTAACCGACGAGTACCTAGATTACATCGCCAAGCTAGTTAATTTAAAAGATTTGCCACAACTCAAGATTGTCGCCAACGGCAACTTTGGCATGAGTGGCGTTATGGCAAAGAAGTTAATCGAGAAAATGGAGTTGCCAATCGAACTAGTTGAACTTAACTTCGAACCAGATGGAACATTTCCAAAAGGCCGCCCCGATCCTTTAATACCAGAGAATAGGGCTGAAACTAGCGCACAAGTCAAAGAAAACGGCGCAAATATGGGAGTAGCTTGGGACGCGGATGGCGATCGTTGCTACATCGCCGACGAAAGTGGTACGTTTATAGAAGGCTGCCACATGACGGCCTTGCTCGCTGTACACTTACTCGAGAAAAATCCTAAACAAAAGATTCTCTACGACCCACGAAATATCTATGCTACTCGTGATTCAATTACCGCTACTGGCGGAATCCCGATCGAAACCAAAACTGGCCACACTTTTATCAAAAACCGCATGCGTAGCGAACAGGCACTCTTTGCCGGCGAGATGAGCGGTCACTACTACTACCGCGATTTCTATAACGCGGATAACGGCTTGCTAACATTTCTTTATTTCCTCGAGTTAATAGCCCAGAAGAAACAAAAAGTTTCAGAAATAGCAGCCCCGCTTAGAGAAAAATACTTCGTCTCCGGTGAGATTAATTTCAAGGTTAAAGATGCCCAGACGGCGATAGAAGCTATAAAAAAAGAATATCCCGACGGCAAGATCGACACGACCGACGGCATCTCAATCGATTTTAACAGCTGGCGATTTAATCTGCGTTCCAGTAATACCGAACCGTTACTCCGATTGAATGTAGAATCAACCGACAAAAATATCTGCGAGCAGAAAACCGCCGAGCTTCGGTCGCTGATTGAAGATCACAAAGTTTAAGCGCTTCGAGTTCTCCTACCCAAAGCGCTTTTATGTGTTAGACGACACTGACGTTTTTCCGGATATCGTCAGCGCAGATGTTGCATATTCCATAGACAACATCGATTATCTTCCCCTGTTTCATCTCTGGCACGGATACAGACCGGCCTTCGGAGAATGCGGCACTACTCACCCTTCGAAATTTCCCTTTCTGCTTACAATAGAAGCAGATCGGTTTGTACTCGATGGGTTTTACGACTAATTTTGGGGCAACGACATCGCTTGATTGCGATAGATCACCCAAGGTACGAACTTGAAGCGAGCGCATTTTTAGACCTCCTTGCACTCAGGATGCGAAAATTATGCGCCAAAAAAATATGTCAATCAAGGGGTGAAGCTCTAAAGTAAACCGAGGGATTCTTTAACCTTTTTCAGGGTTTCTTCGGCAACTGGCTCGGCTTTTTTCCGACCTTCTTCTGCTATCTTAATTAGCCCTGCCTCGTCCTTACGCAGTGATGCATAAGTTTTTTGAATTGGTTTTAGAAAACGAATAATATCTTCAATTAGTTGTTCTTTCAGCTCGCTGTAGCGGATAGTCCCCTTCTTGTGCTGCTCTTCGAAATGTTTGACGGTCTCCGGGTCGCTAACGCCTTCAAGGATGACAAATAGATTTTTGACGCCCGGGCTCATCTCGCCTGAATTTGGATCGGTGTCGGTAACGGCGCGCTTGATGGTTTGGGTAATTTCTCCTTCGGTGGCTAACAAGCCGATCGCTGAGCCTGGAATGCTCTTGCTCATCTTCTTTGATGGGTCGTTTAGGGCCATGATTCGGGCAGCTTTAGTCAGGAGCGGCTTCGGTTCAACCAGTATATTATCTCCGACAAAGTGATTAACTGAACGGATAATCTCTCGGGAAAGTTCGAGATGCTGAACTTGGTCTTCGCCAACTGGCACCACTTCGGCGCCGTAAAGGGCAATATCAGCAGCCTGTAAAACTGGATAAGTGAATAAGCCGACGTTCTGGCCGTGACGATCTGATTTCTCCTTAAACTGAGTCATGCGATTAAGCTGGCCCAAAGAAGTAAAGTTGCCAAAAAGCTGACCGAGCTCGGCGTGGGCGGGAATCTGGGACTGAACGAATAGTGTTGAGGATTTCGGGTCAATTCCTAAGGCCACCATCATCGCTAACAGGTCAAGCGTCTGGCTGCGCATCTTCTCGGGAGAAGGTTTTATCGAGAGAGTATGCAAATCGGCAATAAAGAAAAAAGCGTCGTAGTCGTGCTGAAACTCCACCATCTGTTTGACGGCGCCAAGGTAGTTGCCGATATGTAGTTCGCCGGTTGGCTGAATGCCACTAAGTAGTTTTTCCATCCCTTCTATTCTAGCCATTACCTGTCTTTCTGAACAGCCACATTCTACTTGTTGAAATCGTTATAAAAAGTACTAAGCTTAAATTAAGATTTTAAATTGAACTATTTAGAGAGGGGAAGGATGATCACAAAGCGTATTGCAGTTCTCTGGTCGGTGGCGATGCTTATTATAGGTTTAGTGGCTGGTTTTTTGCTTTACTCCCCAGTATCTGATTCGACTGGGTTGCATGCTGGTGGTCTTGTTGGAGTTGGTGCTTTAGGGACGGTGCTTGGAATAAAATCAAGCGATGGCACTACCACCTCGCCGACTCAATGGTCCAACACTCAGTGGGGTACTTTTTCTAAATGCGTTGGTACTACAAGATATCTAGGCAAGTCTAGCAGCGATTTAGCTTCGTGCGTTGCCCAAGTATTAGCTGGCTCACCTTTTGCTGGCAGTATGAGGTTGCAGGTATCGACAATCGGACGAATGCCGGTCGCTGACGTCTTGGCTTTAACTATCTCAAAAACAGGAATGATTACTGGAACAACGGATGTGTCGAGCACAAATGTCTGCCCAGTGCCATCAACTAGCCTCTACCTATACGGTTGTAATGGTACAACTCCAGTTGGCGCGACAATTACAGGTTATATCAACCCCGCTGGCCAGATTAATCTCACGATCGGCAAGAGCAATCTAGCTGGGTATGTTTTCAAGAGCGGTCAAACATCAAAGATTGATACCACCCTATACACTGGCGCTCTGTTGGATGCCGGTGGATTAGCGAGTGTGCCAGGCGTAACTCTTATGCCAACGGCGCCATTTGTAACTGATGGTGTAGCGGCAGTTAATGTTCCTAACGGAGTTAGCATCTACGAGGTTGATATGTGGGCAAATCTACCTGCAACGACAACTACACCTACTCCAACACCAAGTCCAACCGCTGACTGGCAGACATACACAAACACGGAATTTGGTTTTAGCTTTAAATATCCTGCAACAGGAAGCGCTGTTAGTTTGACTGCAGGCACTCAGCCAAGTGAGCTAAAATTCTTCGGTCCGATTAGCGATGGAGGCACTGCTACGCACTTGCTAAGCATCTATACAACGACCCAGACATCGCTTCTTAACTTCATAAATCAATCATTTACCAAGACTGCTGCTCTTGACACTAACACATCTACCCCGGGCCATGCGCACACCAATGTTGAAACAGTTCTTACTAAACCAATAAACATTACTAGCGCTACCATTGCTGGATTGGCTGCTAAAACATTCGTCTGGACCGACAGTCTTAGCAACCCAACACAGTGGAACGGTGTGGTTGCTTTCATGAAAGGCTCAACTGTAGTAACTTTCAGCACCACGCCACAGACATCGGCAATTGCTTCTGTCTTGTCAGATGCTGAGCTAAATAACATTGCCTCGACCTTCGCCTTTACTGCTACCACTCCTGGAGGATCGACTTCGGCTTCTAGATAACGTTACTTTAAACAAAAACACCCCCAGTTTTGGGGGTGTTTTTGTTTGTGTGAGTGATATTATTAAGGTAACGCAGGTTCGTTCGAACCTAAAAATGGTAGGGTGACAAGTTGAGAATGTTAATGACGTTCATTGGGATCTTGCTGGTCTTTCTTGTTGCTTTAAAGTCGGGATTTGTGCTGGCAGAGTTAGCCGACTCCAGTATGTTCTCGTCCAATCAAGCAATCGAGATCGGTATAGTATTGTTAGGATTCTTTGCAATTGCTATTGGCAATATTGCAATGTTCAACCTAAAACGACTTAATCGTTGAGGTAGATGCCTTCTGCCCATGACCCGCCGCCGGCTCCTATGTGATTGCAGCTTCCAGCTGGAGTATGCGTAATCACTAGGCCCGGCGGCATTTACTTCTAAAAAAGAATCCGGCGCCCATAGGTGGGCGCCGGTAAATTAGTTCTGCTCTAGGCGTGAACAAGTTCACGTTCCTCGACCTCCGCAAACATGTACTCCTTGGCGATGACCGACCTAATTGGGTCGATAATTCTGTTGAAATAATCGTCCGCTTCCGCTTGAGTAATCGGATTCTTGTCGCCAAGATTCTTAATTCTCTTTTCTAGGCCTTTAAGCTGTTTCTTCAGGGTTTCGAACAGTCCCGCAGCTTCACCGCTGGCTTTGAGCTGGTTTGAGCTCAGCTCTTCGCCAAAGATGCGCGCCAAGTCGCTTCTGACCTCGGGTTTCGTCCCGAAGTCCTTAAAGAGATTGATAATCGCCCATATTGCGTCGATTGCTTCCTTGCGTCTGGCTTCGGTTTGCACCTGTCCCTTTGCCGCACATGCGAAGAAGCAGCAAATGTTGATAGGGTACTTCAAATTAACGTTACCGTCGTAGTTACCTTTCCTCATTCTCGTTGCCTTCCTTGCTCTTTCGTCGAAATATAAAATACAAAATACACTCGCATACTAACTTAAATAGATATAAAAAAACATCATTCGTGTTCTGTGCGACATATTCTTGACTTATGTAAAGCTCGCTTTACAATACAGATATATAAAAAGCATAAAGGAGGCTAATAAACATGCATGTAAAACCATTAGCTGATCGAGTTGTGGTCAAAGTCGAAAGCGCGCAGCAGAAGTTAAAATCTGGCATTATCATTCCTGATACTGCCAAAGAAAAACCACAAGAGGGTGAAGTTATTGCTGTTGGCCCGGGCCGCTTAGACAAAGACGGCAAGCGCATTGCCGTTGAACTGAAAAAGGGCGATAAAGTTATGTTCGAGAACTGGGGCGGTAAAGATTTTAAATCCGATGGCGCCGATTACAAAATACTACGTGAAGACGACATCTTGGGAATCGTCGAAGATGGTACCACGGAGATACTCAAGAAAATGGCTAAAAATATTGGGAGCAAATAAATGGCAAAACAAATTCTATTTTCATCTGATGCCCGCGAAAAAATTAAAATTGGCGTTAACAAGCTAGCAGACACAGTTAAAGTTACTCTCGGCCCGAAGGGTCGCAACGTTCTACTCGATAAGGGCTACGGCGGACCAACTATCACTAACGATGGCGTCACAATCGCAAAGGAGATCGAGCTCGAAGACAAGTTCGAGAATATGGGTGCACAGTTAGTGAAAGAAGTTGCTTCTAAAACCAACGATATCGTCGGTGACGGTACCACCACCGCAACCTTACTGGCACAAGCCATGATTAATGAGGGTCTGAAGAATGTTGCTCAAGGTTCGAGCGCAATGATGATTCGTCGCGGGATGGAGCAAGCCGCTGAGGCGGTCGTTGAACATCTCAAAAAGAACGCTAAAAAAATTACTACCAAGGAAGAGATCTCTCAGGTTGCTGCTATCTCGGCTAACGATCCAGAGATCGGCAAACTCATCGGTGAAGTCTTCGACAAAGTTGGCAACAACGGAGTTATTACCGTTGAAGCCTCCCAAAGCATCGATACCGGTTGGGAAACTACCGAGGGTATGCAGTTCGACCAGGGTTACCTCTCGGCCTATATGGTTACCGACTCGGCCCGCATGGAAGCGAAAATCGAAAATCCATATCTGCTAATTACCGACAAAAAAATTGGCTCAATTCAAGAGATTCTGCCATTGCTCGAGGAGCTGGCTAAGTCCGGTAAAAAAGACTTGGTTATTATCGCCGAAGACATCGAGGGCGAAGCCTTGGCAACCATTATCGTCAACAAAATCCGTGGCATCTTGAACATTGTCGCTGTTAAAGCTCCGGGCTTTGGCGATCGCCGCAAAGAGATGCTTCAAGACATTGCCGTGCTAACAGGTGGCCAAGTTATCTCCGAAGAAAAAGGTATGAAGCTCGACGCTGCCACCATCGATATGTTGGGCTCTGCCCGTCGTGTGGTGACCGACAAAGAGAAAACCACTATCGTCGACGGCAAGGGTTCCGAGAAAGAGATAAAGGCTCGTGTGGCTCAAATTAAAACCCAAATTGACAAAGCTACCAGTGACTACGATAAAGAGAAACTTCAGGAACGTCTCGGTAAATTATCTGGTGGCGTTGCAGTTATTAAAGTTGGTGCCGCCAGCGAAGTTGAGCAGAAAGAGAAACAACACCGAGTTGAAGATGCCAAAGAAGCAACTCGAGCCGCTATCGAAGAAGGAATCGTTTCCGGTGGTGGCGTAGCATTTATCGAAGCGCTTGCAGCTATCGAAAAAATGACCTTAACTGGCGACGAAAAACTAGGAGTTAATATCGTTCGTAATGCATTAGTTGCTCCAGCCTGGCAGATCGCTTTCAACGCCGGTGCCGAGGGCGCGGTTATTGTCTCTGAGATTAAAAAATCCAAAAAAGGCACTGGTTACGATGCCAAAGCCGACAAGATGGTAGATATGATCGGCGCCGGTATTATCGACCCACTCAAAGTCACTCGTACAGCCCTCCAGAATGCCACTAGCGTGGCCGCCATGGTCTTAACCACTGAGGCCGCTGTTACTGACCTCCCTGCTAAAGACGCCCCTGCTATGCCCGATATGTCGGGTATGGGCGGTATGGGAATGTGATCAAATAGAGTATCGGTTTGTGAAAAAGGCTCGCCAGAGCCTTTTTTATTTACCCGCGGTGCCTTCATAACATCTCTTACCTCTGATATACTGCTTTCAGCACATCGTCCAAGAAATTGGACAAACATATAGGTGGAATATGAACAACGAACAACTCTTATTGAAAGCGCTCGACATAGTTACTGAAGCGACCAACAAGCTTCGACCTTTCTACGGAAACGTGAAGGGTGAGAGAAAAGAACACGCTACGGATTGCGATATGGTTACGGAACTCGATAGGCAAACTGAGCAGATACTATTTGACGAGCTAACTAAGCTCGATCATGGTATCGGCTTTCGTGGCGAGGAATTTGGCCAGGTCAAAGAAGGTGACCGGTATTGGTCGGCCGACCCGATTGACGGTACGGACCCATTTATTAGAGGGTTACCATTTTGCTCAGTTCAATTAGCGCTAATCGAAGAAGGAAAACCAGTTCTCTCGATTATTGACTGTATCGCTCAATTCCAAACGTTCTACGCCCTAAAGGGCAGTGGCTCTTGGCTTGGCGGCGAACCGATACACGTTAGCGAGCGTTCGCTCGAGAATGGGGCGATGATCTTTGAGGCAAACCTGCGCAGTAACCCCGAGCATATTGAGCTTCGTCTCAAACTAAGACAGCGAATCTGCTTGATGCAGTTTTGCGCCAGCGGTTACGAGTTGGCAATGGTGGCGAGCGGGGCGCTAGAGGCCAAGGTCTCGGTTAACGGTTACGGCAAAAGCTGGGATTATGCACCTGGTGCGCTCTTAATCCAAGAGGCAGGTGGTACGGTCGCAAACATTGGAAAGACCAGTTACGACGTTCAGAACTGCGAGGTGATAATGGCTAATCCCATTGTCTATAAACAACTGATAACTGACCAGGACTTACCGTTCGGTGTCAGTTGACACACAGGCGCTTCGGCGCCTTTTTCTTTTCGCAAAAAAGCGGAGTAGGCTGGATGTGAGGTGATTGCACATGTCAGTTGCGGAAAAACTACAAACTGTCGATGAGATGGTGGCCGCAGTTGATATCTGCTGCGCCTACCTTTCTCCCGAAGGAATATTTCTTCATCGAACAGGGTTGAAGCAGTTAATCGAGCCGATGTATTGGCTCAATGGGCCAGAAGGCCATTGGCTCGGCTTTGAATGCCAGCGTTCGATGTGGTGGTTCAAGGCAGCTTTCGGCTATCCGCCGATCTGCTACCAGAAGAAGTTGAATCGTCCGCTTGAGGATGTTTCGTTTTGGAACCCGTTTATCGGGCTCTTCGACCTGTCTAATCCGGAGGGAATAAATGCTCTTGAGGCATTTGCCAAGAAGTGTGATGTTCCTTTCAAGCTTGTTTACATATAACCGTCACGGCTTCTCCGCGGCGGTTTTCTTTACTGGATAAGTCGAAGGCCTTCCGTGTGAACGGAAGGCCAGGGTCTTCAGGCAACTGCTTTTCTGCGGCTATACGTTTGAATCAATTCTCCGTAAGCCATCGGATTTCTTCTAAGAGATCGAACAACTGCCTCAATTGTCTTCTTGTCGATGACCCAAACGGCCACCGGCACTACGGATACGGGGTAGAGTAACCGGCGGTCATTCCTACATACTTCACAAACTTCCGTGTCGTTGCAACTAAGATTATGATTCTTAATCGGCAAGAAATATTGTACTGCGTGACCGCACAACGTCACAAAACCTCCGGAGCCGTCTGGAATTATCGCATGGATTTTTTCCACAATCTTCTCCTTGTTTTGCTCAAGTTGAGCGTACGCAAATTATATGCCAATACGGGCAAGTGGGTCAATACGCTATAAGGCTGTTAGCGAATCTGGGCGCCGAGGCCAACGTCTTTTTCTGGGTCGGGGTGCAGAGCCACTGGCTGCTCATCATATTCGGCCGACAAAATCTCGCCGCTTTGCGGCTTGAGTTTTCGTGCTACCGCACTCAAAATCATCCCTTGGCTCTCAATGCCACGAATTACTCGTGGCTCTAAATTCATTAAAACCGGCATGAGCGTTCCAACCAAAACCGATGGATCGGGATACGAAATAGCCCAGCCGCCGATAATTGTTCGTTTTTCGCTACCGAAATCGAACTCAAATTTCAGCAACCGGTCGGTACCTTCAACTTTTTCCACCGACAAAACCTTGCCGATCTTAATCTCTAATTTCGAGAATTCGTCGTACGTGACCATTTAAGCAGTTGGTTCGATTATGGGGATTTCAATGGCCAGTTTGTCGAATATTGGCTGGTCCACAACATCCTGAAAAACAACCGCGTTCGGGGTGATACTTACCAGAAAATGTCGGGGAATAATTCGTTCGTGAAACAAACTTCGAATAACGAAACGAACAATCAAGCCGGTATCGGCGTCGATTAAAACATCGCTAATGCGGCCGATGCGCTTACCGGACTCGGTAGTGGCGGTTACGTTAATTACCCGGCCGTAGTGGTGGTAGATATTGTCCAGATCTTTTAAGTTAGTTTTTAGGGCGGATTTATCGTGAATTACAATGGCGCGGCGATTTGAGCTGGCAATGTCTCGCCACTCCAGGCCAAAGAATTTTTTCACTACTCCGCTTTTTGCGACTTGCAGCCCGACTGCTTGGCCGATCTTGCCGTCGTACACCAGGAAATCAATAACGCCATATTCGGTACCGGAGCTATCAACAACCGGCAGCCCCTTACAATGGGTCGCTTCTATGATCATGCTATTACAGTACCAAATTCCCCTAGTTATCTCTACGTTAGAGTCTACTAACAATCCTTTCAGATAGCTGCAAACTGTAAATTTTGGCTGCAAAACTCGAGTTGCTCGTCAAGGTAGGCCAGCTATCCCTCCTCGCAAACTCGAATTTTTCGCACAAAATTTCCTTGTTTTCGCATCAAGAAAAGATTATTACTAGGCTCTTAAAAATGCTATGGTAGTCTGGAGGGATGAATTTTAATCTTAAAAAAATTCGGAAGTACATCAAACTAAATGCCGCTGCGACGATTGTTAGCGCGGTTATCTTGCTAGTAGTCGGAACTTTCCTGATTTGGGTTGTTGGAAGTTATCTAGCTGGTTTGAATTCTAGTACCGGCCCTGGCGTAACAGCATCATTAAGTGCTTCCGATCATGACTCTAGCTGTAAGCCATTGGATACTGCTGCGGCCAATCCATCCTATCCTGACTGCCCTTCACCGACTCAACTAACGTTAAATGGTACCAATATTACAATCCCACGGTTTCAAGGTGGGTTGAGCTATCTTGGCGGTAGTGGTGGTGGAACAACATCAGATCTACTTACTAAAAATTTGGTCTGGGCCTGGAATATTCCAACTTTCGATTATCACAACACCAGTACTCAGTGGGGATCAACCTTCCCGCTTGATATTGATGCCCAGAACGACATTACCAATGCCAAGAAAGCAGGTGTCGATGGTTTTGTAATCGATACGCTACCGGATATGAACAATATGCTTAAAGCCGTTAACTCTACTACCGACGCAGCCGGCTTCTATGTTGCTCCGTCAATTAACTTTGGGGCGTCAACCAACCCTTATTATTCACCTTCTGCGACGCCAGACTATAACAAAACGCAAAGTGGCTACATTGCTTACGGAAACCAATACTGCAGTGCTGCTGCCGGTCACTCATCGGCCGCCAAAGTTGGTGATAAGCTAGTTGTTTTTGCCTACAGTGATCCTGCCGACAGAACTAACGCAGCCGCCTACTCGGCTGCCTGGACATCAATTAAGGCTGGAATCAGCTGCCCAATTTACTGGGTCGGAAAGCTAAATGCTGGCAGAACCGTTGACTTAACTCAAACTGCTGCACAGATAAATACCAGCGTCTCTCAGGTAATTCCGTACGTTGATGCTGGTTATAATTTCGAGAATACAAGTGTTGCCTACTGGTCAACAATTATCAGCGATATGGGCGGCAAGCCGTTTTTTGGTGGCTCGATGCCAGGGTATTATCGCAGCTCCGGAAATGGCATCGACGAGCTCACTGACTCGGCTGGAATCCAGAACTACATCAGCTCTTGGAATGCGATTATTGCCAACAAGGCTAATGGCCCATGGACGATTATCTCTTCCTGGAACGATTTTACCGAGCACACTAATATCGATCCAGACTCAGATCTTGGAACCCTGAGAAGTGATTTTACGGCTTGGTACTCGGCTAAATTCAAAGGGGTAGCTACGTCATTTGCCACACCACAGCTTTATGCAATTACACCACAGGCGCTTTATCTTGGACAAAGTAGTTTTACTTATGCCCAAGTAATTAACCCAACGAGTAGTCCAGTAGTCATACACCTCTCTTATATTGATAGAAACGGAAAAATTATTGGCGGTGGCTCAAGTGGCACGATACCTGCTAACAGTGTCGGAGGAATTGCTAGATCGATGAATTATGCATCCTCTCCTTCGGGTAACTACGTTAGAACAAGAGTATCGATGGACGCGCCGTACACATTGTCAGTCACGGGTGCTCCAACGCTTGTCTATCCAGCTAGTAAGCCAGCTGGCTATAACACAGCTGCGTTGTATTATTCTGTTGGCGCTGCCCACGCCTTGTCTGGTTCGCCAACGGCGGTTGTTGTCGGTACCACAGCCACTCCAACCAAGGCTAGCGGCACGACGGTACGTTTCTTAAGTACTCTTCACGACCAGAACCTACTAGGCTTATTAAGCAAGAGCGCTAACTCGCCGTACTCTGTTTCTCCACTTGCGATTGGCGCTGGTTCACAGACAAACAATAACGGCTACGAAATTACTAATAGTCTTAATTTTCACCTTTATGTTGCCAGGGAAATTGATAGCAATAATAATATTGGTTATAGTACCCCAATAATTGGTCCGTAAAATTTAGTGCGAGACGCGGGAAGTGTATTCGGCGGTATCTGTATTAATCTGAATAACGTCGCCTTCTTTAATGAACAGTGGCACGTTTATCTCGGCGCCGGTTTCTAACTTGGCTGGTTTTAGAACTGAACTAGCTGTATTGCCTTTAAAGCCTGGTTCGGTGTAAACAACCTTTAACTCAACTTTTTTCGGTAGGTTAACGTCTATTGGTTGGTCTTTCCACATCATAAGGTCGACGTTCTCGCCTTCTTTGAGGAAACGAACTCGGTTTTCCGGTAATTTTAGGGAAACTGTCTCGAAAGTGTCGTTGGTCATAAAGTAAGCTTCGCCCGCTTCAAGATACAGATACTGAGTTTGTTTGTAGCTGATGTCAGCCTCATCGAGGCGTTCGTTGCCGGCAAAAGTGTAGTCGTAAACCGAACCATCAAGCAGATTGCGCAATTTGGTCACCAATTTGGCGCCGCCACGACCCATCTTCAGATGATCGGCAGCAACAACGACGTGAGGTGATTCACGGAAGATTATTTTATCACCTGGTCTGACTTCTCCTAGGTTCAGCATTGTTTGTTCGAATATATTATATTATCCGATAAAATACTTACATCGATTAAATTCGAGCAAGTAATCTTGTCGCCGGGGCGAACTTCACCTAAATTTAACATTCTTAACCTCTTTTAGCGTAAGGCAGCAAACCTAGGAATCTTGCGCGTTTAATAGCAACGCCGAGCTGACGCTGGTACTTGGTTGAAGTATTGGTGTCTTTGGCGCTCTTAATCTTGCCCCAGCTGGTCAAATAGCGACCCAAAAGAGCGGTATCGCGGTAGTCGATTTCTTTGATCTGGTTTTTCGTAAAGTAACAGTCAACTTTTCTTTTCATGTTTAGAATGGAATGTCGTCTAGGTTAATCTCGTCGGTGGTTGTTTCGGTCTCCGACTTCTTGGTTTCTTTTTTGCTTGGTTTCTCGTGATCAGCTCCTTCGGTGATGGCAGAGGCAACGTCAAACGAGTTGGCGCCGTCTTTTGGTGCTAGGGCGATAAAGTTATCAGCTACGATCTCGGTTCGCTGACGCTTAGCGCCATCGGTACCTTCCCAGCTACGAGTCTGCAAACGGCCTTCGATGTAAACTTTTTTACCCTTTGAAAGCGAGCTAGCAGCCCATTCGCCTGGTTTGCCCCAGATACTAATCTCGTGATACTCGGTTGAATCCTGAGTATTGCCGTCTTTGTCTTTCCAACGGCGGTTAGTAGCTACGGCAAACGAACAAACGGTCTGACCACTTGGTAAGCTGCGAATCTCTGGATCGCGGGTCAAGTTACCAATAATTTCGGCGCGGTTTAAACTAAACATTCTTCTCGTCCTTGTCGTACTTTTTGCGAGGTCGGTTCTGGCGCTGTTCCATGTCACCCTTCCAATCGGTTAAAAGGAAACGCAACACTTCTTCTTCGTGATGTAGGCCTTTTTCTATCTTGCCAACTTCAGATGGGTCGGTCGTAAAGAAAATAGAGATTAAAATTAGCTCGTGATGTTTTTTAACTGGGAAAGATAGAGTCTTTGGACCGAGGCTCTCAGATTTTTTAATTTTAACGTCGAATTTCTTAAGATACTCAACAATACCATCAAGCTCAGCTTCGTTCTTGATTAAAGCCGACAAAAGATACAGCTGCTCTGCCTTTGTTGGTGTTTCAGTAATTTCTTTTATCTCTGACATTCAAGGGATAGTATACCGTACTTTGGCATATCCTTTCAAGGGGTTAATTACTAGCTTTGTCGTGGAATTTTTTGTGGACTTCCCGGAGGGATTTGTCGGTGATGTGGGTATAGACTTGGGTGGTAGCAATCGAGCTGTGGCCAAGTAAGGCCTGAACCGAACGAAGATCCGCACCGTTGCGTAAAAGGTCGGTAGCGAAGCTGTGACGCAGCTTGTGGGGGCTGATGGGCTTGGTGATACCAGCTGCGCGAGCATATTTATTAAGCATTCGCTGAATTGAACGTGCCGATAGGGGATTCTTCTTGTTATCTAGCTCGGGGTTGGTGAAGTGGCGGATAAATAAATACGGGTTCACGTCTTGGCGAACATCGATATAATCACCCAAATCCTCGATAGCTTCTTCTGTTAAGAAAACTGGCCGGACTTTACCGCCCTTGCCTTTAACCGAGAACTCGCCGGAGACAACGCTAACTTGGTTGCGTTTTAATTCTGTTAGCTCGCTGATACGCAAACCGGTGGAATAAAGCATGCTATATATGGCTCGGTCACGCAGTCCTGACAGGTCACCGATTGGAATGGCGGTTCTAATCTGGGCAACTTCTTCCGGTTCCAGGAAGCTAACTTGGCGGCCACGAGTTTTGCTCAGGGTAATTTTTTCTGGCGACATCACTTCGACGTCACGGTTGATTAAGTATTTCAGCAATGCACGGATAGCAATTAAATAATAGTTTTGAGTCGATTTGCTTTTTCCCACCTCGTAAAGTTTTTCTATCTGAAAATCGACAATATCTTCGGCAGTTACTTGCTCAATATCAGTTATCTTTTTCTCTTCGGTCCAGTTCTCAAAAAGTGTCAGGTAGGTGGTGTAGTTGCGAACGGTGTTGGGCGAGTAGCCTTTAGAAACGACGCAGTACTTTAAGAATTCTTTTATTGCTCTTTTTGTAGTCATTGTTATATAACTCCGGTATACTTTAACACGAATTAAGATACTATTTTTTTGTATGCCAAAAACCAATATAGACTGGAAAAACGACCTAGCCGAGACAATCTCGGTGTTGGCGAACCCAGCACTAGTTATGCTCGGCGGGCTGGTGCTAATTATCTATCATTTTGCCCCTAGTACCGACAAATTTTGGCACTGGTTGCTGATCAGTGGATTGCTTTTATTTATCCCCAGCTCACTTTACTTGGCCTATACCTGGAAAAAAGAAGACCAGATTGATATCGATGTTTCAAAACGTCAGGACAGGTTTGTGCCGATGATGCTAATGACTTTAGGCGCGATTGTGGGGGGTTTTATGGTTCAGAGACGATTGGATAATGAAACTATAACGGCTTTAAGTTTTACTCTTGCAGCTTTATTGATGGTTCTGACCATTACTACTTTTGTCTGGAAGATAAGTTTACACGCCGCTAGCCTGGCCACGACTGTTAGTTTGCTTGTGGCCTTCGGTGGTGCAAATTACGCTTGGCTGTATTTAGTGCTAATACCGGTAGTTTGGGCGCGCTTAACTTTAAATAAACATACGCCGGCACAGGTAACTGGCGGAACTTTGGTTGGAATAATTATCACCTTCTTGGGTGTAGGATTTTTCAAAGGATAAGTGTGCGCTAAACGCACTAAAGAACTGACGACACAAATTCTGCACGTCGATACTTCGACAGAATTAACTGTTTTTTGACCGGGCTCGTTACACTCCAAGTCTACAAAACAGTTAATTCTGTCTTGTAATCTTTACGACACAAACTATATCTCAATGTCTTGAACTACTGGGGCGGCTGGCTTTGGCGCGTCGGCCGGAGCAACTGGTGTTGAAGTCGGTATCTTTGGTGCTGGTTCGGCTAATGGCTCAACTTTTTTTATAGAATCCATTGGTTCACCTGGCTCAGTGACAGTCTTTGGTGGTTCATCAAAAGGAATGGTGATGTGATTTTCTGGTGGTGGTGGCAAATCTACCTTTTTTTCTGCCATTGGTGCTGGCGGAGGTGGTGGTGGCAACGGAACATCAACTTTTGGTACTACTGGCGTAGGCGAAGAAGTAACAGGTGGTGGTGGAGGTGGCAAAATCGGTTTTGGTGCGGAATCAAAAGCCGGTGGGGCTGGTGGCGGCGGAGGTGCTGGAGTAAAACTTGGAGCTGGTGGGGTTGAAGGCGAAGAGATGGGGAACATTGGCTTAGCAATTGGAGCAGGTGGCACTGGCAACGGTGGAGCAACTGGCAACGGTGGTGGGGTTGGTCGTGGTGGCGTAACCGGCGGCATTGGCAACGGTGGCGTTGGTGTAACTGGCGCAGCTACTGGTGGTGGCGTTGGGTTCGTGAACTGAGTTGATGGAGTGCTATTAATTGCTAGCGGCTCGGATTTTGGTGGCATGATTGGCCATGGATTAACTGTCCGTGGCGCTGCCGATGGTGGCGGTGTCGTGTTAGACGGCGCGCTCATCCACGAAGGATCTACCATTGGTTTTACAAACGGTGCTGGATTAGTCGGGGCAGATACAGGTTTAGGTGTAAAAGTTGGCTGAGTTGGTGCTACTGGTTTTGTTGGAAATGGCACAACTGGCGGCGAAAAAGGCTTGGCGTCAAAAGATGGTAGATCAATCTTTGGCGTTGGCACAGACGTTTTTGGCACGCTAAAACTTTCAACTTTTGGCAAGTCTACGTAATGAATTTCGGATTTTTCCTCTTTTTTCGTTTCGTGAATTTGTGGGGTTGTGGAGCTGGTTGGTTTCTCGCCCATAATCTCGGCGAGGTAATTTATATTAATAAGTGCGATAGCTGGCTTGCCGCCCTTGGTTAGGACGTACATACCATCTTTCTGGTTCTCGATGTCGGCAACTATACGGCTAAAATTATCACGGGCGTCCGTGAGTGGCACGATTCTGTCTATCGGAACATTAATCATTAATATCTTCTCCCCTCTATAAAATAGACTAAAGAGTGTGGGTGGTACTGTCAATGTTTACTAAAAATAGCGCCATTTGGCAGATATTTGTCGCCCTTGCTCGTGGCCGTCATTAGGTTAGAATGTGACCATGTCATTAAATATAAAAAAATCCAAGCTCGACAACGGCCTGACGATCGTCAAAGTAAATCTGCCCAATTTCCACTCCATTTTAAACTTTTTGGTGGTGCGCAGCGGTTCGCGTTACGAAACGCCGGAAATAAATGGTATCGCTCATTTTTTGGAGCACATGGTTTTCAAAGGTACGAAATCTTACGCCAACACTAAAGAAATTTCCGAAGCTGTTGAGGGTGTCGGTGGTTACTTTAACGCTTGGACGGCCAACGACCACACCGCCTACTGGAATATTGTGCCGCAAGATCAGTGGCAGCTCGGCATAAAAATGCCAAGTGAACTAGCTTTTTATCCAACATTGCCGGCACCAGATTTAGAGCGCGAACGTGGCGTTATTATTGAAGAGATTCGACGCATGAACGACGATCCATCGAGTTTAGTTCAAGATCTGATCGGTGAAATTCTGTATCCAGAAAGCACGCTTGGCTATTCAATTATCGGTACCGAAAAAAATATTCAGGAGATGTCGATCGAAGATTTTCGTGCTTATCACAAGAAGCACTATCAGCCGAACCAAGCCTATTTTATATGTGTAGGTAATTTAGAGGACAAAGACATCGATGCTGAAATTGCTAAGAATCTTGGCGAACTAAAGATGGGCGAACGCTCAGAATTTAAGCCGGTTACTACTCCAAGCAAGAAAGGCCTGGTCGTGAAAGACAAAGACACCGACCAAACGCACTTTGTGTTGGCTGTGGCTGACCCATGTTTAAAGTACAAAAGCGAAGATCTTTACGCTGCCGCTGTCCTCAATACTGTTCTCGGTGACGGCATGAGCTCCCGATTATTCCTAAATATTCGCGAGAAAAAAGGCTTGGCTTACTCGATTCACTCCGAGATGCAGTCTTTCGAAGACACTGGCTTAATTCAAATTACCGGTGGCGTGAATACCGGCAAGATTAACCTAACGCTAGAAGCCCTAGAAGAAGAATTAACTAAACTTCGTAGCGAGCTAGTTAGCGAAGTTGAACTTAAAAAAGCCAAAGCCAAGATTACTGGCAGCTACGATTTAAGCTCCGATCGCCAGCTTGATATCGCTCGTTGGTACGGTGTGGCCAGAATGCTTGGCGACGACACCACTATCGAATCGTCCAAGGAAAAGATTGAAAAAGTTACCGCTGAACAGGTAAAAGCGATCGCTGAAAAACTCTTAATCAAAGATCGTCAGTGTCTATCGGTAATCGGACCGTTCAAAGACGATAAAAAATTCAAAGAGTTCTTACAGTTAGATTAAATATTAGCTACAATTAAAGTCATGAACACAGAACATATTCAAAGAAGTTTGATACTAATAAAACCTGACGCCGTCGACCGCAGCTTAATCGGCGAAGTAATTAGCCGTTTCGAAAGAGCTGGATTAAAAATTGTTGGACTGAAACTTTTACAAGCGACTCCCGAGTTGGCCAGAACCCACTACGGCGATTTCGTTGAGCGTTACACACCAAAACTCGGTGCCGAAAAAGCCAATCAGATTATGGACGAGATGGCCGGCTTTTTATCTTCTGGCCCTATCGTTGCTATGGTTTTGGAGGGTGTTGAAGCGGTTGCAAATGTTCGTCGCTTGGTTGGCACGACCTATCCCAACGAATCACCGGCCGGAACTATTCGTGGCGACTACGCCCATGTAACTCAGGCTTATGCCAACGTTAGCAATATCACTGTTAAGAACTTAGTTCATGCATCCGGAAATCCTGAAGAAGCAGTGGTAGAAGTTGGCATTTGGTTTAAACAGGATGAACTAGTTGAATATTCACCGCTTCACGAGAAGCACACCCGAAAGTAGAGGCAGATAGTGAAACTCTACTACTTGAGTTTCTTTGCTGCCGCCGTCATCTCCGCCGTTCTAACGCCGTTACTGGTTAAATTTGCCCAAAAGCGTCATATTTTCATGACCGAAGTTCGCGAGCGCGATCTTCACAAAAAGCCAACTCCAAGAGTTGGTGGTATCGCCGTGGTGGTTTCATTTTTGGTGGTTACGGCCGCATTTATTATCTTCTCTCCAACTAGTTTGGTCTTTACTGGTGCGAAAGTTTGGGGCATCGACAAAAATTTGTTTGGCGTATTACTGTCAGTAATTTTGCTGAGCGCCTTTAACGTTGCTGATGACTTCAAGAGTTTGCCTTGGCAGATACGACTATTTATTCAAACCGTTGTGGCATTAATGATTGTGGCCTTTGGAGTGAACGTGCCGTGGCTCTCTAGTCCGTTCGGAGGCAAGATAATTTTAGGTGCCTTCAGTAGTATCTTCTCGATTCTGTGGCTGGTTGGCTTAACCAACGTTATTAACTGGCTCGATGGTGTCGATGGTTTGGCTGGTGGCGTTAGCGCTATTGCCATGGTTTTTATTATTTTCTTATCGGTCAGTAGCAAGGTTAATAACCACGCCAATGCTTTATTGGCCACGGCCGCCCTTGGGGCAATCGCCGGATTCCTACCTTTTAATATTGTTCGTGCCAAAGCTTTCTTAGGCGATACCGGCTCGCAGTTTGTTGGTTTTATGGTTGGGGTTTTGGCGATAATTTCTGGCGGCAAAATCGCCACCGCTTTTTTGGTACTGGCGATCCCCTTCCTTGATGCCATTGTTGTTTTGGGCTCTAGAATAATTCATCATCAGTCGCCGTTTCAGGCCGACAAACGTCATCTTCACCACCGCTTGCTCGACATCGGTTTTAAACCTTGGCAGATCGTTGGTCTGTACTATTTTATTACCGCCTTGTTTGGCCTTATCGCCGTTAACACCGAGTCGCTCGGCAAACTTCAGGCCAGTATGTTCGCCCTGGCTTTAATGATGGTGCTGGTTCTGCTTTACTCGTATGGAGGCAAAAGAAATGTCGCAAAAAATATCTGAAGACGAATATAATTTTCGCGGTCGTAGAGCGGACGAGCAAGTTTTGCTAGTTGCTAAGAACCATTCTTGGCTACTAATGCCGATTTTTTATGCCTGGGTACTAATAATTGCGGTTTGTGGTGTAGCTTTGTGGAAATTTGGTGCATCAAGAGTTGTTTCATATACAGTCGTTATATCGGTAGCTATAGGAATCTTATACACACTTTACCAGTGGTTTATCTGGGACTGCGGTACATATATCATCACTAATCAAAGAGTTATTAGGATTGAACAAATTGGACTGTTTAATCGCCAAATTTCCGAAGCTGAGATTGACCGAATCCAGGAAATTTCCACAGAAATAAAGGGACCAATTCACACACTATTCAATTTTGGTACTGTTCATATTCAAACTGCCTCAAGTGATGCAAAAGTGGATTTTGAAGATATAGCAATTCCCTATGACATACAGCAAGAGATAGCTAGGATTCGTAAAACCTTCAACGCTAGTGTTTAGTAGAGCTTAAGGCTTTTCGGCTTCAATAAACAATATACCGTGGTATTTTGACTCTGATGGTTTTTCGGAGTTCTTCTTGGAGATAGAAAGTATTCTGAACCCAGCTTCTGATAAATATTTTTGGGCAAAATCTTCGTCTAGATATATCGCAGGAAAGTAACTATCGCCACTTTTGTAAACAATGGCTCCCTCAAGGGCTGTCATAAGTAGAATTCCCTTGGGCTTAAGATAGGAATGTATATTATCAAGCATATTCTTGTATTCGGTAATGTCGTCAGTCGCGCTTTCGGGACAAAAGTTAGACTGTACTATATCGAAGCTATCTACTAGCTTGTCGTTGAGGTTGTTAAGGTTTAGGGGTTCGATGCTTGTAATCTTCTTTCTTAGGAGCTTGCTTCGTTCTTCAACTTCGCTTCCTCCCTTGGGCTTATCCTCTAAAGACAAGACATATCTAGTAAAGTCGTCCCATTGAAAGGCTTGGCTATTATTTTTTTGCCAATCTCTTATCTTATCTAAGTTATTTTCTGAGTAATCAGTAAAGGTTATTGATTTAACCTTATTGGCCGCCGATAGAAGTTGGTAAACCGTTGGACCGCCACCAACTTCAAGGAGCTTGTAGCTGTCGCTTTTCATCTTGGAGTATATCTTGTTGTACCAATTTAGAATGTCTTTATTCTCTCTGCTCAATACTCGGTAATATTCTTTAAGGTATTTTTCGGGAGAGAAAGTGTCAAACGTCCTGTTTATATTCATCTGATCGTATCTAACCACAGAGCTGTAGATATTATTGTCTAGCAAGCTAAAATATTCTTTAACAAAATTTATTACCTTCTGTGAGTCGAAGTATTTACAAGAGAAAACGTCCAGGCAGAACTCACCATTCTTGGTAAAAGTATGTATTGAAATGTGAGAGAAATCGATAATCGCAAATGCAGTTACTCCGGGATTTTCAGGTATACCATCAACAACAATTGGCCCTGCTAATATTTTCATGTCAACTAAACTAGCTAGCTTTAATATCAGTGAGCTAATGGCTTTTTTGTCGGACAGCTTTTTTTCTTCGCACCCAAAGGCGTCCAAAACAATATGAAATCTTCTCGACGTATAGCTGTCCACTCTAGCTTTCATATTCTGACCGTAGCACTGATGGTTAAGGCTGTAAAGCCTTGCTAGCTAGATAGTAACGCCGCGACAGTTTCTTCTAATTCTGGCGAAGATTTTACTTTCATCTTAGTGTTTATCAATTTCGTGCTACCGTCTTGCATAACCCTTAGTTCCACCGGAACTGATCCGGGATGCTTAGAGAATAAAAGCTTTAGCTCTTCCATTTTTTCGCGGTTGGCATTACGAGGCACTTCAACCAAAAAACTCTTGCTCTTGGCTGGCTCAGGGCTCTTGCCGTTGCCGCTGCCACCGTTGCTCCCCCACTTTCCACTAGATGGCCTGGCCATAGGCCGAGTGGAATCGATATCGGGCAAGTTGGCCTTGGTCACATGATCTAGCTCCCAAACCTTATCAACTAGAATTTTTGGTACGTCGTCTTTGTCGCTGACTTTGCCCTCAACTAACAGTAGTTTGTCGCTTTGCCACAAAGCTTGCTGATCTTTGAAGATGGTTGGGAAAACTATCGCTTCAATCATGCCGGTGGCGTCTTCCAGTTGAACGAAAGCCATCATCTGGTTGGACTTGGTGGTAATTTTCTTGACCTCAACGGTTACTCCGCCAACGCGAACGGTGGTGTTGGCTTTGTCGATTGTTACTTCGTTAATTGGCTGAGCCACTTCGCCCAGCAGTTTGGCGTATTCCTTAATTGGATGGTCAGAAAGATACAATCCTAGAAGTTCTTTCTCCCAGGTCAAAAACATTTTTTTATCTTCTGGGCCGTGTGGCAGCGCCAACTTGGCGATAGCATCTTGAGCTTCGGCTTCACCAAAAATGTTTAGCTGGTCGGCGTTGCTATTTTTGCCGTTATTAGCGTACTTGGCGATTAGCTCTAGCCCGGCGTAAAGATTGCCACGGGTGTCAAATCGATCCAACGCGCCAGTTTTAACCAAACTCTCCAAACTCTTTTTATTAACGACGCTTCCACAACGTTGCAAAAAGTTTTCCAAGTTTATAAACGGCCCGTTTTTCTTTCGTTCGGCCACAATTCCTTTGGCCACATTCTGGCCAACATTTTTGATAGCGGACAAGCCAAAGCGAATGCTTCTATTGTCTTTTACCACCGAGAAAGCGGCAAACGATTCGTTAACGTCTGGGTTCAAAACTTTCATGCCCATACGTTCGCACTCGGTAATCTCAATTGTTAAACGCTCAAGATTATCAAGATCGCTTGTCATTAAGGCAGCCATATAGCAATCGGGGAAGTGAGCTTTTAAGTAGGCGGTCTGAAAGGCGATCATGGCGTAGCAAACGGCGTGGCTTTTGTTGAAGCAGTAAGCGGCAAATTCCTCGAGTTGTTTCCAGATTTCCGAGGCTTTTGTTTCGGGCACGCCATTTTTCTTGGCGCCTTCGATAAACTTCTCTTTCATCTCGGCCATCAGTTTTGGAATCTTTTTACCGATAGCTTTTCGCAAAGTATCGGCCTCGCCGCCGGTGAAACCGCACATATCCTTACTCATCTGCATCACCTGTTCCTGATATACCGGAATACCGTAAGTTGCTTTAAGCGAATTCTCGGCCAGTGGGTGCGAGTACTCAATCTCTTCTTTGCCGTTTTTGCGATCTATAAAGCTCTGGATCCACTGCATCGGACCTGGACGATAAAGCGCCACCATAGCGACGATATCTTCCAGCTGGCTTGGTTTAAGCTCCTTGATGTAGCGTTTCATACCGGCCGATTCTAACTGGAATACACCTGTTGTTTCACCACGACCCAAGAGTTCGTAAGTTTTTTTATCCTCGAGCGGCAGGTTGTAAATATCTATTTGTTTGCCGTAAACTGCCTCGATGATCTCGGTGGCGTTGCGCATAGTTGTTAAGTTGGACAGGCCCAAAAAGTCCATTTTTAACAGGCCAATTTTCTCGATTGGGCCCATTGAGTACTGAGTAACTTGGTGAACGTCGCCGCCCTGTGATGCTTGAACCGGCACGTACTCTTCCAAAGGTTCCTTGGAGATAACGATGGCGCAGGCGTGTTGGGAAGCGTGGCGAATCGTGCCTTCAAGTTTGCCGGCGGCATCTAAAAGCTGATGAGCTTCAGGATCTTTGTCGTAAACTTCTTTCAGTTCCGGCGACTCTGTAACAGATTTAGAAAGCGGTACATGGCGGCCCTGAACTGGTGGTGGCACTACTTTGGCGATGGCATCAACTTGGGCGTAAGGCATGCCTAAAACTCGACCAACGTCACGGACGGCGGCTCGGGCTTGAATCGTTCCGAAAGTAATAATGCCGGCCACGTGGTCGTCGCCGTACTTCTGACGAACGTAGTCGATAACTTCACCTCGCCTGGTGTCTTCAAAGTCCAAGTCGAAGTCTGGCATCGAGATACGATCCGGGTTTAAGAAACGTTCGAAAAGTAGGCCGTATTTAATTGGGTCCACGTTGGTAATGCCGGTAACGTAAGCCATTAGCGAGCCGGCACCAGAGCCACGACCCGGACCAACGACTATGCCTTTGCTTTTGGCGTGGCGAATAAAGTCAGCCACAATCAAAAAGTAACCTGGGAAACCCATACGCAGAACAACGCTGAGCTCGTACTCTAAGCGCTGTTTTAGCTCGGGGGTGATAGTTGAATAACGCTCTTTTAGGCCATCTTCGCACCACTTTCTAAGCATCGATTCTTCGGTCTCTTCCGCCGGCAAGGGGAAGTTTGGCAAAAGATCACCGCCGAGCGGAATCTCTAAATCAACCATATCGGCAATCTTGACGGTGTTCTCGATTGCTTCCGGCACATCGGGAACGGCTGCGGCCATCTCCTCCGCCGTTTTCAAGGAGAAGTCGCCGGTGTAAAGCATACGGTTAGTGTCGCTCACTAAGCGGCCGGTTTGGATACAAACAAGCTGATCGTGGGTCACGTGATCGTCGGAGTTAACGTAGTGAGTATCGTTGGTTAAAATCAGCGGCAAGCCGGTTTTTTTGGCTAGTTCCTTGATGTGTTGGTTAACCACGTGCTGCTCGGGAATCGATGGGTGATGTTGTAATTCAAGATAGTAATTATCTTTGCCAAAAATTTCGCGGTATTCGGTAACGGTTTTTTCCAAGCCTTCAAAGTCTTTATTTAGAATTAATCTCGAAGTCTCGCTGGCCAAGCAGGCGGAAGCGCCGATTAGTCCTTCGCTGTGGCGACTCAGCAGATCGCGATCGATACGCGGTTTGTAGTAATATCCTTCCATGTGGGCGACGGAGGTGAGCTTGATTAAATTTTTATAACCGGCGAAATTTTTAGCCAGTAAAACCATATGATAAGGCTTGGTATCGATACCGGCCGATTTGTCGGTTAGGGCGCGTGGCGCCACGTAAGCTTCCACGCCGATTATAGGTTTAATGCCGGCTTTTTGGCAGGCTAAATAAAATTCAATGGCGCCGTGCATAACGCCGTGGTCAGTTAGGGCCAACCCTGGCATACCCAGCTCGACGGCCTTGTCGACAAGTTGGTCCACCCTGCCCAAGCCGTCCAGGAGTGAGTAATGAGAGTGAACGTGTAAGTGAACGAAATTAGGCTTGGCCATATCTAATTCTTTGTAGCAAACTTAACCCTAAATAGCCAAGCACAAAATTACCAACCAAGGATTGAAAAACTGCCCAAGAAAAAGTATAATTTCCGTATCTTTCTACGAGGTGAAGAAACATGACTTTTCCAGAAGAATTCTGGCAGAGGTTCGAAGGAGTGGCGAAAGAAGCCATTCTGACCGATGATGAAGTGGCATTGCCTGAAACGGTCTTGGGAAGCCTTTATTTGGCGTGGGGAGCAGAAGTTGATGTATTGGACTTTTGTCTGCAGCTAGAGGATGAGTTTGGGGTCGAGATTACAGATGCAGAGATTAGTGATTTCGTGGATCGACATGAGACGATAACACTGGGCGACATTGCTCAGATGGTCTATGAGAAGGTCTTGGCTCTTCCGGCTAAATAATTGGTTCGGCAATCCTGCCTGACGGCATACAACCGTCAGGCATTCTTTTTATCCCAACTCTGTTGACCATTTTCCCCAGATTGGGTACAATTGAGTTCATAAATGGCAAGTACAAAAGCAAAAGGATCTAGTAAGAACGGCCGAGACTCGCAAAGCAAACGCTTGGGCGTCAAGGTTTATGGCGGCCAAACTGTTCGTGTCGGCGGCATGATTGTCCGTCAGCGCGGCAGCAAGTTCTACACCGGTACCAACGTAATGAAGGCCGGTGACGACTCAATTTTTGCCACGAAAGATGGCGTTGTTGAATTTGGCACCAAAAAAGTCAAAAATTTTGCCGGTAAATCTGTGACCAAAACTTTTGTCAGCGTTAAGTAACAACAATACAAAATGGACTCACATCAAATCATCCGCGACCTTAATAGCAGCAGTCTTAAAAAGACGGTTGCCGATATTCGCGTAGGTGAAACCGTTAAGGTCCACTACAAGATTCGTGAAGGCGCCAAAGAACGTATCCAGATTTTCGAAGGCCTAGTTGTTGCTACCAAAAATGGCAAGGCTTTACAGGGCAGTTTTACCGTTCGCAAAGTTGTTAGCGGAATCGGCGTCGAAAGAATTTTCCCATTGCACTCCCCATGGATTGTTAAAATTGAGACCACTAAATCCGGTAAAGTTCGCCGTGCCAAATTAAATTTTGTTCGCAAGTACGCCACCTCTTCTAAGTTCAAACTTAAAGACAAAGGCAAGGCTGGTTCTATTTGGGAAACTGTGGCCGAAGAACAAGAAAAAGTAGCTGAAGCTGCCGAAGAACAAGAAAGCGCTGAAGTTGCACCGGAAGTAATCGAAGAAACTCCAGAAGTTGCAGAAGTAACCGAAACCGCCGAGAATACAGACAATGACAAAGGCGAGCAAGGAGCTGGGGAACAGGTCGGAGAATCTAGCAGCGAAGCTGTTACAGAATAAGGGTTACAAGATTGTCGCGCAGAACCTGCGCACTAAGTACGGAGAGATCGATATCCTTGCCGAAGATGGCAAGGCTTTAGTTGTTGTCGAGGTTAAGGCCAAAACTTCCGAAAGATTTGGCTCGGCTCTGGAGATGGTCACGCCAACCAAGCAGCGCAAACTGATTCTGCTAACTGCTGAACTTCAGGCCAAACATAAAGTTGAGAATGTCCGTATTGATGTTGTTGCCGTCGACAATGCTTCTTCTGAGCCAGTCCTAAAACACTACAAAGGCATCGTCGAATTCCACGGCTAAAAAGTCACTATATGTAGCTATTTTATATTAACGTTATTATTAATATTCTCAGACACAAATATGACCGATAGGTCATATTGCTACTTGAGGGTAATATTCAGTTTTCTATCTAAAATATCTGCATATCTTTCCAGAAAATCTAACGATGGATTAAATTTTCCAGCCTCAAATTTAGAGACAACCGACTGATAGGTTTTTAATTTGTCGGCTAGCTGTTTTTGGGTCATTCTTTTTTGCAGCCTGGCGTTACGGAAACCGCCGATCACTAACTGTCGTTTCTCTGGTACTGCCATAGGCTCGGGTTTTGGCTTGATGTAGTGAGGATTGCGGACTTTTTTGTGGCGATATACCTTCTTTGGTCCACCGGTTGTAATAATTATAAACTCATCAACGGTGTTTAATTCCATACACTAAATATGACCCGTAGGTCATATTTATGCAAATGTGCTAGGATGGGTGCGCAAAGGCTTAATAAATAAACTAACATAAGAGCATTTAAACTTTACAGACGGCTTTATGGCTTGACTTTCAGGTTAAAAGATGCTAATCTTTAGCCACTCTAATTGAGTATTTTGTTCATTTACACGACCGCGGTGCAAAGCATCGCAAGGAGGAAGTAACCCGTGGAAGACGGAATTACCCCTATTCAAAAACAAGTTGATCATGCTGAAAATATGATCGAGAGGACATTTTCAAACTATCCCGACGCCAAAAGGCTTCAAAGAGCCATGGGCAATGCCGACTGGAAAAAGCGCCTATGGGCGCTAGCAGACGAGCTTGGCTTCGACCCAACCAAAATCTTGGAACGGGCTCGTTTCGAAGTTTATGGCAAGTTTCTGGGTTTTGATTGCCCAGACTTAACCCAGCTAGCTATCCCAGCACCTAGGAATGGTTTCAATTGGATTCGTCCAATCGTAGCAATTCACGAAAAGGCCCCAAATGAAGCTGCCTTCCAGCAGCTAAAGAAGCAGTTTGGTGATAAGGCGTGGAAGTACACCGATAAGGTGCTTGACGAGGTGATAAAAGACAACGACCGTGACCCCCTTAAAAGCGGGCCTTACGTCATCCGAGCGCGCGACCGAGTTGAAGCTGACGAGGAGCTAAAAAACTTTTCAGCTAACCAACTGACTGAGCGCAAGATTGCTGGTAACACGCTCTATGAGCGACAGATACTTGAAGCCTTTCACTATGTGGAAACCGGTGAACATTTAGACGTGGTGAATGTTACGCTCTGTTCAGGGTCACGTGGCTCCGACGGTAGCGTCCCGGACTACTACTGGTACAACGGCGAGTTCAGGGTCCTTTGGTACTTTCCCGACGACCACAACGACAACTTGCGTGCCCGTGAGGTGGTTTCCTAACCCTTCTTCCTTTTCTCTTTTTCCCTTGCCCAGCCCAATGTTTTGCTCTGCAAAACTAGGGCTGGGCTTTCTTTATGGCCAAAATTTTAATACTGTTGTTTTGGCTACAAAACCGGTTCGTAGTTCGTTCGAATAGCGGTTTGCCAGCATTAGGAAACTACGTGCCAAGTTCAAAGAGGGTTGCTTCTACGCATGCCTCGTAATGCATCGCGAAAAGAAAATGTTTAATTTTCTGCTTATTTTGGCTCATACAGAAGGATAAGGCACATAAGGGTCACGTAACTCCAACGGTAACGTCCCGAACTGCAACTGGTACAACGACAAGTTCAGGGTCAATTGGTACAATCCCGACAACCACAACGACAACTTGCGTGCCCGTGAGATAGTCTCCGAAACGAACCCCGCTGTATTTAGCGGGGTTCGTGATCTAATGATTTTATCCAACCGTTAGTCATCTGTGAGATTTCCTGAAGCTCTTGCGATACTAACACATAGTTTCTTGGCTTGATTATTTTTAGCTCATAGCTAACTCTAATTAGCCTCTTCTCTAGCTCAACCTCTCTGCGTAATTTTTTAAGGTTAGGTAGCTTCTCTTGTTTGGGTAAAAAAGCCGCCTCTACAGCCAGTGTTAAGCTGTTTAAGCACGAGTTTTCGATCCTCGTAAATATTCCTAACTTGTCCCTCTTGGGTAGACTTGAGCTAAGGCTGTAAATCTGTTTGTATAATTCAATAATCTTATGAACAACGGGAACATCGTTTGTGGAAAACTTTCCCGAGAGAGAGAGAGGGAGAGAGAGCTAAAAGAGTCTTTTTCCATGAAGGTACTTTCGCAAAAATAATCTCTTTAGACAACCTATTCTTGGCATGGGCGAATTATTGTAAGGGCAAGAGGAGTAAAGATGATGTTCAGAAATTTGAATTTTCGCTAGAAGACAATATTTTCCAGCTTCATAACGAGTTGCTAGCGCACAAATACAGTCCAGGAAAATACCAACAATTTTTAATCACTGACCCCAAAAAGCGAGTCATAAGCAAAGCACTGGTTCGCGATCGTTTGCTTCATCAAGCGATTTATCAGATTCTTTATCCGCTCTACGACAAAACTTTTATTTTTGATAGCTATTCATGTCGCAACGGTAAAGGAACGCACAAAGCATTTGCTCGGCTTGTTTCCATGACGCAAAAAGTCAGTCGCAGCTACACCGCACCTTGTTGGGCGTTGAAGATGGATATTAGAAGGTTTTTTGACAGTATCGACCACGAAACTTTGCTTGAGCTTCTTGGGCAAAGAATAAACGATGCTTACTTAATGACGCTACTGGAAAATATTGTAAGAAGCTTTGAATTCAGCCCAGGCAAGGGTATGCCACTTGGAAATCTAACTAGTCAGCTTTTTGCCAATATCTACATGGATCCGTTAGATAAATTCTTAAAACACAAACTAAATGCTAAATACTATCTGCGCTACGCCGATGATTTTGCAGTTGTCTCGTCAGACCATGATGAATTACTTGGGTATTTTATTGAGATAAATAGTTTTCTTAAAGAAAAACTAAAACTATCGTTCCATCCGAATAAAATTGGTCTCCGTAAATTAAGCTGGGGCATTGATTTTGTCGGCTATGTGGCGTTACCGCACTATCAATTACCAAGAAATAAAACCGTAAAGCGAATATTGAAGAAAGTCGCAAAATCTTCCGAAGAGGAATTGTCAAAAACTTTGCCGTCGTACCTTGGCTATCTTAACCACGCTTCAAGCCACAAAGTTACTAAAAAAATAATGCCTTCTACCTAGCTACTTTTGGTTGCACAAATTTTTTATCTTACTTGAAGGCATAAATATGACCTATAGGTCATATTTATGCCAATAGTTATCATTGAGTGAAGCCAGAAACCCCAAAAACAGGTACAATACAAACATGGAAAACGAAGAAATCAGAGTTCGATTTGCCCCGTCACCAACCGGCAAATTCCACATTGGTAGTGCCAGAACGGCTCTGTTCAACTATCTTTTTGCCAAGAAAATGGGCGGCAAGTTTATTCTGCGTATCGAAGACACCGACAAAGAACGTAGCAGCGAAGAATATACCCAAGACATTATCAACTCACTTCTCTGGCTGGGTATCGGTTGGGACGAAGGTCCGCAGGTTGGTGGCGAGTACGGCCCGTATTTTCAGACCCAACGCCTAGGTTCGTACAAAAAATTTGCCGACAAACTTTTAGAGGACAAAAAAGCCTACAAGTGTTTTTGCACGGCAGAAGAACTTGAAGCAGAGCGAACCGCTCAACACGCTGCCAAGCAAGCACCAAAGTACTCTGGCAAATGTCGCAATCTGACCCCTGAACAAGTAGCCGAGAACGAGAAGGCCGGCAAGCCGTTTGCTATCCGTTTTATCACCCAAGAGAAGAAGGTAGATTTTGACGATCTGATCAAAGGTCATATCAGTTACGACGCAGGGTTAATAGGCGATTTTACAATCGTTCGTTCCGACGGCATGCCACTTTTCACTTTCGCAGTTGTTGTTGACGATTACGAGATGAAAATCAGCCACGTTTTGCGAGGCGAAGAACATCTGCCAAACGCCGCCAAACATATTCTGATTGCTGAAGCAATGCAGATTATGCCACCGCAGTTTGGCCACATGCCGTTAATTTTGAATACCGACAAAACCAAGATGAGTAAGCGCAAAGATCCAGTTTCTGTGACCGACGACTATCGGGCCAAAGGCTACCTGCCAGACGCCTTGGTTAACTTTATCGCCTTGCTCGGTTGGAATAACACCGACGATCAAGAAATTTATTCCATGAAAGAGCTGATTCAGGAGTTCCAGATCGAGCGTGTCGGCAAAAGTCCATCCATCTTTGATCGCGAAAAATTGCTTTGGATGAATGGTTTGTACATCCGCCATCTAACTGTTGGCGAGTTGGCATCGCAAGCCCAGAATTTTATTACCGACAAAGAGTTGGAAGATAAGATTATGGAGCGGCCAGATTTCTACCTTCAGGCTGTGGCTCTGGTTCAAGATCGCTTAAAATTACTCAGCGAAGTTCAGGAGATGATTAAGTTTTTCTTCTTCCCGCAAGAGTATGATGCCGAAGTTTTGATCGCCAAAAAATCAGATAAAACACGCACAGCTTTGGCTCTAAAGCTGGCCGAGGAAGAACTGGCCAAACTAACCAAATTCTCTCACGACGAGACCGAATCAACTCTGCGAGCCGCCGCTCAAGTTAACGAGCTGCAAGCCGGTGAAATTTTATGGTCGGTTCGTGCCGCCCTTTCCGGAAGTTCTGCATCGCCAGGAGTATTCGAATTACTCGAGGTATTCGGCAAAGACGAATCCCTAAAACGCATCGCCACTGCCCGCACAAAACTTGCCTAACTTAATTTTTCTGCTTACTCTTGTATTAAGAGTGTCTCGTTAATAGTAGACGCAATAGGAGGAGAGAGATGAAAATATTAGCATCAGTAAGTTCGCTTTTGGCCTTGGTTGGTTTGTACATGGTATACGCAGGTAGCCTATCGAATACCTGGGGTTATCTATTGTTTGCCTACTTCTTAGTAGTCAACTTGGTTGGTTTGTTCATGGGCGGCAAAAAGGATGAGGCTTCCTCACCATCGATGCCATCAACCCCAACAACTCCAACAGTCTAATTGAATTTGGAAAAAGAAAGAGACAGGGTTAAAATCCTGTCTCTTTTTTGGTAGAATTACAGAAGTAATATCGATGCCGGGTCGTCTAGTGGTAGGACGATTGCCTCTGGAGCAATAAATCGAAGGTTCGAATCCTTCCCCGGCAACATAAGAAAAGTCCCCTTGTGGGGCTTTTTCTTTTGTTGCCTAGATTCGAACCGCAAGCTGATAGGCTTGTAAGGTTCGCTAACGAGCGTAACGAAGTGAAGCGAGTTTTACGCAGTGAAGCGGAGTCCTCCTTCCCCGGCAACAAAAAGTAAATATTGAGAAGTGAGCGACGGCACGTCGCGAAAACGGTAGGACGCTTGCCTCTGGAGCAGGAGATCTCGCTACGCTCGAGCTCTCACACTTCGTGTTCGACATCGAAGGGAATCCCTCCCCGGCAACAAAAAAATAGAGCCAAGGTATTAGCTTGGCTCTTCGAGAATAGCGGGATGAGTCTTATTGGCATTTAAATACCTAGGTTTAGCTTATCTAAGCTTAAGACCTGACTAAACTTGTGCGGTATTTCCTAGATAACAGATGACTTCATAGCTCCGTTTCCATTTGCACGGCTTTTTAGGGCGGTGCTTTTTTGTGTCAGCGTGGGCCTGTCTACTTGCTTCTTGTCTACCGACAGTGTTCAAGTACCTAGTTGGGCTGTCGCCTGATCTGCCTCAATTCCTCATCCGACTCGTTAACGTGCATTAGCATTGTCGCACAGAATTTCGATAATTCAAGGCTAGTACTTCCAGTGCCTCTTGATGGCTGTTAGTGGCCATTAGTTTTTCTCGTAAGTCGGCGGCGCCATCGAAGCCGCTAACGTAAATTTTGAAGTACTTCTTGAGTGGCGGATAACATTTCTCACCTGTCCAGGTTTTTTCGTGAAGTTTGATATGATGGACAAGAAGTGAGATGAGCTCCGTATTTTTTGAGGTTGCCCTATTCATGCTGAATACCAGGGGATTATGAAATATTCCGCGGCCAATCATAACGCCGTCTATGCCATATTTTTTTACCAGCTCTTCGCCCTGTTCTCTTGATAATATATCGCCGTTGGCGATTATTTTTGTTTCTGGCGAAATCTTGTCACGAAGTTCCACTATCTTGGTTAGTTCGTCGTATTGAGCCGGCGCTTTGCTCATCTGAACAGCGGTACGTAAGTGAATGGTTGAGGCAGCCAATTTGAACCCAAGTAAAAAGCTAATCCACCTCTCGGTATCTACTGTTTTGTATCCAAGACGAGTTTTAACGCTGACAGGCAGATTTTTGCCAGCCGCTTTTTGGACGGCGGTAATAATTTCTCCGGCAAGTTGTTCGTTGTTAATTAGAGCGGCGCAGGCACCTTTCCTGACAACCGTTTTCTCTGGGCAGCCCATATTGATGTCGACACCGGCAAAGCCCGCTCTCTTAATGTATTTAGTTAAGGTAGTAAAATTCTCTGGTTTTAACCCCCAGATCTGAGCGATGAGGGGTTGTTCTTCTGGGGTAAACTTAAGTTTCTGGGATACTTTTTCTCTCCCTACTGAGCAAAAACCATCAGCGTTCACGAATTCAGTAAAAAATAGATCAGGTTTGGCAGTGCCAGCGATTATTCCGCAGGACTCTGAAGCGCCAGTGATGATACGACGAAAAACGGTGTCAGTGACATCGTCCATGGGAGCAAGCACAAAAAACGGATGCGGTAGCTCGTCGTAAATATTCATCTTAGTAATTTTACCAGTAAATATGGCATAAACCGAGTGTATTAGGGTAAATAATCTTGACACAGTAGTTTAGGGTGCTAGCATTATGTTGAACCATGACTGAAGATAACAAACCAACCTACAAACAAATGTTCCGCTCGAAATCCGACCGAATGCTTTTTGGCGTCTGCGCTGGTATCGCCAAATATTTTGAAATCGACCCAGTTCTCGTTCGAGTTCTATTTGTAATCTCGGCTTTCTTCGGTGGCTTCGGAGTTTTGGTTTACATCGTTCTGGCAATCGTCATGCCGGAAGAGGGTAAAGAAGCGCCTATGAACAAGGAAGATTTCAAGAAAAATGCCGAGGAGTTTGGCAAAGAAATGAAAGATAGCGCTGAAAAGTTCTCTCAGGATTGGCGCGAGCATAAGCACGAACATCGCTACCACAGCGGCGGCCGTTTTTGGGTTGGTGCCTTACTACTATTCTTTGGCGTTATGTTCTTGCTTGGTAGTCTTGGCTTTGTCGCATTCTCGATAATCGGCCATCTTTGGCCAGTAATCTTAATTCTTGTTGGCATCTCAATTTTACTGCGCGACTAAGATGGAAGAAGCACAGGTTAGTTACTACAAACATTACCGAGCTGGTCGGGGACTTGTTTGGGCGTTTATCCTAATCTCGGCCGGGATAGTTCTGTTACTAAATAACCTAGGCTATCTTTCTCAAGATGTTTGGCAGGTCATCTGGAGATTCTGGCCAGTACTGGTAATAATCTGGGGAATTCGGGCAATTTTGGGCCGAAACGCAGTTTCATATTACATCGCCAATATATTAGGCGTCTTAATTATTCTTAGCGTCTTATTCTACGTGCTGATGGCTAGCCACACCGGACTGGGTAACTGGTTAGTTGATCACTACACAAATATCGCCAACTACTCCTTTCCCGGCACCGGCAGTATTCTAAACTACCGCTAAATCATAAAGCGTAATCTCAGACTAATTTAGGATATTGCTTTTTGCGCTCGAAAAAACTAACAATTAAATTTCCTGGAGGAATATTACATGCAAAAAGACAAATTTGGCCCTGAGACGATATACGAAATTTACGACCCAAAAATTGGCCTAGAAGCCTACCTGGTAATAGATAATACGGCGATGGGCGTGGGCAAGGGCGGAATTCGGATGACGCCTGATGTTTCGAAAGAAGAGGTCTTCCGGCTGGCTCGCACGATGACCTGGAAGAATGCCTTATTCGATCTGCCATTTGGCGGCGCCAAAGCCGGTATCAGATGGAACGGTGGCGACGAGGCCAAAAAGCGTGAAGCTGTGGAGAGCTTTGCCCGGGCAATCGAGCCGATTCTTGTTACCAGATATATTGCTGGTCCAGATGTGGCCACTGGAGAGGAACAGATGAAATGGATCGCCCAGACCGTCAATAATTTCAAAGCTACAACTGGAAAACCAAAAGATTTCTGTGAGGCTGGCCAGTGTGGCTTGCCACACGAACTTGGCTCGACTGGTTATGGCGTAGTTCAGTCGACACTTGAGGCTTTAAAGTTCCAAGGTATTGATCCAAAAGATGTTACTGTTGCTATTGAAGGTTTCGGTAATGTCGGAACATTTGCTTTCAAACACTTGTCTGAAGCTGGCGCCAAAATCGTAGCCGTATCAGATATTAAAGGCACGGCTTTTAACGAAAAAGGCTTAAAAATGGATGACCTCATCAAAGCCCAAAAAGAAAAAGGCTCGGTTAAGTTTGCCCAAGGTGCTACCGAAATGACGCACGATGAGATCTTTGGTCTGGAGGTGGACATTCTGATTCCGGCTGCCACAACTGACGTAATTAACGACTCAAACAAAGATGGCGTTAAGGCCAAGATTATTGTTGAAGGTGCAAACATCCCGATGACCGAATCAATTGAAAAAGAACTGGTCGCTAAAGGAATATTGATAATTCCCGACTTTGTCGCTAATGGTGGTGGGGTCATTTCTTCGTACTGTGAGCACGTTGGCAAGAAGCCTGAGGAGATGTTCGAGATTGTCAAAGAAAAGATTACCACGGCCACTAGAGCGGTATTAGAGCGGGCCAAAAAGGACAACCGGACCTTGCGCGAGGTTGCTTACGACATCGCCCGGGAAAAAGTAGAAGTGGCTATGGAAAAACGTGCCACAACGTTCAATATTTAGGCAAAAGACACTGTTGCTTGGAAATCTAGTATGCTGGAAAGAGCATGCAACTTGTTGACCCAAGATCAAAACACGAGAGAATCGTTGAGCGGATTAGTATCCAAGTAAAAGCGGCTTACGATCAGAAAAAACCAGTCAAGATTTTTCATGGTGGTACACACTCAACGCGCCCGCAGCATTTTACCCGGGACAATACGGTAGATATTAGTGATTTAAATCAAGTAATAAATATTGATGTGGCTGGCCAGTTTGCCATCGTTGAACCAAACGTACCGATGGATGCCTTAGTATCTGCAACGCTGCCATATGGTTTGGTTCCGGCGGTAATTATGGAGTTTCCTGGCATTACTGTTGGCGGTGGTGTTCAAGGCGGCGCCGGTGAGAGCAGCTCGTTCCGTTGGGGGCTATTCCACGAGATCTGCCACGAGTACGAATTAGTACTTGGCGACGGTACCGTAACCAAGGCTTCCGAGGAAGAAAATCATGATTTGTTTCACGCAAATGTTGGCTCGTACGGTTCGATGGATATTATTACCTCTGTCAAAATTTCTTTGATTCCAGCTAAGAAATACGTCCGCTTAAAATACATTCCAACTGGCAATGTAGCCGAAGCGGTAAAAGCCATCCAGGAAAACGTTAAAGAGAACGTTGGCTTTGTCGACGCTATCCAATTCAGCAAAGAAAAAGGTGTTGTCATGTCAGGTGACTTTTCTGATGAAGCCGATCTGCCAAAATCTCGTTTCCGCATGGCTTGGAACGCGTGGTTCTATCAGCACGCCAAAAAAGTTGTAAAGAAAGGTCAGCCTTACGAAGAACTAATTCCGATTCAGGATTATCTCTTCCGTTACGATCGAGGCGCATTCTGGGTTGGTGACTACGGCTTTGGCATTCTACACCTGCCGAATATATGGCTATTTAGATTCTTATTACACTCTTTGTTCACTACTCGGACGCTTTACCGATTCCTCCATGCTACTAATGCGTCCGGCCAGTATATCGTCCAAGATCTTTGCTTGCCCGAGGATTCAATAGTGCCGTTTGCTGCCATGAACGATGATTTGGCAAAAGTTTATCCGCTCTGGCTCTGCCCGATTCGACCGGATGACGAGAATAAACTATCGCCGTCGTACATCAAGACAAAATTGGTGATCAACGTTGGTGTTTGGGGAAAATATGTTGTTGATTCGGAAAAGTTTATCGAAACAAATAGGAAGATCGAGCAGCAGATCAAAGATTTAGGTGGCCGAAAAGTTTTGTACGCCCATGCGTATTACACCGAGGATGAGTTCTGGTCGATCTACGACAAAGAGTGGTACGACAAAACGCGTAGGATAATTCACGCCAGCTCCACCTTCTATAATATTTACAACACTGTTGTAGTGAAAGAGAAGATTCAGTCCTCTCGCCTAACTGGCCTGATGGGCTTAATCAAATCGCCGTTCAAGATTCAATAATTTCTGTCTAATTTGTTGGTATTTGGTACGCTGAATGTAGCATGCAAAAACCGTACGCGCTGCCAGCTTCGACAGTCCTGCGCGAGCTTGGCGCTGACAAGTTTCATGGCCTTAGTCGTAAGGAAGCCTTCAGGCGTCTGGCGATTCACGGTACCAACGAGTTGCGCCACAAAAACAAAGTCAGCTCGTGGGAAATATTTTGGCGACAGTGGGTGAGTCCGCTGGTCTGGATTTTACTGGTAGCGGCCATACTGGCGCTGCTTAAAAAAGAGTACGCCGATGCCGTTGTAGTGCTGGTTGTTATCTCAATTAACACAATTATCGGTTGGGCGCAGGAGTATAAAGCCGAAAGAACCATCAGCAAGCTACGTTCAATTTTGGCGCCGATGGCGCGAGTGATTCGCGATTCTACAGAGCAGAAGATCGCCGCCACTTATCTGGTGCCGGGTGATATCGTGCTGCTGGAGGCTGGCGACAGAGTACCGGCGGATCTGCGAATAATTGAGTCAAGAAATTTACGTATTAACCAAGCCTCGCTAACCGGCGAGTCGATTCCGGTGGAGAAAAAAGACGGCATCTTAGGTCCAAGTACAACTTTAGCCGAGCGTCACAACATGGCGTTTGCCTCGACCTTGGTTATTTCCGGAACCTCAGTGGCAATTGTTGTTGGCACCGGCGGCAACACCGAACTTGGCACAATAAGCCGAGAAGTCGCCCAGATTCAAGATAGGGAAACTGCCTTGATGACCGGAATCAAGAAACTTGGCCAATGGTTGTTGATTGCGGCGATTGTCTCCTCGGCTTTAGCGCTGGTGATTGGTCTGTACCGCGGCATCGCTTTAACAGACATGGTCAGCATCTCGATCTCGCTGTTGGTCTCGTTAATTCCAGAAGAGCTGCCGATAATTTTGACGGTGATACTGTCGATCGCTCTGCTGCGAATTTTCAAACAGAAAGCGCTTATCAGAAACCTGCCGGCCTCTGAGACTTTGGGCAACGTCGATGTCATTTGCTTGGATAAAACCGGCACTATCAGCGAAGGCACGATGACGGTCGAGAAAATATACGTGCCAGGTAGCGAGTACCAAGTTGAGGGTAAGGGTTACGGTTTATCCGGCAGTTTCAAAAAAGATGGTGCCAAAATTGACGTTACTAAATCCGGCGTGGCCAAAACTTTGCTTGAGCTAGCTTCGCTCTCGACCATGTCGACGATCTCCAAGGCCGATCTTCTGGCCGACCAAGCCAAGGCATTAACTGACCCAACAGAGACGGCGCTGGCAGTTGTCGCAGCTAAGGCAGGTTACTACGCTTTCCGTGAAGAGGGTCAGCATCCCGAGCTGCTGGAGATTCCATTTGACCAAGAGTTGCGTTTTTCTACCTCGGTTCACAAGTTTGGCACCGACAACCGCTATATCGCTAAGGGTGCAGCCGAGAAAATTCTGCAGCTTTCTACGCATTTCTTGGGTGACGGCGGCAAGAGCTACCGCATGATGCTGGAAACAAAAAATGATATTGAGAAACGAATTACCGATTACGCCAGGGCCGGCTATCGTGTGGTGGCCTTGGGCTATGCTGACCATTCCGCCAAAGAACCGATTAGCCCACACAACATTAAGGGCCTAACTTTTGTCGGGCTGTTTTGCATGGACGACCCAGTCAAGCCAGAGGCGGCCTTAGCCATCAAGCGAGCCGTGGCTGAAGGTTTGCGCCCGATAATGATTACTGGCGATCATCTACTAACTGCTCACGCTGTGGCAATCAGAATTGGCTTGGATGCTTTGGGCAAAACAATTCATGCCAGCGAATTATCTCGGGTAAATCTTAATGAAGTGGCGGTAATTGCTCGGGCTACGCCACACGACAAGTTGGCTATTATTGAACGACTGCAAAAGCACGGTTACGTGGTGGCAATGACCGGCGACGGTATCAACGACGCTCCAGCTTTGAAAAAGGCCGATATCGGCATTGCCATGGGCAAGGGTGGCACTGATGTGGCGGTTGAGGCGTCAGACATGGTGCTGCTTAACGACGGGCTAGATTCTATAACCGCGGCTGTCAAAGAAGGCCGACTGATTCAGGCCAATATGAGTAAAGTGGTCTTTAGCTTAGTTACGACCAGTATTGCCGAGGCTATCTTAATTATTGGCGCGCTCTTGGTTAATCTGCCAATTCCACTACTGGCTATTCAAATATTATTTATGAACTTGGTTACTGACGGTATCGGTTCACTTGGTTTGGTGGGCGAGCAGACGGAGGATAACTGTAAGAAGCCTATGGGCGCAGGGCTTATCAATTGGGCAATCGCTCGGCGGATGGCCTTATTGGGTGTGATTATGGCGACGGGAACGCTGTTGATTTTTAGGGCCTACTTGGGCAACGGCAATACTTATGCCGATACGGTCGCTTTTGTAACTATGATAATTTTTGAGCTCAATGTTTTGATAAACGCTCGCTCAGATCGTAGGTCAATTTTCAGCGGCAAACTAAAGGCCAACTGGTGGTTGATCATGACGATATCCATTGCTGTACTTATCATGCTAGTTGCTGTTTATAGCGCCGTTGGCAACAAGTTGCTGGGTACTGTTCCGCTTAGCTTGGGGACACTAATTATCTGCGCCCTGGTGGCCGATTCGGTGATAGTTGTAGACGAACTTCGAAAGCTTATTGTCTCCGCCGCCCATGCCTGGGCAAAACGTGTAACAGCTGTTTGAATATAAATTCTTGAGCGAAAATCCCAGAAATTGTGATGTAACAGGCCGATTAGGCTTTGCAATTTCGCCTGGATTTTCTCCCCACGCCTGTGGCAGCGAGTGGGGGTAGGGTCGCAAGGGCCTAGGGGGCGACTTCGCAAATCAGCCCCCTGGCCTTTGCGGAATGGTGCGAAAACAGTAATAAAAATGTAATCTATTTCTATGGGAAAAACATATAAAGTCCTGCTAGTTGAAGATAACGAACCAATCAGAACCATGTACAAGGAAGAATTCTTGCACTGTAATTTTGAGGTGGTGGAGGCCGAAGACGGCGAGATAGCCGTGAATGCAGCAATTCAACATCTGCCAGATATTATTTTGCTTGACCTAATGTTGCCGAAACAGGGTGGCTTAAGCGTCTTAAAAATACTTCGTTCACATCCAGAGACAAAAGATACTCCCGTTGTTATTTTGACCGCTTTGCCAAACCCAGAGTATCAAGATGAAGCTGGCGATAAAGTTCAAGGATATTTCTTGAAGATTCAGGTTAAGCCACGTGAGTTGGTCAACAAAGTCCGCTCGATGCTAGACGTGTAATAAGCCTCGACTAATTTGTCCAATTTTAGTAAAATTACAGAAGTAATGTTTGGTCTCATCGTCTAGTGGCCTAGGACACTTGGTTCTCATCCAAGAGATCGCGGGTTCGACTCCCGCTGAGACCGCAATTAAGCTCCCTTTCAGCTTGGAGTATTACTCTTTCTCCAAGAAAGGTAAAAATACATGGAAGATAAAGAAGAAATGAAATCTGAAGGCGAACAGCCGGAAGAAAAAGCCAGTCAAGACAACCACGAACAGTGGCGCAAGGAGAAGTGGGAGAAATACCACATGTACCATCGCCATCGAACTTCGCGATTTGTTGCACTGACGTTAGTTGTGGTTGGTGGTGTAATTATTTTACTCGGTGCGTTTGCGGTCGGGCACAACATGGGCAACCGTCGAGCATTTGTTGGTGGTGCGACTTCTGAGCGCGGTGTAATTACCAATAATATGGTTGGTAATTTTGCTGGCCGAATGGGTGGCATGGGCGGCCGTCATATGGGCAGCTCAATTCTTGGCTCGGTTACAAATATCGGTGGAAATACCTTAACTGTTCATAACAGCAGCAAAGACTATACCGTTACCGTTTCAAGCACAACCTCGTTCTACAAACTCGGTGCCGTCTCTAGTCAATCAACATTGAAGACCGGAGACGTGATCGTGGTCTCTGGTACGCCAGACTCCAGCGGAAATATCACCGCTACAGCAATTAGTATTCAGTAATACTAGAAAGGATTTAAGGCAGCCATACGTCATATATGACGTATGGCTGTTTGTGTTGACGACAACTAATTGCAGTAGCACAATGTGGCTAATGTATGACGCTCAAGCAAAGATGGCTGTTTTCTTCGGATGTATTATTTTGACAGTAATTATCGGCTGCGGAATTTATTTATTCAGAAATCCAGTTAACGCCATGCATATTATTCAGTCTTTTCATAAGTAAAATAAAAGCCCCGCAATCCAATCGAATGATTGTGCGGGGCGTGCGGATTTGGTTCGGACAGTTGACACAGCTGCCTAGCGGCTTAGCTCAGCCGGACCGTAAGACGAATTAGTCTTCGAGATCTGTTAGTTGATCGTCAAGCGACAGATCTGTTTTGACTGCTTGAACAATGCTGGCGTGCTGCCGGCGACGCGGTTTCGTGCTCGTATTAGATGCTCGAAGTCTTGCAGAAAGCCTTCGGTGCCTGGCTTTATCATCGCTGTCCTTGAGTTTTTCATATGGGCCCAAGTCGTTGAGCGCGGCAATAATGCTTAGTTTTGCTCTCTCCCCAATTGTGACGGTGATAAACTTTGCTTTCCTTCGCGTTACCGGTGTAGTAATGCGTCCCCTAGTAATCAAAGCTGAAACTGACATAGAATTTTCCTCCATGCGCTACCAATCTCATTGGCAGATTAGCAGATAATACCATTAAACCCCCGAATAATCCACAGTTTCAAGCCCATTTCGGTATACTGGGTATATGGGATTGTTTTCACTTTTCGAAAAAAAAGTTGAATCGAAACAAGTTATCGAGCCTCTAGGCTTGGCTTTTGCCGACTGGCAGCTGGCCAGAGTTGTTGGCGACGAAACCAAATCCAAGCAGGTCCTGTCGATATTTCAGGCCACTTGTATCGACCCAAATAGCCTTCTGCAAGCCATTTTAGGGCGAGGCAAAAGTCGTGACGGCGCCAGGTTAATTAAAGACGAACCAATGTCGCTTTTGGGCGGTAAAAGAACAGTTGAAATTGGTAACCATAAGATAGAGATTGTTATTGGCTTGCCGGAAGAAGTTGATAGTTATTTAACCGAAAATAACGGCCGTGAGGCCGAGCTGGCGCTGGAAAACGGCTTTTTGCCGCTGATTGTAGCCGAGAGTTATAACGAAAAAACTAAACTTCAGTATTTGGGCACTTTGCTTTACGAACCGCAGGTTAACAAAAAGTATTTCTTCGGCGAGAAAAAGTTTCTAAGCGTTCTGCCATCTGCCTTAATTGCCTATTACGTGGGCAAAACGGCCGAGTACCAGCCGATGGCGGTGGAGGCCGATGAACTAATGAGCGGTACGCCACAACAGATTGAGCAGAAACTTAAAACGGTCTCAATTATCGGTTCGGCCAGCTTGCGTGATCGTCATCATATTCTGTCGCTGCTCCATAACGCCGGCAGCTTCAAATATCTCTCCACCAACTCCGCCGACGAAGGGCTCCAAAAAACCGACAGCTAGTTTAATCGTTCGATCTCTTCAGGTAAAATAAAACGGTGATGGATAAAGAATTATTACAGCCACTTTCTGGATTTCGCGATTATTTAGGACCAACGAAAGTTAGGATTATTCGAGCACTTCAGGAAACTTTTGAGCAGTACGGTTATCAGGCATTGGAGACGCCGGCCCTTGAACGTCAGGAGATACTGCTAGGCAAATTGGGCGAGGAAGGCCAGAAACAACTTTATTTATTCGAGGACAACGGCAAACGAAAAGTGGGTTTGCGCTACGATCTAACCGTGCCGCTAGCTCGTTTTGTTTCCTCGAATCTCGGCAATATACCATTACCATTTAAGCGTTACGAAATCGGTAATGCATGGAGAGCCGAGAAAGCCCAGAAAGGCCGTTTTCGCCAGTTTACCCAGGCCGATATTGACGTTGTTGGGGCGCCAGAACCATCGAGCGAAATCGAACTATTCTCGCTAGTGGCAGCTGTCGCCAAAAAGCTCGGTCTAAAAATTATCTATCAAGTATCTGACCGACGAGTTTTGGCAGAAATCATGGAAGCGCTGAAAATTCCTGAGGGCGAGCGAATGCCGCTAATGCGCTTGCTCGATAAAAAAGACAAAATTAGCTCCGAAGATTTTAATGCCGAGTTGGTTAAACTTGGGCTCAGTGATATCGAACGTCGTCAGATCGCCAGTACTTTCTTGAATGAAAGAGCCGATATTGAAAAAATCGAGAAGCTAACCGGCAAACCGGAGTTATTTAATACTGTTCGCGCCCTTTTGGATTGGGCTAAAAACGAGGGAGTTGAGGCTGAGTTTACGCCGGGCATGGTTCGCGGTTTGGACTACTACACCGGTACGATCTTCGAGATTAAAGCGCCCGAGTACGACGGCGGCACCGTCGTGGCTGGCGGTCGTTTCGATTCGCTAGTAGAGCAGTTAACTGGTCAAAAAATTCCAGCCGTTGGTATCTCGTTTGGTGTTGATCGTCTGGCCGATTTATTACAGGATAAAGAACAGAACGAGACTTTATACATTGTTCGCTTGCCTGAGACCGCTAACGAGCTCGATAACTGGGTTCGTCAGCTGCGTGCCGACGGCAAAGACGTGGAAGTTTACTTGGACGAAAATGTAGAGCTAGGCAAGCAGATTAAATACGCCGACAAGCGCGGTTACCAAAATATTTTAATACCGTTCGAGAACGAGTGGGCCCGTGGTCAGATCGTTAGAAAAAATCTAAAATCAGGTGACCAAGAGAGTATTAACCGAGACAAAATCTAATGGCTGAAAATAATACCGAAAAACGCAAATCGTTGTTTGATCTTGAAGAAGAAACTTTAAAGTTCTGGCAGGAGAACAAGATCTTTGAAAAGTCCTTGGAGAAAAACGATAAGTCTAATATTTTCTCGTTCTACGATGGCCCACCATTTATTACCGGTATGCCGCACTACGGCACGCTCTTGCCGTCGATTGCTAAGGATATAATTCCACGTTATCAAACCATGAAAGGCAAGTACGTCCGCCGAGTTTGGGGTTGGGACGTCCATGGGTTGCCGGCCGAAAATCAAGTCGAGAAACAGCTCGGGCTAAAATCCAAAAAAGACATCGAAAAGATGGGCATCGACAAGTTTATTGCCGCCTGCCGCGAGTACGTTAAAACTGGTTCGGAACAGTGGAATTGGTACGTTGACCACATCGGCCGTTGGGTTGATATGGAGCACTCTTATCGCACCGACAATATCGAGTTTATGGAATCAGTCATGTGGATCTTCAAAGAACTCTACGACAAAGATTTAATTTATCAGGGTCGTCGAGTTTCGCTTTACTGCCCGCGTTGCGCCACCCCGCTCTCGAAGTTCGAGATTACGATGGACGACGAGAACTATAAAGACGTGGAAGACCCAGCCGTTACTGTCGCTTTCAAGCTGAAAGATCAGGATGCTTACGTTTTGGCCTGGACAACTACCCCTTGGACGCTGCCATCCAACTTGGCCTTGGCTGTCGATGAGAACGCCGAGTATGTTAAGGTTTACGACGCCAAAAACAAGCGCTACTACATCTTGGCTCACGAGGCGATGGTGCGCTACGACGAGATGGACTGGGAGATTAAAGAACATATTCCGGGCAAAGATTTAGTGGGCAAAGAGTACGAGCCGCTATTCAACTTCTTAGCCACCAACCCAGAGAAGGATTACCATATCTACGCTGCTAAGTTCGTAACGATGAACGAGGGTACCGGCGTCATTCATATCGCTCCAGCGTTTGGCGAAGAAGATTTTAACTTCGGTCAAGAAGTTGGTTTGTCGATTCTGGAAACCTTGAACGACGAAGGCAAGTTTATCGAGCAGGTTAAACCTTGGGCGGGCGCTTATTATAAATCCGCCGATCCCGAGATTACCGCCGATTTAGAGAAACGTCAGCTTTTAATTAAAAATGAGACTATTACGCACTCTTTTCCGCACTGCTACCGTTGCGGCACGCCGTTAATCTACAAGTCACAGATGCAGTGGTATCTAAAGATCTCCGAGCTCAAGAGCAAACTGCTCAGCGAGAACGACGCCATTAACTGGGTACCAGAGCATTTTGGCAAGGGTCGCTTTAACTACAATATTGAGAACGCACCCGACTGGTCGATCTCCCGAACCCGTTACTGGGGTTCGCCGATTCCGGTTTGGGTCACCGAAAACGGCGAAAAAGTTGTAGTTGGCTCGATTAAGGAGTTGGAAGAACTTTCGGGCGAAAAAATTACCGACTTACACCGACCGAAGATCGATGACGTTGTTCTAACTCTAAAAGACGGACGCAAAGCCCATCGCGTCAAAGAAGTGTTGGACTGCTGGTTCGAATCCGGGGCCATGCCGTACGCCCAGTTCCATTATCCATTCGAAAATAAAGAAGAGTTCGAAGCCAGTTACCCGACCGACTTTATCGTTGAATACACCGGTCAGCTCCGCGGTTGGTTCTACTACCTGCACGTCTTGGGTAACGCTTTAATGGGCAAGAACTCGTTCAAAAACGTTGTCGTTACTGGTGTGTTAATGGGCAACGACGGCCGCAAAATGAGCAAGAGCTACAATAATTTCCCAGACCCACGCCAAACACTAGAGAAGTACGGGGCAGAGTCGCTACGTCTATTTTTCATGAACTCGAACGTCATGGCCGGCGGCGATTTGGCGGTTACCGAGGATGATATCCGCGAGCAGTCGCGCTTGCTGGGAATCCTGCACAACAGCTTTAAATACTTCCAGACCTACGCCGAGGTTCACAAATTCAAACCGATTGATGATCCCGAAAATCCTACAGCTGGTCGTGAGAACCCAACTTTAATCGATCGCTGGATATTACTGCGTTTGGAAGAGTTTATTATCGAGTACTCCGAGGCGCTCGACGCCTTCGATTTCGTGAAGTCCTCTCGCGCCATACGGCCGTTTATTGAGGACCTTTCCACGTGGTACATCAGACGCAGCCGTGATCGTTTCGTAGCGGGCGATTCTGCCGCCTTAGAGACGTTGCACGATGTCCTGACCAGCTTCGCTAAAGCGGTGGCACCGACGTTGCCGTTTAGCGCCGAATTAATCTACCGCTCGCTTACCGGCAAGACCAAAGAGAACTCAGTTCACCTACAAGAATACCCAGCCCTGCAGCATGATATCGTTAGCGAAAACAGCAATGTTTTAGCCAGGATGAGCGATATCCGCGAGATCGCTTCGATCGCCCACAAGATTCGGGCCGAGGCCGGTATCTCGCTTCGTCAGCCACTGGAATCGCTTTCAATCGTCGGTTTCAAAGAGCTGGAAACCGAAGAAGAGTTCTTGGAAATTCTGAAAGACGAACTCAATATCTCCACCATTACCTTCGATGAGGTTGGCGGCAACTTTAAGTGCGTCGAGGCCAACGGCAAAAAAGTTTGCCTAAATCTAACTATCAACCAAGCCCTACAAGAAGAAGGTCAGTACCGTGAACTGCTTAGAGCCCTGCAAGATGCTCGTAAAAAAGCCGGCCTGAACGTCGGTGAACGGGTAACGGCGTGGTTCCATACCGACGAACAGAAAATTTCGGCCTTAATCGAAAAACGCCGCGAAGACATTCAAACAGCTCTGTCGTTTGAGGCGTTAATTCAAAAAGGCGCCCTATCAGGAGCCGTGGAAACTATGAGCGGCGATCTGATGGTCGAATTTAAAAAGAACTAAGGCTTGACGACCGAAATTACTGAGCCTACGCTTATGTCTGGAAACGCGTAATGTACCTTTCGACGAAAGGTCGTGACTAGTGTTTTGGGACTCATCTCAAGAGAGGTGACAACTATAAGGAATTTCATTTCGTAGTGAACCGGACAACGATAAATCCTCGGGGGCGCAGCTACTAGCGCCCCTTTAACTTTGTAATAAAAATTCTGCCCGCGGAAATAATCCGCGGGCATTGTGTTTTTTCGCTTACTTAACCGAAGATTTCGGTGTATGTGTTGGCGAAAGCGATCGAGCCTTGGCAGCAGGCTGGATCATAGTTATCGGGTTGTTGATGGGTACGATAGAACCGTAGTGACGTGTTAAAGTCACCGATTTTACCGCCTGTCTTTCGCTGTTTACGGCTGCACGGACGATTACTTTTGTGGTGCCGCACTGGTATTGCGGGGTAAAGTTCCATATAGGATCTTTGTTTGAATTTAACCACAAATGAACATCCTTTGACCAAGTTCCGTAAGGCGCTAATACAAGCAAACTATCAAGCATGTAAAAGTGATACGGAAAGAATTGACCGTCGGGTAAACCAGGGTTTAACCAACTTGTGTCGAGCGAGTTGCCGTACTGGTCGTAGTCAGCCATTGTCAGGTCGTGAACTGGTAGGTAACTGCCGGTGTTGTTCTTCAGAATTATGGTGTAGTTCCAACCATCACTGGCAGCATCGACGTTATTGCTTGCTAGACTGACGTCGATGGCCGCATCTGAGTGGTTTTTAACGAAATTTACCACTTCGGCCATCACGTTTTTGTCGGTTTTGATCGAGCAGTGTCCGGCACCTTGAACGATGTGTCGTTCGATAGCACCGGAAGTAATCTCTTCCATAACCACGTTTTTGGCCAGGGCGCTGTCTTGGGGGACAACGCTGTCCTTGCTACCAGCAAAGAAGTAGTAATTAACGGCAACTCGTTGGTTGTAGCCGTTGTTCAGGTCGGGAAGGTTGAGGGCATTTAGGTAGCTGCTGCCAGTTGCCATTTCCGTGACGCAACCCTCTTGTTCGTACTGTGGCGTCGGACAGATACTGAACGGGTCGTTCAAAAGCTGATCCATATCACGTTTCAAGTTTGTTAATGGATCGGCGATTGTCGCGCCGGTATTGGGAGTGCCGTAGGCAATCACATCGCTTATCTTAGTTGGGTCAATCTTGTGTTCCACAAGATCTCGGCCGATAAGACCACCACGCGAGTGCAGGAAAAGCATAATGCTTTTGTCTAGGGCGCTAATCGAATTCAGTTGTTGTTGGAAGTAGCTAACCGCCGTTGCACCACCATCGAGGTAGTTATACGGCATGCCGTAGGTAAGATACGCCCCGAAGTTCAAGTGGAGATAGTTGGCCAAGTCGGTAATAGAACCGACGTTGTCAAGAATGCCGTGTCCGACAAAGATTCTTTTTCCGGCTGTGTTAGACGAGTTGTTTAACAGTAGCGGTGTTGGCGAATCGGTATCGGGAACATTGTCTATAAACGAAGCTACCAACCAGTTCCAAGTGTTGGCGATTGTCTGGCCGACGCTGCGATCTTGTAACGATCGGCCGGAAGCGGTGCTTAGCTGGAAAGGCGTAGCGCCTGTGCCAGTGTTAGTGGTGCTCCAGTGCCAGATCGTCGGATCATTGGCGTCGCGGTAGGCGACGATTTTTATCTCGTTGCTGTTACCACCGGCGATTGAGATATTAATCGGTTGCTGATTGGCAGCCACCGATTTTAGCTCAGTTACGTTAAAGATTTTGAGCTTAGTGTTGGCTGGCGGGTACAAGAAACCCGTTGAGTTGAATAGGTCGTTCGTTAAGGTCGTACCAGTTGGGAAGGTTGCCGTAGAAGCAGTGATTGTTTCGTTGCCGTAAACTTGGTTGACGGCCTGATTTGGGGCAACGTTTAGAACGTCAGTTTTAATTGGTTTGGTTGGGTCTGGGGGTACGGATGGGCCTGAGCCTCCACCACCACAACTTACGAGAGAGATGCAGGCAGCAATGCCAGCAAAAAGTAACGAGATTCGTTTCATATCCTTCCTCCAATATCTTTTCCAGGTTGGAAAAGTTCGTCTGCAAAAGCAGTTGGCTGAATTTTATCTGAAAACGGCTGTTTTTTCAAGGAAAGAGAAAGGGCCCGACGTTTTTATACGTCGGGCCATGAGTGTCCAGTTTGGACTAACGGATCTTGAGGTCGCTTGCCTTTTGGCTTTTGACGTAAGGGTCAGTGGCAACAATTAAGGCATTGGAGGCCGCTTTGGCGATTGGGCCGGTCTTAGCGCCGCCCGAGAACCAGTTAAAGCCGAAGGTTAGCCAACCGGCTGCCACCATCCAATCGGGTACTTTTGTTTGGTTATTTGCTTCGATGGTGCAGACTGGGGTTGCAAGATCGCCAGCGTTAACATCGACCATAACGAGGTTAAGGTTCGCCTTGGTCTTTGTCTCAGTTCCTCGAAGCGTTACAACCGAGTAGGCGTGAAAGTTGTAGTTGGCGTAGACGATCATGTCGACGTCTAGCTTCTTCCCTATTTGCAGCAAATCCTTGGGATCGGCTGTCATGTTCGGGTTGTCGCTCTGTTTATAGAAGTCGGGATTTACGTCCTTGAGCGCGGTTTGGACTTCTGCACTGTCAACCATCTTGTAGTCTTTCAAAATGAAAGCCAAGGTGTCGTCGAAAGCTTGAGGTGGCTCCTTGTGTCCAGTGTAAACCTTGCCATCCTCGAACATTCGAACGATAACTGCGCAGTATTTAAGGCGCGGTTTTTCCTTGTTCTCTTGGGCGAACGTGGTAACCGATAGTAAGGCGGCCATAGCCGCAATGACGATTGTTCTAGCGATTTTATTCACTCCGATCCTCCTGAATGTTGTGCCTATTAAGGCGTGCAATAACAGGCATATTGTACAGGTAATTGCTGTTTTACTCAATGGTTTTTGGTTTTGTTTTAATGGTCAGCTACAATAACCAGAGATGCTTATCGCCTTTTTTCAAATTATCGCCACCTCTGTTGTTTGGGCGGTGTTAAAAATTTTTACTCGTTTCGAGATACACGGCACGGAAAATTTGAAAGAAGTTAGTCGGCCATTTGTGGTTGTTGCAAATCATGAAAGCGTGCTGGATCCGCCGCTGATTGGGGTGATGTTGCTTCATCGACCACAGCTTTTTCCGATTCGTTTTATGACCAAAGATCTTTTGATCTATATCCCAATTTTCGGGCAGATTATTTGGTTATTGGGCGCTTTCAGGGCTCGCAAGAAGAAGGGTATTGGACGGTCGTTATTGGCGCCGGTTAAAATTCTTGAAGGTAGAAATGGCGTGATGATGTTCCCAGAAGCGCATATTATTCACGAACGGGCACATTTGGGCGAGGGTCGTCGTGGTGCGGCAATTTTGGCATTAACAACTAAGGCTCAGCTACTGCCTGTTTCTTTGCATACTCCGGCTAATTTGAACCTGTTTACCTTTATTTTCACCAGGCCAAAAATCGTTGTTCGTGTCGGTACGCCGTATTATTTAAATAACCTGGATTACCCTGACTTCTCCGACGAAAACACCTTTGCCGCCACCAAAGTAATTATGCAAAAAATCGCCGACTTATATTTCCAGCACAAGTACTAAGTTGATAATTGGTACTATCAGGTATTGACAGAGTATTTTTATAGTTGTATATTTTTCGTGATTGTTGAGGGGTCCGTACCCTAACATGGAGGTAAGTGACATGTCACTCGAAGAGTTGAAAAAGCTCTCGATCTCCACTTGTAATCTCGCGGTCAATTCGGTGCTAAGCAACGAATGTGACGGGGGTGACGACGATTGCGTCGACGGTCAGGACTCTGACGACGACTGCACAACGGCTGGCGGCTAGTTCGCAGGTCGGCATACTTCTGTGGGCGCGTACTTTTGTTCGCGCCCACTATTCTTTGGAGAAAAATATGGATCATAAAGCATATAAGCTAATCGTTGACGGTAGGGCGATAGTTTTCCTTCCAACACTAGGAAAATGTTTCGAAGTTTCTCCAGAGAAACTCGATGAACTGCCCGACTACATAACCGCAGACGACTCTGTGAAACCTGTCGTCAAGAAGAAATACACCAGCGCCACCCTTGTACTAACCGATGATTGCAACTTGGCGTGTTCGTACTGCTATGAATTCGGGAAGCCAAGGCGCGACCCAATAACGATGAGTGTGGAGACGATTGAGAAAGCGATAAAAAGTCTAGTCGGGCGTGCCGTAAGTGAAAAAACTTCTGGCGTCAGACTCTACTTTTTTGGCGGCGAACCAACTTTGCGTCTCGATGAAATTATTTACGCCAAGCAACTCCTGGACAAGAAATGCGGAGAGCTTGGCTTAAAAACCAGGTACTGCATTACTACTAATTGTTGCATGTCGGACGAAGCTGCTAATTGGGTCATGGAAAACATTGATTCAATTGGCATATCTTTCGACGGCAACAAGAGGATACAGGACAGGCAAAGAGATATGAGCTTTGATCAAGCTTTTGATCGAGCGAAACAATTCTTCTCTGTCTGTGGCAGTAAGAAAGTGAGCATTAGAGTGACAGTTTCGCTATGGAGTGCTCGTAAAATGGAAGAGATTGTCAGCTTCTTTGCGGCGAGCTTTCCCGGAGTAAAAATCTATCTTGAACCATTATTCAAGATAGGTAGAGGCAAAACAACTTCGCTTGAGATGCCAAATCCAGACAGATTCTTCAACGGATGTCTGGCTTGCTATAAACTTGCCAAGACACTTGGGGTTGATGTTGTAACTAGCATTGGCAAACCGAGGAACGACACACCGTACTTCTGCGGTGCGCATGGTGGAGGACAAGTCTTCGCGCCTAATGGCGAAGTTCTTACCTGTCCAAGAATGTCATTGAGTTGTGAGCCCGGAAGAGACTTCTTCGTTTGCGGAGAAATTACAAATGATGGCATTGTCTTTGATCGGGCAAAAACAGAATCGTTGGCGAGTCTACTAGACTACTCAAAGATACCTAAGTGTGCCGATTGCTTTGCAAGATATGCCTGTAGGGGCGACTGTCCGGCCAATAAAGCAGTGATTAACCAAGCTACCTTCTTCCATGAGCCTAGCTATAGGTGCGAAGCAATTAAGCGTTTCGTGTCAAAACTTTTGCTCTTGGAACTCGATTCAAGCTAATTCACCCGGTGTTTCGCACTCTGCGACGCACCGGGCTATTTTTTTAACAAAATCCGCATCAATTGATTGGTTAGAAATAATATATTCTTGCGCTAATGGCATTCCAATTTTGCCAGATTCGTAAATTATTTTGTTCAGTCTGTTTCTTTCTGATTTGCTCTCGGACCTTTCTTCGGAATCCGTTATACCAAAATACTTTTCTGCAAAAATGCCACGTGGGGCAAACAGATTAACAATTGCTTCGCGAGTTAGTTGTGTTTCTTGGTTGTAAAAATCTTTCTCAACTGACTGACTTAAAAATTCTCTATATCGACTTGTTTCAAACACACTATGAATAATCTCGTGCAATACTAGTAAAATTATCCGTCGGACTAGTATATCGCTCTCAATATTAAATACGGATAAGCCAATAAATTCGCGACTTAAAGATTTACCAAAATCGGCGCCGTATCTTGCTGGTTTGGAGTTTATTGCCAGCAACTCGATAGTAACTGGCTTGGAAATGTCTGGATTGAAGTTGCCGTAAAGTACAGACAGATCTTTAAGCGCCAGCTCAATCTCCTTTGAGTATTTTTTTACTCCTTGATCCAAAGCTTCCCTAAAACTTTCTAATCTCTTTTGGTCGTCGGCCCAAGTTTCTTCAACAAATACTTGTAACTCTTCGAAATGTTTTGCAATCGAAGCTGGAAAGATAGATGTGTCGCTTTCTGACAATGATTCTAGTAAGTCTGCTTTCTTGACGGTATCGAGAGATTTGAAATAACTTTTGAAATTAGAGTAATATTCAGTATCTTTCCAAGTTTGTTGCCTTATCTCTTCTGCAATCTCTAGGAATTTTTTTGAGCCGCCTTCGCTCCCGCTAGCTAGTAGTAGTGAATAATAAACGTTAAATGCTTTATTGACCTCAAATTTTATCTCCATTTACTTGCAGAATACGCCTTGAGCAAGATAGATAAAAGAGGTGCTTTTTTGACGCGGAGGGGGAGTAAATAAATTGGGATGTGTTTTGGCTCATTGCATTTATTCTGGCCACTCATTGTAGCTATAAATTTTCGTAAAAATGTGCTACTATGACCGCATCCTGCCCATCAAGGGGCACCTTAAGGTGATCGACATGAAAACAAAGGCACGAGTTCGTGTTCCTTCCTGCTCTCAGCTCAAAAAGCTGAGGGGCAGAATTAAGGGCTCAGCGTCTGCGGCCAATTGCGGTTCAAGCCAGTGTGCTTGTTCCTGTGCCTGCAGAAACTGAACATCGTCAACGGGGTGGGAGTAGTAATACTTTCCGCCCCACTATTTTTTGATATTCAAGGAGCAAAATGATGGGAAGCGAATTAAAGCTTTCGAGATTCGTTCATGCATTCGATATTGAAGATTCCCTGGCGCTCTTCCACTCATTTCGCGTGGATACTGTGTTTTTGCCGAAGGAGTCTCGCGACTTGTTGGATAGGCTAAGACTAGGAGTTTCTCCTACCGAGGCGAGGAAAATGTTTGGCACGAAGTCGACTAAAACTCTGACTGATAAATATTTTCTGGTCGACTCGTCATACGACGAAATTGCTGAGTTACAGAAATGCGTTCGTAAGGATGTTTCGGGAACGTACTTCCATACGATGTACCTTCTTCTTGCAGAACCGTGCAACCTCGACTGCGGGTATTGCTTCTTTCAGGACGAGATGCCGGTTAGAAAAACAGGCGACCGTATCATGAAGGAGTCGACGGCCAAAAACGCACTGGATTTATTCAGTACATGGGCTGAGAAGAAACAACCCGCGACAATTATCCTCTATGGAGGCGACCCGTTGATAAACATGAGGACGTTAAAGTTTGCTATCTCCTACACTGACCAATTGGTAAGCGAAGGTAAATTGCACGCTGACACGGTTGTCTCGATTGTCTGCAACGGCACTCTAATCAACGAGGACTTTGTTGAGTTCCTGAAGAGCTTCGGCCGAAGAGTGTCTCTAGGGATATCTCTCGACGGCCCGCGGCACATTCATGACTTTTGGCGAAAAGACAAGAAGAAGCGGGGCTCGTATGACCGAGCGATTGCAGGGTATACACTTGCGAAGGAGGGAGGCTTGAGCCCGTCTATATCTTGCACGCTTGCGCCCAACAATCTCCCTGAGATTGACGCAATCACTGACTGGCTAATTGAAATGGAGCCGGCTGGAATGAGTTTCAATCTACTGGCCGATACATCCAAATTGCACATGGATGCTAAATACGCCGAAGACGCAACTAACGCTATGATCAGGGCGTTTAAGCGTTTAAGCGTTTAAGACAGGTGGGTATCTATGAGGACCGAATGATGCGGAAGGTGGACTCATTCACCGACGGCAGGAGATTCTACAAGGACTGTGCTGGCTACGGGGAACAAGTTGTAATCGCGCCCGATGGAGATATCGGACCATGCCATGCCCATACGGCAACTCGTAAATACTTCCGGGCAAACGTTAACACGCCTGGAGAGTTCGATCCTAGGAACGATTCAACTTTCGTTGAATGGAGTCAAAGGTCGCCCTTTACAATGCCCGAGTGTATTGGCTGCGAGGCTCTCGGCGTATGTGGTGGCGGTTGTGCCGCTAATGCCGAGAGAAGATCGGGAAGTATGCGTGGACTAGACGACTTGTTTTGTATTCACGCTAAGCAGGTCTTGGCCTGGATGATAACCGACCTGTACCTCGGTATGAATAGCTAGCTCGCTAACAGCGAAACTAACAATGGCCTATCCCAGCAGGGATAGGCCTCTTTCTATAAATTCGTTAATATCTTTAATTGCAATATCGGTAAGTTCCTTTTGAGATTTCACCAACTCAGGATAGTTATGGTCGGTATAAGCACCGGTTTTGTCCCAAGGCCATAAGCTTTTTAATACAGGGTCTAATCCAGTAATTGCAAATGCATATATTTCTGCAAGTTTCCAAGTGATTTGGTCTGGTACGTCTGGATAACCCGAGCGCATTTTAGAAAAAAATTGGGTAATTACTAATTCGTGAGCTGTAATTCGTCGTTGTTCTCTGAAATCTTTATTCCATATACGCGCAACTTTATTTCCGCCCCAATTACTTATTCCTGGATGGAATAAACTGACAACACATTCATAATTCTTATGAGCGAGCGGAAATTTTGTTAGTTCGGCAAGGCGCTTGAAAAATTTTTCATCAATTTCATCCCAACCTTTTTGGTATTCAGATATTACTTTGTCTAGTTTGTCACCAGTTTCTGAATATCTTTTGTCGACAATCTTTTCAGAAAGTTTTTTATCACCTCTCGCAATCCTTTTTGCATCTCCCGTATTAATATTCATAACTTGAGCATATTCAAGAATACCTTCTTCGCTTCTGCCCTGAAGCATTATAGAAATCATCTCGGTGTCGTATTCTTTGTCTTTAATAAATTTAAGTAGTGACATACTGCGATTATATACTCTCGATTAGCCAATTACACAATTTTGACGCGGAGGGGGAGGTTGGGTAATAGAAATTAAACCGCCGCCCCTATTGGGGGCGGCGTTCATGATTGAGCGTCCAGTAGTACTGGAAGACGGCAGCAGCAGCAATGAATACTGCTGGCGTGTCAGATATCTTTAAGAACGTGTCTGGCTTTGTCCAGCCATACAGCGCCCAAAAAAGAATATTAAAGAATACGAGTAGGATGATATAGGGCGATACGTCCCTAACAGATCCGGTCTTCCGAACTCTTAACATCTGGAGCGGCAAACCGACCCAAGTAGTTATGATGGAAAAACTAACGGCGAAGAATCCAAAAACTGTGCTTGGTATCAACTAACCCTCCATACAAATCTTGTGAACTATACCATTCAACAGGTTAAAAGTCAAGTAGTATGGTCTAATTTTTGACGGTCTAAGTATTTGTCTGTAAATTTTACCTATACATGATTTCTTTTTTGCGTGCCAAGCCGAAAGTTGAAAAAATTCTCGTCAAAGACGACCTTTTTTCGAAGGTAGCAGAGATGCGCTATAAGATTTACTGCGAAGAACTTGGGTTTCTAGAGAAGAAAAAATACCCAGAGAAGAGAGAGATGGACGAGTACGATGGTCAGTCGATTCACGTGGTAGTTAAGGTCGGTAACCGCATGGCAGGTTACGCCAGAGTTATTCTTCCCAATGGCAAGAAGTTGCCTATATTTGAAAACTTTAAAGTTCCGGAAGAGAAAGATCCTCATCATGCCTGTGAAATATCTCGTTTTATGATTTCCAAAGCTTATAGACATAAAGATGAAACAAGACGTGAAATATTTAAGCTTCTAGCCGAAGAAATTTTGAAGATAGTTGAAGAGCAAGAAGTAAAAGTTGTTTATGCAGTTGTTGAGGAGTGGCTTCTGAAAAGTCTTCAAAAGAGAGGGTATGAATTTGAAAAAATTGGAGAAGGACACTTCCACATGGGTGCGGTGACTTACCCAATTAAGCTCGTGCTATGAGCTCTCTGGCCCAATTTTTCACGAGCTGGGCAAGTACGATTCAGTCAAGCTACGGTGTAAATCCGTGGATATTTATTGTTATTTACCTCGCTACCCTACCTTTTACTTGGTGGTTATTTTTTCTGATAGTTTTCTCGCTAAAAGATAAAAAATACTCCAAAGCCGGTTATTTTATTGTGCTCGAGCTAATTTTACTTGCGCTACCATACCTGTATCTTCTGATCTATATGCAAAATATTCACTGGTTGATAAGGGTGGCGGTAGTTATTCTAATATTCTGGTCATTTGTTTCTTTAAGAAAAAGGCTGCTACGCAAACAAAACGACTGGGATGATATTGCTAAAGACTATGATTCAATCTCGAATATCTCAAAGGCTCATAAAGAAAAGATTGGCTATGTGTCAGAACTGGCGACCAAAAATAGTCCGAAAACAATTCTAGATTTAGGTTGTGGCAGCGGCGTGATAGAAAAGAAGCTAGATGAGATGGGGTATAGAGGCGAGGTTACTTCTCTCGATTCTTCGGAAGAGATGTTGAAGATTGCCAAGAAGCACAGCTATAAAAACTTCAAACCCAATTTTATCTACCAGGACTTGAATGCTCAGCTACCCTTCAGGGAAGAGAAATTTGATTCAATTATTATGGTCAACGTTCTGTTCTGCCTAAGGGACCAGAAGTCCTTTTTAGAGAGTGTGAATAAATTGCTAACAACGGATGGCAGTTTTGTATTGGTAAATCCAAAGCCGATACCAACAACTGCCAACTTTTTCTCGGAACATTTCAAAGGTCTAAACCTGGTGGGGAAAATAAGGGAAATAGGAAGAGTAATTATTAACATTCCTGGATTAATCCATCTATTAGTATTCCAGAACAAATTAGATTCACAGGAAAAAAATAAAGATTCTTACGACTACAAAGATAAAGACGAGCTTGCAACCCTCCTTAAAGGAGCTGGTTTGCTGGTGGAAAAAGTGGAGGAGATACAGGCTAACCAGAACTGGCTTTTCTACTGTAAAAAAGCCTAAGCAGGGCAGGGCTCGCCCCAAAAAGATAACAGCAAGACCCTGGGTCATTCCTAGTGTGGGTTTCCCCATGTTACTTTTAAAACTCGTGTGCACTATAGTGCAGTTGCGAGTGTTTTGGGATATAATATGCCCAGTTTGATCCTTTACAGAGACGGAACGATTAACTATGGAAACTGCCACGAGAATATATGAATTTTCTGTCGGAGAAAGGCAATACACTTTTGACGGCGACGGCCTAAGGCTGTTTGAGGGCTCCTGTCTTCCAACGTCAGATTCTTTGCCCAACCAACCTAGTAATTTAATTGAAACGAGACCTGCCTTTCTGAGGAATCTCGCTCTTAATTTAACTAATAACTGTAACTTTTGCTGTGGCTACTGTTATGCCAAGCAGGGTAACTACGACATACCAGGTCTAGTAATGACGCTTGACACTGCCAAGCACGGCATTGATCTTCTTTGCGAATCAGTTAGAAAGAATGATAGCGAGAAGGCAACTATTGCCTTGTTTGGTGGCGAGCCACTCCTCGAGTTTGAGCTAATTAAAGAAATAGTTGCTTACACGAAAAGGAATATGCCTACTTCAACGTCAATCCAATACCTGATTACGACCAACGGCACTCTCATCGACAAAGAAGTTGCTGAGTTCATGCAGGAGAATGGTTTTATCGTCACTGTCAGTATAGATGGGGACGAGGAGACTCACGACGCTTACCGCCGCTACAAAAAAATTGGTACAGGAACCTACAACGATGTTGTTGCTGCTGCTAAACTTCTGCAAGGTAAGGTCCCCCTAACAGGTAGGCTTACTGTTGCCGAAAGAACGCCCGATGTTTGCGCTTCGGTTTTGGCGGTTAAGGCCGCCGGATTTGATCGCATTACCTACGCTTTCGACTACAGAATGAGCGAAGAAGCCTTCCAGGCTAGCCTAATCTCAGTCGAAAAATTACTTGTTGCATACGAAGATTCTATTAAGGCTGGAGACTATTACGATATTACCAACGTTACGGAGCCAATCACTTCAATTGTCCTAAAAAGGAAGAAGCGGTCGCACTGTAACGCTGGCCTTTCGTATTTGTCACTGTCAGCCGATGGGGCGATACATCGTTGCCCGAGATTTACAGGCATAAAACAGTTCTCTCTCGGCAAGATTCAAGAGAATAACCTACTTAGGGTCGAAAGTTCGATCCAAAGCTACCAACGCTCTCTCGGAAGAAATGCCGGGGACAGAGTTACCGGTTGCTACGACTGCGCTTTCGTCCATCTGTGTGGCGGCCTTTGCTCCCATCAATCGTTTACTGAATCCGGCTCAGAGTTTACTCTGGTGCCAAGAGACTGTTCTTACAGACAGTTCTTGTACAAGCTGGCGATTAAGATGGTTTGCAACCTGACCACAACCGAACGAAGAAATTTTCTCCTCTACCTAAATGAGTCATGGAGGGGAAAGGAGGTGAACAAGACAAGTGGCAAAGGAAATTGACTTCGGCTTAACGACGGCCGAGATTACGGAACTCGACATCAGCTCCGAGAATGCCAGGGTCTCCTGCGAAGGAGGCTCCGAAGGCGACCTCGGCTAACCCAACTGCCGGGCACTATTACAGTGCCCGGATTTATTATAGTCTGATCGTATGATATACGGACACAAAAAACCATATCGCCCGATACTTCAAAGTGGGTATTGCTGTGTGCCAGCAACTATCCAATGGATCTTATACAGGCGGGGTTTGGATATTCTTGATCAAGAAACTATTGGAGCCGAACTCGGACTCCGTTTGCCTGAAAAAGCCCGGTATAAGTATCAAGATAAGAGAATTATTTTCTTACCGAAGGCTCCGAAAGGCGGCTATGGAACCCAAATCGAGAAACAGAAGTATTCTATTGGTAAGTTTTTTAAAAAATATCAAAAAGAATTA
>CAIMEH010000014.1 GCA_903839975.1 uncultured Candidatus Berkelbacteria bacterium
CTGTTGGTGCAGAGTAGTTAAACTTTAGCTTATGACTTGGATAATATTCCAAAACATTAGCTATGTATATAATCTTACAAAAAGTAAACAAGTATAAGGGAATTTTTGCCAATAATAACTAAACAAAAAGACTCTTTTTGTAGGATGTTACATTTTACTGCCCTGGAGGGGCAGCGTTTATTGGCGTCAAAGGCAGGTGAAAGTACTGTTCGGTAATCTGCCTGGCAACTGGTCCAGCCACGTCATAACCTTCTCCACCGCCTTCAACCACAATAGAGATAGCTATTTGGGGATTATCATAAGGGGCAAACATTGTGAACCATGCATGGGTGTTTGTTAGTGATGATGAAGTAATTTGGGCCGTTCCGGTTTTGGCTCCTGTTTGGAACGGCAGCGCTCCCAAAATAGAGTGAGCCGAGCCACCAACTTGAGTGGTTTGGAGCATTCCTTGTCTAACGGTAGCGATACTGCTTGGGGTTGCAACTTGGTTATTGGCAATATTTGGAGGAACATCGGTTGCAACTCCATTTTCATCTAAAATACTTTTTACCATCTTTGGTACCAATAGCTTTCCACCGTTCGAGATTGCCGCCACTGCCCTAGTTAGCTGCAACGGCGTAGTCTGGAAGCCTCCCTGACCTATGGAAAGGTTATAAGTGTCTCCGATATACCATTTCTCACCCTGCTTCTTCTGTTTCCAAGCTGGAGTTGGCACATTACCGTCAGCTTCGCCCGGCAGATCAATTCCAGAGAACTCTCCGAAACCAAACTTATTTAACCATTTGTCTAACCTATCAACTCCTAGCCCACCAATATTCCCAAAACCGCCACCAATCTCATAAAAGAAGATATCGTTACTCTCAGCAATTGCCTGTTTAATGTCGGTGATGCCGTGCGTTTTCCAGTCGTTAAAAGTTGTTCCACTGACCGTAATTTTGCCTGCCGAGGTGTCAATCTTGGTATTGGCAGTTACAACTCCTTCATCTAGGGCTGCGGTGGCATAGACGGGTTTTATCGTTGAACCCGAAGGATACTGTCCGGCAATGGCCCTATTTAGTAGCGGCGATCCTGGATCGGTAAGCAGGCTTTGGACAACTGCTTGTTTGGTTGGGTCTCCGAAAACGTTATTATCGAATGATGGCAAACTGGCCATAGCAACTATATCCCCAGTATTAACGTCCATAACGACGGCCGCACCACTAGTGGCCTTATTTTTTGTAATTGACTCCTGTAATGCGTTAACTGCAACTGTTTGAACGCTGCTATCAAGACCTAAGATCAAAGACTCCCCGGGAACTGGTGGAGTAGTCCCGACTGAACGAATTGTTCTACCAGTCGAGTCTACTTCAACTGTTTCTATACCAGGTTTTCCGTTCAGCTCAGTATCATACTGTTGCTCGATGCCGCTCTTACCAACCTCACTACTTGCCTGCAATGAAGAGTTTTTCTTTAAATCGTCGCTAGTGGCCTTGCCGATGTAGCCTAAAATATGGCCTAAGTCTGGTACGGAAGTTGAGTAAAGCCTAACTGGAGTTTGTCTTAAATAAATTCCAGCGATATTATTTAATTTAATTTCTAGTGGCATCTCCTGATCCCTGGTTATATTGTCCAAAAGTACAATTTCAACCTGTTTCTTGCCGTTGGAGATTGTTTTAGCGAGATCATCCGGATTTAAACCAAGAATTGTTGCCAAATTATTGGTGTAATTCTGGAGATCATTTTTGTTTTTTGGTAAAGCACTTGGCTGTAAAACAACCGAGAAACTAGGCGAGTTCTTTACCAGCTGGCTGCCGCTACGATCGTATATTAACCCACGCGAAGACGAGATAAGCTCGTTTCTTAAGGTATTACCTTGAGCGGCTGAAAAATTACTTTGGCCATTAGTAATCTGTAACGAAACTATCCGGAAAATAATACCAAATAAAATAAGCATCATCACCGACTTAAAGATTGTCAGGCCAAGGTGTTGAACCGAGATTGGCAATAACACCTCATCGCTTTCTTCTAGTTCAACCCATTCCTCTCGCTCGGCACTGGGGTTAACCTGTTTTAGGGATTTAATAGGGATGTAGGGGTCGAATATTCCTTGGTCGGTATTTCTAATTCGTTTACCTTTGAAAAGGTTGGCAAAAAACTGCCAGATTCTGTCGAGTAAATCTTTTGTCATTAAATTCTCGCTCCTCGCCAATGGGTGACGAATTTAAACTTCCGAACAATAAACCAATAAATAATAGAGCCGATAATAATATTAGCAATTATATTAA
>CAIMEH010000015.1 GCA_903839975.1 uncultured Candidatus Berkelbacteria bacterium
ATATTAGGGCAATTTATTAGAAAAGCTTTAAGCCCGTCTTCAGTAGAAGGGGCATCCTCATAATAAAAACTAGATTTAAACTGTGGCCCAAATTTAGAGTCGTTCACAAATTCGCCAATAAAAATATATTGCCCGCCTTGGGGATTATCGTTGGGTCGTAAACTAGTTGTCGCTACAGTAAGAGTTTTATACTTTGGGCTTAGGTATGGTTCAACTAGCTCTTCCATCTCTGGTTTGTATTTTGCAGAAAAAGCATCTAGCTCGGCAGACATGATGGCAAAGCCACCCAGTTTTCTTTCGGGAGTTCCTTCTTTAGGATAAATAACCCATTTAATTATCAGTGGTAATTCAATCATTTTTATTCTTTGTTTTTATTTTCCACGACGCTTCGGTTGCCAATAATATAACCCATTTTAGGCAAATTTCAAGGTCTTTCTTACGAGTCATTATACAGCAAAACGGCAGGAATTCGTTAAAATTCCTGCCGTTTCTTTACTCTTGAGGTTAATTATTCGATAATGCCAACGAAAATCTTTTCCGCTGGGGATACCGCCAAAGCCTTCAAACCATTGTCGGCGCTTGCTGCCTGACTAAAATCAACCACAACAGCAGGAACGCCGATGCGGTTAATCTTGATAAGGCGAGCAGTTGTTCTGCCAGAGTCCAGCAAGAACAAATTACCGTTTCTATCGCTTCTAAGGGCTACAAAACCCTCATAGGTGCAGTTGTAGGAGGGCTTCTGTCCTGAACCAAGCGAATGTCCGGTGCTTCCGCTACCAGAATAAAGATAAACCCAACCTTTTGGAGTAATCATTTTAATCTTTTTGTTAACGGTGTCCATAACAAAGACGTTCCCAGCAGCATCAACTGTAACACCAGTAGGACTACTGAAAATAGCATTGACACCAGCCACATTGGTCGCCCTGCGGTTTTCACCATCACCCGCTGCGCCACCGCAAATATTCAAAACGCTACCACCTGTAATTCTGCGAATAGCATGATTGCCAGTGTCGCAAACAAAAATGTTACCAGCATTATCTACTGCAACATCGGTCGGGTTATTGAACTGGGCCTGCAATGGGTTTAAGGCGGCATCGACCAATCCAGCCGTCCGAGCACCATTACCAGCCAATACACTAACTAAACCATTATTAATGATACGAATCTGGTTGTTTCCAGAATCGGCTACATATAGGTTGCCGCTTTTATCGCAAGCAATACCCTTAGGGGCATTAAACAAAGCGGCTGTAGAAGCCTTAACGTTCTGAAGAGCGCTGTTGTTGCCAGAAACGCCTCTCTGTCCTGCTACCGTTGTAACTACACCACCTTCGGTCAATTTGAGGATGATGTGTTGGGCATAATCGGTAACATAAATGTTTCCCGAATAGTCAACGCACATACCACCAATATTGGTCAACCCCTTGGCGGTCAAAGCTGTCGTGTTCTGAACGACTACATTGGCTAGGGTTGCGTCTGTAATGTTGATAGCTGCCGCATTAGAACTAGCTATAACACCCATCTTAAGTAATACTATCTCTTTTGTTGCCATATTTATTCTCCTGTTTCTATTCACGCGTCCATTAAGACGCGAACTTCATTTATCTATCGTAGATGG
>CAIMEH010000016.1 GCA_903839975.1 uncultured Candidatus Berkelbacteria bacterium
ATTTTTTCTTTTTGTAGCTTTCGATGCTTTCCTGAAGATATACATCTATCATGAAAGCTCGAATTAAGTTGTCGCTTCTTTCGCCAAATCCACGTGGCCTTGTTAGCGAGCCGATGCAATACGCACCCTTCATCTCCTCGATGGTATGAATACCGCCGTTGGGATATCGGTGCAGTCGCTTTACCACTCGTGTTTTAACGTAGTTACCATCTTTGTTTTTGCTGTGATCTGCAAATGGCCAGGGGAATTCATCAATCCGCCTGAAGAGATCGTAAGCAATAACCAAATCTCGATAGTCCATCCTAGAACTCCTTGCTCATCCCTGAGCCAAGATATTCTACCCGAGTTTCCTTATTGAATCAACTCTCCCATTGACAAAATGTAAAGCACGCTTTACATTAGTATCCAGACACTAAAATTTAAACCATTTAGGAGGAACTATATATGAACAAAATCATTGGAATTGACCTTGGAACCACCAACTCGGTTGTAGCCGTGATGGAAGGTGGCAAAGCCAAAATTATCCCTTCAGCTGAAGGATCAAACCTTGTGCCATCGATTGTGGCCATGAGTAAGAAAAACGAGCGTCTTGTCGGTGCCCTAGCCAAACGTCAGGCCGTCACTAACCCAGAGAACACAATCTTCTCGGTTAAACGCTTAGTTGGCCGCAAGTTCGAAGACGAAGAAGTCCAGCGCGACCTCAAACTAATGCCTTACAAAATTGTCAAAGCCGGCCCAGCCGTTAAGGTTACCATGTCCGAGAAAGACTACTCGCCAGAAGAGATCTCTTCGATGATTCTCTCCAAGATGAAAGCCGACGCCGAAGCCTACCTTGGCAACAAGGTTGAAGGCGCCGTTATTACCGTGCCAGCCTACTTCACCGACTCCCAGCGCCAGGCCACCAAAGATGCCGGTGCTATCGCCGGACTCGAGGTTAAACGCATTATCAACGAACCAACCGCCGCCGCTCTGGCCTACGGTTTGGGCAAGGAGAACAAAAAAGACGAAAAAGTAGCCGTCTACGACTTCGGTGGCGGTACTTTCGATATCACCATCATCGAGATGGGCGAGGCCGACGGCGAATCCAGCTTCGAAGTGCTCTCCACAAACGGCGACACTCACCTAGGCGGTGACGACATCGACATCAAACTCATGAACTGGATCGTCGACGAATTCAAGAAAAACGAAAATGTTGATCTGAAAAACGACGCTATGGCTATGCAGCGCATTAAAGAAGCGGCCGAAAAAGCCAAGATCGAGCTCTCCACCACCCAGGAAACCGAGATCAACCTACCGTTCATCTCGGCTGATGCCGACGGCCCAAAGAACTTGGTGATGCCGTTAACTCGCGCCAAATTGGAAGATTTAGTTGGCGAACTTATCAAGAAAACCGGCCCGATCTGCGAAGCGGCTCTCAAAGATGCCAAGCTCACCAAAGACCAGATCGACGAAGTTATTCTCGTGGGCGGCCAAACAAGAATGCCGATGATTCAAACGCTCGTCAAAGAAGTTTTTGGCAAAGAGCCAAGCAAGGGCGTTAACCCAGACGAGGCCGTTGCCTTAGGCGCCGCCTTACAGGCCGGCGTGCTATCCGGTGAGGTCAAAGACATCCTGCTTCTCGACGTTACCCCGCTAACCTTGGGTCTAGAAACCTTGGGCGGCGTGCTAACTCCGTTAATCTCCCGCAACACCACCATTCCAGCTAGTAAAACCGAGACCTTCTCCACCGCCAGCGACAATCAAACATCAGTTGAAATTAACGTTCTCCAAGGCGAGCGACCGATGGCCGCCGACAACCGCACTCTGGGCAAATTCCATCTGGACGGTATCCCAACCGCCCCACGTGGCGTGCCACAGATCGAGGTTACTTTCGACATTGACGCCAACGGTATCTTAAACGTCAAAGCCAAAGACAAAGCCACCGGCAAAGAGCAGAAGATTACCATCACTGCCTCCAGTGGTCTGTCTAAGGAAGAGATCGAGAAGATGCAAGCCGAAGCCGAAACTCACGCCGAAGAAGATAAGAAGAAAAAAGAGGTCGCCGAGATTAAAAATATGGCCGAGACTATGGTTCACACGGCTGAAAAATCCCTAGCAGACTTTGGCGATAAAATTAAACCAGAAGACAAGCGCGAGATCGAAGACGCCAACACCGCCGTTCGCTCCGCCATCTCTGCCGGTGACGCCGACAAAATTAAAGAAGAAACCGACAAACTAAGCACCGCTCTACAAAAAGTTGGTGAACAGATGTACGCCGATGCGCCAAAAGACGGTGAAGCTAAGGCTGATGAACCGGCCTCGGCTGATGCCTCGGCCTCGACCGAAGAAAAGCCCGAGGAGCCTAAGGAAGAAAAGAAAGACTAAAAAGTCTTGAGTAAAGTGAAAAGAGAGCCTCAAGGCTCTCTTTTTGTACAGTTCGATAAGACAGTAATTCAACAGAATCGTATAATGAGAGTAGGTCGACAAAATAAATTTTAAAGAGGAAACGAAATGGCAAAAAGAACAAACAAGGCATGGACTCCCACGGATGATAAAAGTTTGAAGGCTTTGGCAAAAGGGAATACTCCAACACCATTGATAGCATACAAGCTAGACAGAACGGTGCCAGGAGTTAGAGCTCGAGCGGGAAAGTTGGATTTATCCTTAAAACCAACTAACAAGTCTCCCTACGGAACGGCGAAGAAAAAGTAATCTTCTAAGTAAGTGCCCCTGCGTCCTATAAGTCCTAAACCCTGAAACTCGTCCCCTCGCTCGAAACGACAAAAAGGTCCGGTACAACGGCTGGCCTCGACGAAAATTCTCAAGACCCGCAATTTGCGGGTCTTGTTTTATTTTATGATTTGTTCTGCGTGGTTATCAATTTTTAGAATTACTTCGTAAATATTCTCGCCTTTTTTGAGATTTGCTGAGGCATTTAGCTCTCCGCTGAGTTCCCCGTTTGGTTTAATCTCGTAGGCATAAGTCCCATCGTTGAAGTTGGTGAATGACTCCCATAGCTCGTATTTATTCCCTGTACCACTCAAAATAGTAAGCCACTCGGGTGTAAAATGTGAAAAGCTATTATTATTGTTTTTTACCGTAACAAGCACAGTTGCTACTTTTTGACCACTTACTACATTATTCCTGCTCTCGCATTGGCTTTTGTCGCTGTATAGCCTGATTACCCCACTTACGGGAGTGTAATTAATGGCCGAGCAATCTTGTGGTCTTATATCTTCAGTTTTCCAACTAACTGTAAAGCTGTATTGCAAGTAGTTAAATTCTTGGCTTTGAGTGTATGTATGGGTCGTTCCGAATTCATCAGAAATTTTCCTACTATCAATATTTCTCTTTACTGCGAAGGACAAGGAGCCAATGACCAATATTGTTAATACATAGAAGGAAAGTAATTTGAAGATTGGCACTGCTTTTGAACGTAAATCGGCAACTAGCACAATTCCGCAAAGCACTAAAGCTGCAAGAGTGCTAACGGTAAACTGGCCCCAAAGCGCGCTAATTGAGGCAGTGCTAGTGCCACGAACCGGGCTGAATACACCAAACCTATAAAGCCAATATCCGAAAAACGACAGTAAAACTAGACAAGCTGTGATTAGAGAAAATTTTGGAATCTGTCTATCTTTAAGCATCTTCAGTTAAATTATATTCTTGGTAATTAGAATATCAAGCAATTTTAATTATATCTTCAGGCTGTTACATTGGGCTAAAATAATTCTATGAATTTCACGGGCGTAATTATTGAAGAAAGTTTGGCAGGTCACCTAACCTATTGTTAATTCATGCTGAAATTCACTATTATATACTCAAAAGGAGAACAGATATGCATAAACCCGAGTTTAGTGGCGAGGAGTACGCAAAATGGAGCAGTTTAAGAGCAATGGAGTGGGGAATATGGCCAGCATTTCTGAGCCAAGCGATTCTCCCTATTCTCATCTTATTTATTAGCTGGTGGCAAGTAATTATTGCAGTTGAGATTTTGGTAATTATTTGGGCATTTATTAGATATCAATATGTTGATAATAGACTGGCAGGGCTTGGTGTGTATGTCAGTATGTTTAAGATGATTACGATACCAATCTCGGTGATAATTTTAGTCCTAAGAGGTTCGTACTTACTAGCGGTTCTTCCTATCGCGTGGACGTTTCTAGCAGCTTTTAGTGCTTTGCTGGTTGGAGGAACGAAGATTGGGGTACTGGAGAAGATTTTTTACGATCAAAGAGAGAAATATTAGGTGAATTTCACGGGCGTAATCATTGAAGAAAGTTTGGCAGACAAGTCGGTTTTTCGTCTAACAGGTTCAATTTAAACACCTCAATCGATTGAGGTGTTTCTACTCTTCTATTCTTTTCCCATACCCTATAATAAATACTCCCGAACCCAAACTTGCCGTATGGCGTATACGCCATACGGCTGTAACGTGACTACGAATCTTTTTTGTCGGAGATTGTCAGGTTTAAGTTTAAGTACTTGGCGATTTTATTAATGAAACCGGCAGTTGTGTTGCCGTGGCCAAGTTCAAACTTGGATATATTCGATTGGTTACTGCCGACTTCATTGGCGAGGTTCTTTTGTGAAAGATGCAGATATTCGCGCTTATTCCTAACGATCTGCCCAAGCTGCAATTGCCAGTTACTCGGCTCGATAGTTTCTTTCTTCTCCTGAACAACTTTATACCCAACCAAAACCTTATTCTTAATTACCTTCTTTGGCCCACCAACTTCTTTATAAATTTTCTCAATCTTCATCTATGTACATCGTACCCCACATACACTGTATGGCGTATACGCCATACAGTGTATGTGCTGACAGTCGTTTTGGATTGATAATTTACCGAAATAGCCGTATAATTGCCGTGCTGTAAAACAGCAGGAGGGACGGTTTGAAAAAGCTCTTTACAATTTTGGTTGCGCTCGCAATCTCAACACCCTCGTCGTTTGCCGGATGGTCAGTCACAGACATGAACACAATTGCGACTGATTCTCAAAACGTTGCATACAGCATAAGTGGTAACAACGTTGCGGCTTCAACCTTTGGTGGGTATCGCGCTGCTTGGAATTGGAATACATCCAACTCAAATTGGACGAATCTCAACTCATTTTATGCTAGTTCGGGAGGCGCCTTAGGTTCATATGGAAATAAGCAAGTCGGTTGGGAGTCGATTAATTATTCCGCCGATCATGCTAGCCTCTGGAGTGGTAGCTATGAAAGTTGGATTGATTTAAATCCGGCTGGAGCAGCAGCTTCAATGGCATACGGGATTTGGGGATTAAAACAAGTTGGTTACGTAATTACCGACGTTGACAAGATTGGCCATGCCAGTCTCTGGAGTGGCACTGCTGATAGCTGGCTTAATTTGAATCCAGCAGGAGCGACTAACGGGCTTGCGTATGGAATAGATGGCGACCAGCAAGCTGGTTTCGTTCAGATGAAAGACGGTTTATTGAGAGCAAGTCTGTGGAGTGGTACATCCGATAGTTGGATAGACCTTAGCCCGACCGGCTCGCTATATTCTGTTGCTTATGGAGTTTCGAACGGTCAGCAAGTTGGGCAGATCCGCAACTCTGATATGGTCAATCGTGCCTGTCTATGGAACGGCACCGCCGATAGCTGGGTTAATCTAAATCCCCTCGGGTCTATATCTTCGATTGCTGAGGGCGTATCCAACGGTTTTCAAGTAGGTACTGTAGAGATCGGTAACGATGGGTTTACTCGCGCAAGCCTATGGAACGGAACAGATTCAAGCTGGGTTGATCTGAATGCGTTGCTTGACCAAAGTCAGTACTCTGGGTCACGAGCCCACGGAGTTTATGCTTCCGGAAGCGACATTTGGATAGTCGGCGAAGCACAATACAACCTTGTTAATTCTTTCGGCAATACGCGGCAGGATGCCATGCTCTGGCATTACACTCCCGTTCCCGAACCAGCGACTATAGCTGTTCTGGCACTAGGTTTTGGCTTTCTTGCTCGGCGCCGCAAGCGCTAACACGACTCACTCAGGGCGTGAAGGATTTATCCTCCACGCCCTTTTCTAAACACCTCAGTCGACTGAGGTGTTTACCTGATTTTTTGCCATTTCTTATAAAAGGCATAACAATATAGGAGATGCACAAACATATTATTCTAATTGCTGTTATTTGTTTGTCTTTTATTGTGTTTGTCACTCTAGTTGTTATCGGTTTTCGCCATAACTGGGGAAATTTGGGGTTGAATCTTGGCGGCAAAAATAAAACCGATAGTTCAATAACTGATTTTGCTAGTTGCGCCAAGAAATACCCAGTCCAGATGACATATCCAGAGCAGTGCCGCACGCCCGACGGAAGAACTTTTACTCAGTAATTTTTTTATAAAGAAAGAGGGGTGTCGGCGGACACCCCAACAGTACAAAGAGGCTAGCTCGGAGTTAGTCTTTAAGCTCTAGGCACTTTTGGTGTATATGCAACATCCGCTAGCATGATGCCGTACATTAGCAAAAGCATCCTAATGATAACAATAATTATTGCCTGTGCAAGTTGTGCGATAATATCTTTATGTAAAGCGTGCTTTACAGTATAATTCTTTAGTAAATGACCGATAAAAATTACTACGATATTCTTGGTGTTTCGAAAGGCGCTTCAGAAGACGAGATTAAAAAAGCTTTTCGTAAGCAAGCTCACCAACACCACCCGGACAAAGGTGGCGATAAGACTAAATTTCAAGAAATAAACGAAGCCTATCAGGTTTTGGGCGATAAAAATAAACGCGCCCAGTACGATCAATTTGGCTCTGTCGGTGGCAATTCCGGTTTCGGCGGTCAACCAGGTGCTGGTCAAGGGTTCGGTGGTTTTGATTTCTCTGGTTTTGGTGGCGGTCAGCGTGCCAGTGGCTTTGGTTCGATCTTTGAAGATTTGTTTGAATCGGCATTCTCGCAAGTGCAAGTTCAACTGGCTATCTCAATACCACAAGCTGTTTTGGGTGATCGAATTCGTTTCCGCACCCAATTTGGTGACGATATCGAGCTAAATATTCCGCCAGGAACCCAAGAAGGTGTTACTTTTGCCGTTCGCGGCAAAGGCGCTCAAACTCGTCGAGGCCGTGGGGATTTACACATTACAATTCATATCGAAATTCCAAAGCGTCTCTCGCGCGAACAGCGTGATCTCTACGAACGCTTGAAAAATTTAAGGTAAAAAAAGTGCGGCTGGTATACCAGCCGCACAGGTAGTTAGGAACCAAGAACGTAGTAAAGTACGTCCTTAGCCCCGTAGAGTCCGTCATCGCCCAAAGGCATATGAAGGAGAAAGTCGGTATTGTCACCGGAAGTGATAAGCGGAGCTTCCGCTATACCATCGCCACGGCCGTGGCCACAACCAACAGTTTCTGTGAGTCCATTACAGACACACATACTGCCGTCGGTATCTTCAAGTTTGCCACCTTTGAGGATGTAATCATCGATTGGCTCTGATGAACAGCGCCAGCCAACGGTGTACTCACCCCTTTTACTGGTATACCAGTAGGCCTCTCGAAGGTAGCCTAGGTCACATATCCGCGTCCGGCTATTGTAGACTTTTAAGTCCCACATCGTTCCTTCCCGCATTACCACTTTGAATGGAAACTTGGTCGGGGAAGCTTTTAAGCTTGTGTACACGTCGTATGTTCCGTTTAGAATATCTTGGACGGAACGTTGTTTGATCTCTGGTTGTATGCCCGACTCTCTGCAAAGAGAGAATGCGGTACCAATTTGTACTCCTTGAGCCCCTTGTTCAAGGGCAAATTGGAGTGCTTCTGGACTACAGGATTCTCCGGCAATCCAGAATGGTAGCCCGAAGGCTTTAATCTCGGCGTAGCCTGGATTGTCCTTTCCTTCCAGGTTATAGATTGGCTCACCACGCTCGTTTAACTCAACAACTCTACCGCGAGGTGGAGCGTTGTGTCCACCAGCTTTTGGACCCTCCACGACGAATCCGTCTGGAGGAAAGTCCCCACTCATTCGCAACAAAATGTTTGCCGCTGCAGGAGTGGAGACAATAAACAAACAAAGGGGCTTGATTAGCTCCAGTCTTTGAAAATCCTCATGACTGATTATGCTTTTAGGATCAAACTCCATAATGAAGTCTGGATACCTGTCGTCACCTTTACCAGTTGGGCTGCCAGTGCCAGTAACGTTGAGCTTGTAATGGGCGGCCTCTGAATTGTAAAGGTCGTGAATCATCTTAGGGAACTGACCCCCAAGACCAGCCCCAACAATTACGAAGTCGACTCCGGCCAACATTGCGCCGAAAACCTCGTAAAGGTGAGGAGTTTGGAGTTTTTCAAGATAATTGACTCCAATCAGTCCATTATGACCTTGTTTAGCCAGCCAAATCTCGACGAAATTGGCTACAATAAACAAGTTGATGGCAAATTTTCCAGGCTTGTGGCTTGGAACTGGAACGGGAATGTAGTCGGTGTCGTTAGGTCTGCCGCCTGCAATATAGTATTTGTCCCAAATCTCCTCAGCTATCTCAGGTTTAGGGAAATGGTCAAGTGCCCGCCTGATATGTCCTCCTGGATCACCGTCTTGTAGTCGTCTGGCAATAACAATTGCTAGCCCAGTGCCGGAAACGATTCCCGCCTGTCCGCATATTGCTACCGCTCGAGCTAGGTCGTTGTTCGAAACGTAAAAGCCCATCCCCCCTTGGAGGATCTTAATGCTTTTAAGTATTTTGAGTTTTTCTAATCTTAACTCTTCCAAAATGTTAAGCAACTTCGCCACCTCCTTACGGGTACGTGGGGGTAGTATATCTGTTTATTAGCCCGTTGGCGACTGAAAAATACCTAAAAAGAAAAATACCGCCTGCTGTTGCGGCGGTATTTTCCGTGAATACTTATCTTTTTACATATGTAGCATCGTGAAGATCTTGTAGATCAACACAGCTGGCCAGAAAATAGCTTTTACAACACCAGCTAAGCCCCACCAAAATGTGGACGCGGTGTGGATATAGTAGATTAATGCCCCTATTAAACCTAAGCCGTAAATTGCACCCGAGCCGGCCATATTTCCACCGTTTCCCCGCCACTTTTTACTCTCGTATGTCGCCTCAACAACTTCGCTCATTCTTTCTCCTTTTCTATTTCTCCGTCTATCGAATTCTCTTTTAGAAACTGCAAAACAATTTTCTCCTCCGGAAGCAGGTCGTCTGTATCAACCTCAATTACACTTGGGTCGCAGATAGCCAATTTCTCACCATCAAGGAAGCTCTCGATAACTATCGGGTGGATATAGCATTTTCTACAAACGCTTGGTGTGTTGCCGAGTTCTTTGGCCACTTCTTTGACGGCGGCAGTAACTTGTTTCTTGTTCTCGCGCTTGCTTCGCTTATGCTCCATGTCGTTAAGCAAGATGGCGGCTAGCACTGTCCCGCGCCAAGTACGGAAGTCTTTAGCAGTAAACTCGTCGCCGGATGCTTCTTGAATATATTCATTAACGTCAGCGGAAGTAACGCCGTGAGGTTCGTTATTTTCATCTAAATATTGGAATAAATCCTGGCCAGGTAAGTCCTGAAGCTTACCAATAATTCTAGCTAAACGGCTATCGCGAACCTCTATCTCGTGGAATTTATTGCTTTTGCCCTTGAAGCTGAGTGTTATTAACAGTGTGCCGACATCGACGTGTTTGTTCTGCAAAGTTGTTAAGCCATACGACTGATTTTCTTGGGCGTACTGCTCGTTGCCGATGCGAATCATGGTCTTTTCCATAACTTTAATAATAGTGGCTAGTACTTTTTCGCGTGGCAGGCCTTGTTTGCTCATATCGTCAGCCACTTTTTTGCGGATTTTTGGCAGTTTAGAACCGAACTCAATTACCTTTTCGTATTTCGTTCTATCGCGGAAGGTCTGCCAATCAGGGTGGTAGCGGTACTGTTTGCGGCCTTTTTCATCTGTCCCAATTGCTTGTAAATGGCTCTCGTCGGATGGTGAGATAACTACCTTGGTCCAAGCCGGTGGCAAGACCATCTTATCGATTCGGTCGAGCGTTTCTTTATCGGTAACTTTGTTGCCTTCTTTATCAACGTACGAAAAATCTTCACCGTTTTTAACACGTTTAATTGTTAATTGTTTTTCGTGGTAATACTTCAAACCGGCTTGCTTGGCGGACTCAACAGGGTCTTTCGATAGTTCAACTACGTTTTCCATACCGCCATAGTACCACGAAATAATTTTCGTACTATTATGTGTTACACTTTCTGTGAAATGCCAGAAGGATTAGGGCCAAGCCCAGAAGAGATGGGAATAAATCTCGAGCAAGAAAAAGGCTAACCAACTGCTCAAGAATATCTTGAAGCCATTACTGAGTTGAAGGATAAGCTAGACGAAGAAACCTATGCTAGTTTGGTAGAAGAATTTCAGGCTGCAACTACTCCAGATGCTCTATTCGACGCATATGGATATCTTGAAACCATAGCTATTGAAAATGGTCTTGAAGAAGAAATCCATCAACTAGTTAAAGAACGCGGTCTTGAGTTGTAATTGTTTTTATTGATTGACAATAATTGACACTGAAGGACAAACGTTGGAAAGTATATATATGGGAGGAAACCAGTAGTGCAAGGCGTACCAAGTTGGGATTTGTTTTTGGCAATCTTCTTTGTGGTCAGTATTGGCTACAGTTTTGTACTGCAGCGTGATAAAGTTGTGGTCACAATGCTGGCGATCTACGCCGGTATTATTATCGCCAACGCCCTTTCTGGTCCGTTGCAAGGTTTCTTTAACGGCGACAAAACCGTTGCCAATTCCATATTTATACACGCTAATGCCTCGCCGTTCTCGATTCAAACATTATTATTCTTAATTGTTACGGTTCTAATTACCGTTCGTTCTGGCTTGGGTACTAAAGGTTCTAGTAGCAGAAGTTCGCTATCGATTTTTGAACTGGGGTTGTTTAGTTTTTTGAACTCGGCGTTAATTTTGGCGGCAGTGTTTACCTTTCTTTCTCCAGATGCCCAGGCACAATTTATGCACTCTTCCAAGATTGCCAGTTTTATTATCGGTCACTTGAGCTGGTGGTTCCTGGCCCCAATCATTGCCTTAGTTGCTACCGGTGGACTTAATAAGTCTGGCCGATCGGACTACTAAAAGTTTTAGCCGCCAAACATTGAGAGTGGCGGCCTTAGGATCATACTCGAATGGGCTTGAGCCGAACGTTTCTTAGCGGAACTTTTTGTCGCTCCGGTAAGCGCATACAACCTGCTCGGCCGTAATGACTGTTAAGTTTCCAGTGCAATTTTATTTGCCCAAACCAATATTTCTCGTTTTTGATGTTCATCCCTCCTTGGGAATTTGCTAGTTACCGCTAGCTAGTTTTGTTGTAGTAAAAAATAATTTATGACGCAAGGATGGCGATGGATAATCAGGTGAAATTAAGCTATAATAATTAGGCAATTTATCGTTTTTGGGCCGGTAGTTCAGTGGTAGAACAACGGACTTTTAATCCGTGTGTCGTGGGTTCAATCCCCACCCGGCCCACTACTTTTTCTGAATGTGAGCGAAAGCACTAGTGGAGGCGACTGAGCCCATGGCGCAGCCAGTTACTATCTGTTTGAAGTGGCCAAAGAAGTTGGTGGTGTCACCACCGGCAAAAACTCCTGGGACATTGGTTTCCATCATATTATTGACGACAACATAACCACCTTTATCGAGCTCAACGCCTAAAATTTTGGCCAGTTCGACGTCTGGCTGGGCGCCAATTTCTACGAAAAGTCCATCGGCTTTCAGTTCTTGACCGTTTTTGAGTTTGGCGCCAGTTAGGCGCTCGTCGCCGAGCAGTTCGGTAACTTGGGTATTATCGATGACTTCAACTTTGCCGCTATCTAAATATTTTTGAATTCTTTGCAGATTAACTGGTTCACCGGTTAAACCGGCGACCATATTCACACAGTAAATTTTCTCGGCGTACTGAGAGGCCAGCAACATGCCTTTGACTGCGGCATCGCCACCGCCAACAACGATAATTATCTTACCTTTATATAGCGGGCCGTCGCAGGTGGTGCAGTAATGAACGCCGCGGCCTTTGGCAAACTCTTCTTCTTTGGGCAAACCTAGTTTTCTTCGAGCGGCGCCTTGAGTGAAGATAACGGTTTTAGCTTCGATAGTTTCGCCACCTTCGGTTTTGGCGGTAAAAGTTTCGCCGTTTTTAGAAATTTCGGTAATCTTGTCGGCATTAATTTTGACACCTAGTTTTTCCACTTGATCTTTCATCTTCACGACTAAATCGTAGCCGTCGATAGACTCAAAGCCAGGATAATTCTCTACTGTCCAAGCGGTTGAAGTTGCGCCACCAAGCATATCGCCCACTACTAAAGTAGACAGTTCGTAACGAGCCGAATATAGAGCGGCACTTAGGCCGGTGACACCGGAGCCAACAATTAAAACATCTATCATTTCAAAATCGAGCGTAACTGACTTTTTCTTTTCGCGCAAATTGGCCTTACTCTTGGCCTTTCTGTGAATTGTGGCTAGTGTGATAAGTGATATGTCCAAAAAGTTTTTCCAGATTTTTATCAGCGTAGTTGCCGTTGTGGTTATTGGAGCAATTGGCTACTTTTATTACCAGTCGTTACACGCCGAAGGCTTGCTTGGTCCTGGCATAATTAATGGAATCGCCGTATCAAACATTACCGACACCTCAGCAACTGTTAGTTGGAATACTTCAACAGCTGTCGACAGTTTAGCCTACGATGCTTATTTAATTGGCGAACCCCACCTACTTTCATATTCAAGCCCGCTGGTACAAGACGCGACCGTATCTACGTCACACCAACTAACGCTCACGGGGCTCAAGCCTTGCTATCAGTATCAGTACTGGGTTGGCTTCCACGATGCCGGCTTACCAAGCAACAGCTATTGGACCTCTCAGGGAAGCTGGTATCTCCAGACAACAGGTTGTCCAGCGGGGGCTACTATTAATAAGTTTGTCGGCGCAGGCATGAATCCAACAACTTTTAGTGATGGCTCACTTAGTATGGTTGGGTCTGGAGTCACTCAGGCCAAAGTAAGCTTCCCGATTGCCGATATCCCTCCTACCGGTTACGGCATATACATCGCCCAATATAATAAAAACATCGGCGCTATCACTAATGTCCAAAATGCCGTCGGCAACAATTCATATAGAATCGATCTGCTCAACGATATGTCAAATTGGAGCGGTAAGTCAGGCCAGTTAGTTCACACAGTATCCCAGCCGGCCACGGTGACGCTTTCCTATTCCGGGGCAACCGTCAGCGATCCGAGTGCGCTTGAGATGGTTCGAAGTGATGATAGTAGTTCTTGGACGGTATTGAGTGGTTGCACAACCGATAGTGTGGCTAAAACTGTTTCTTGCCCGACTTCTAATTTCTCAACTTTTGCCCTAGTTACCGAGGCAACCGCTCCAGTCGTAACTCCACCGGCTGCAACAAGTAGTTCGTCATCTTCAAGCACGAGTACCACTACCAAGAAAACAACAACCAGGAAGGCCACCACAACCACTGCACCCGCAACAGCTACCCCTGTAGCAACCGATACTACTGCAGCGGAGCCAGTAACTACCGACCAAACAGCAACCGACACAACCACACCCGAGGTTGTTTACACTGGAACTTTGGTTGCTAAAGTCGTTGACCCAGCTGGAAATGCTGTGTCTGGCGCCACTATCAGCCTATCGGGAATAACCGGTTCAAGAACTTCGGATAGTGATGGTATTGTTGTCTTTAGCGGCGTTCCTTCAGGAAGCTATACTTTAACCGCTGATTCAGCCAATTATATCGGCACCAAAGACGTTACTATCACCAACGATGGCACAATTACAAACGTCATCTTCCAGCTAACTAGCAGGGCTACCGGTATGACCACAACCACTAAAGTAATTATCGGTGTCGGTATTGCCGTACTACTCGGATTAATTATCTTAGTATTAATTCGCCGTCGAAATAATAGCCAGCCAACTTTCTCGCGGGGCGTTTAGAATTCTTCTGCGAACCTGCTACAATATCTTAAAGGCATGAACAAAGTTGTCCGCAATACTATCTATACTGTTCTGGCGATAACTATGACTAGCGTTGGCTTGAAGTGGAATAAAGTAGTTAACGCGCCCCATCAACCGATTGCTTTGCAGAAAGCTGTCTTGGCCTCGGATGCTTTTACCTATACCACGAGTCTCCAATTCCCACTTTCGATAACTTTCGATAAACCAGCAGTTAGTTTAGGGCAGCTTCAAACTGTTACAATTAATACGGTGCCATTTGCTAATTTAGATATTGTTACGAAATATCCCGACAATACTGTTGATCATCCCCAGTCGCTAACAGCCAAGGGTGATGGTAACGGCGTCTATTCACTAACCTTTAAAGTCAGCGACTTTCATTACTTGGGATCGTTTCAAGTTAACGTAGTTGCCAGCTCGGGCAACCAAACATCTCAAACTTTTGATCAATTTGTGGTAAATACTATGGGAGGGGATAATCAGGAAGTGCAAGCTAGCATTGGATCGACCCCACTCATACCATGACGGAAAAACCTAAGATTGTAGCAATCGGCGGAGGCAGCGGACTAGCAACTTTGTTGCGAGGTCTTAAAAATTACCCGATTAGCTTAAGCGGTATTGTCACGATGACCGATAATGGCAAGTCAAGCGGCCGGTTAAGTCGCGAGCTTGGAACTTTACCTCCTGGTGACGTTCGTAAATGTTTGGCATCCTTGTCGAACGATGAAAGGCTCTTAACTAAATTATTTGAGTACCGATTTACTAAAGGTCGGGGCATTAGTGGTCACTCGCTGGGAAATTTATTATTAATTGCTTTGGCGGATATTACTGGCGACTTCGATGCCGCTGTCCAGGCAAGTAGTAAAATTCTTTCTATTAAGGGCGAGGTAATTCCATCGACGTTGCAACATGTTAGTTTAGTGACAAAATTAAAAAATTCCCAACTGGCTTTGGGCGAAGTTGATACAGCCATTCAAGGCCACCGTTTTGGTATTGAAGAGGTAACTATACAGCCAGCCGACGTAAAGGCCAATCCACGCGCGACTTATTTTATTGAAAACGCCGATGTTATCTTGCTTGGGCCTGGTAGCTTGTTTACCAGTGTCATCCCAAACCTACTCATTAAAGATATAAGAGAGGCAATAAAGAATTCCAAAGCTTTGAAGATTTACGTCTGCAATGTCTCTACCGAGCGTGGTGAGACAGAACGATATACGGTTGAAAATCATGTAGACGCAGTCTGTAAATATCTTGACTGCCAATCTCTTGATGCGGTACTGGTGAACGACAAAATTATAGCTCACAGCAAAAAAGAAGGATTGCTCGGTGCAATTCGTAACATTATTACCGATACCTCAAAAGTTCACGGCATTCCAATTGTTTCTAGGGACTTAATCGACGACGAGCACCCGCTTTTCCACGACCCACGAAAATTGGCCGAAGCCGTCTGGGAACTTATGACCAGCCGTGTCGTTACTGGTGCAAAATAACTATTTGCCTTCGCTGATTTGGCCGGATTTTGAGTCGTAATTAAACGGAAATCCTAAAGGCGAGACCGGAATATTATTGATTATTTTTTTGTCGACTAAATCCTGTAGCGAATTTGGGTTGCGGTGATATTTATTTTGGAATGCGGTAATTGCGTCTTGAAGTGAAAAAGTAATTGCCAAATGGTCAGCATATTTCTGCGCTCGATCTTTTAGATACGGATCGGTCGAAGTCTGGGCAATATTCAAGAATAAATCGTAAGAAATTTTTCGCTGATCTGTTTGGCTGTAATACAGCGCGGCAAAGTAAGCAGTGTTTGCTGGAGCGCCGGGTAATTTTGAGGCCTTTGTGAACTCTTCGGCTGCAGCAACGTAGTCTTTTTTATAAATGTGATAATCCAGGCCAAGATAATATGGAATCTCCCAAGAGTTTGGTAAGTTCTCTTCGCCTTTTTTACCTAGGGCGATTGCTTGGTCGACGAAGCCTTCTCCGGGCAACACCAATAAGCCGTTTTGGTAAGCTGTCAGGAACTTGGGCGATAAATCGGTAATCGTATTATATAGATCCGGCAATTTACGGTATTTACCGCTTGGGTCGCCACCGCCGTAGTACTGAATTAATTCCAGCCAATAAATATTGGCCAAAAATTCGTTCTCGCCAAGGGCGGCAATTTTTGCCGTGTTGCCACTAAGCGGTTGTGGCTCGATATAATTATTTAACGATGTAGGGATTGTTGGGGCAGCAAAAGCGTTCCAAGCGTCGTAATTAAGCTGTCCTAGAAAAATAATTGCTAACAAAAATATTGCCGTCAAGGCGCCGTAGCTTGTTAGGAAATCTTTTTTAGAATTCATCGCTTCGGAATGCCATCAATCCGAGTACTAAAAGTAATGCGGTGTAGCCAATGAAGTATACGACCGTTGTCCAAACTTGGCTAAATGGCGGGTTGATAGCATAGACTACTTCGTTTCGAAGGTTAAATTTTTCCAAGTTTGGAAATAAATAATAAATTACATCAAGGATATACTTAAGGGCGGCTGGGCTTTTCTGTGCAATCTGCCAGATGCTAGTTGAGGCATGGCCTATTAATGCTAAGCAGAAAGTGTAAATTGCGCTGGAAAGTGGTGCGGTAAAAGTACTAAGCATTAAGCCAAGCGCGGTCAGTAACCAGACCTCAAAGATCATCCAGATTATCGAAAATAGTGCTGGGACAGAAAAGATGTGGGCCTTAAAATAAATCTCCAGTAAAAACATTGCCCCCATTATTAGTGCCGAGGTGGCAGTGGTTAAGCAAATGCCGAAATATTTTCCTAAATAAAATTGGTCGCGAGTTACTGGCTTGGTTAATGTCAGATAAATAGTTTTTCTTTCAACCTCGCGCCAGACAACTTGAGTGCCGACGAATAAAGTAATAATTAACAAGAAAATTAACATGGCTGTTAGGCCGAACGATTCGATAACACGTAAGTCCTGTCCAAGCGAGACGGAGCCAGCCAGTAATCCCGCTGCAATCACTAACGCAGCAAACCCAATTAATGAATACAATATTCGGTCACGAATAGTTTCTCGAAAAGTATTAAGGGCGATAACGCCAATTGTTTTAAAATATTTTTTAATCATTTTGTGTAACCTTTTCCACGAAAAATTCTTCTAAAGTTTTTTTACTACGTCCCAGTAGTTTTTTAGGGTTCCCCTGCTCAATTATTTTGCCATTATGTAAAATTGCTACTTCGTCGCAGATCTCCTCTACATCGGCCAAAATATGGGTACTAAAAAATATCGTTTTTCCTTGTTTTTTTAAAGCTAATATTGCCTTCTTAAAATCCAGGCGTCCTAGAGGGTCGAGTCCATCTAAAGGCTCGTCAAGAATTAATAATTCTGGGTCGTTGATTAAGGCAGTCGCAAAAGATAACCGCTGACGCATACCTTTAGATAATTTTTTAGTTGGTGTCTCGGCAGATTTTTCCAAGCCCACAAGTTTTAATAATTCCGGAATTTTTATATTTATTTTTTCTTTTTCAATGCCAAATAATTCACCGACGTAACTGAGTGTCTCATTAACTTTTAAGTGGTCGTAGAAATGCGGGTTCTCGCTCATAAAGCCAATTTTTTCCCGAGAATTATCGCCCGTAATTGTAATTTTCCCCTTATCGGCAAAAAGTAACCCGGCAATTATTTTAACGGTTGTGGTTTTTCCTTCACCGTTAAGACCCAAAAAACCAAAAACCTGACCTTTCTTTACTTCAAGTGAAAGGTTCTTAAGAACGTTTTTTTCACCTTTTGTCTGGTAAAATGTTTTTGAAAGGCTTTTAATTTTTAGCATTTGTAACGAGTTTCAAAATACCTAAAAACATTATGGAGAGCAACCCTGTAAACAAGCTGATAGCTGTTGTCGGACCAACCGGATCCGGCAAAACTTCGATGGCGGTCGAAATTGCCAAAGTTTTTAATGGCGTAATAATCTCGGCTGATTCCCGCCAAATTTATAAAGGTTTAGATATTGGCACAAATAAAGAAGGCGCGCCCGGAAAATGGAACGGAATAGACTGTCGAATGGTTAACGATATCCCACAGTTATTAATTGATGTCGCCAAACCTGGCGATAACTACACTCTGGCGAACTGGCTAGAAGAGGCAAGAAAGTTGCTGCCAAAGATTTGGAAATCTGGTCAGCTGCCAATAGTGGTCGGAGGTACCGGACTTTATGTTAGTGCCCTTACTGACGGTTACGATTTGGGCGAAGGCCGAGATTCAAAAAAAAGAATTCCAGTTGATTTTCAGTCGCTAATTTTAGAAATCGAAAAAGACCGTGATGAATTGAATATAAAAAGTGATGAGCGTTACGAAAAAATATTTGATAACTTAATTAATGAAATAAGTGAATTGTTGGCTAATGGTGTTTCAGCTGAGTGGTTGGATAAGATCGGTCTGGATTATCGTTATGGCGTTGAGTTTGCTACCCAAAAGAAAGTCCGAGAATTTGCTATCCGGGATTTTAAACTTGCTAGCCGACGATATATTCGACGTCAATTAACCTGGTGGCGCCATCACGGTAAGCCGGTAAAAGTGAAAGACTACGAGAGTGCCGCCGAACAAGTCCGAAAATTCTTGAAAGATTAACCATTTAATCGTACGGTAGATACATGAAATGTCCGTTATGCGAGGGGGAGTTCGAGACGGTCGAGCTCCGGACCGTTGGCGCCAGAACTGTGGACGCCAAACACTGCACCCAATGCGGTGGTTTTTGGTTAGAGCGATCTTTGGAAGAGCCGCTAATGCCAGAATGGGTTGCCCAGTACGATACGCCACAGCCAAATTACTCACTTAAAGCTAGTGACCTATTCTGCCCAATTGACGACAGTCGCCTCGAGCAGGTTGATGGCAATATCGACTCAGCTGGATCTCGTTACTGGCAGTGCAACGACTGCCGTGGCCAATTTTATCCAAAGGGTCAGCTCGCTTTGCTAACCAACCATCAAGCCAAAACCAATCCAAGAGTCCCAGCACTTGCCACAAATCGTGGTCGAGCCGCCATGGGCATCTCGCTGGTGGCTGTGTTGTTCGTGGGTGTAATGGCTAGTTTTAACCGATTTAATTATCAGCTCAATGCTGCTAGTAACTCACCACTACCAACGACCGGACCCAATGTATACACCCTTATTTTGTTAGCTTTGGCTTATATCGCTGGAACGGTTCTAGCAGTGCTGGGGCGAAAATTGCCATTAATAATTACCGGTTGGGCGGTAATTGCCGTCTGTATGCTAGGTTTCGCTGTAGTAATTTTTGGCCCATAAAATGATTGACTCCAAAATAGTTGTAATAGGTTTTCATACCACATTTGTGCTGTGATATGGCTTTATCTAAGCTGAAAAGCGCTGCTGTTGATGGTGTCCGAGCTACTCCAGTAACAGTGGAAGTTGATGTCTCGGACGGCTTGCCGTCTTTTACGGTGGTTGGCTTGGCTGATAAAGCGGTGGAAGAAAGCCGCGAGCGAGTTAGGTCGGCTCTAAAACACTCCGGTTACAAATTTCCGCTCTCACGAATTACCGTTAACTTAACTCCTTCCAACCAAAAGAAAACCGGCATTCATTTCGACCTGCCGATTGCCTTATCGATATTAATTGCCGATAAACAACTGGAAGTGCCGGAAGATTTTTCTGAAACATTATTTGTTGGCGCGTTGTCTTTGGACGGTGGCCTGCAACCCTTTCCCGGTGCATTAATACTGGTTGATTGGGCCAAACAGGCCGGCATAAAAAGAATTGTTCTGCCATGGGATAACTACTACGAGGCAGCTCTAATAGGTGGAATTGAGCTGGTGCCAATGAAGAATTTCAGCGACGTAATTGAACTAATTTTTGGTAAATATCTGAAAACCTTGCCGATACGCAAAAACGAGAAACCCCAAGATCTTTACGCCGAAGACTGGCTCCAAATCCAGGGTCAGGCCCAGGCAAAAAGAGCTGCACTTATTGCCGCCGCTGGTGGACATAACATTCTCCTAGAAGGCGCTCCTGGCACCGGTAAAACTTTGCTGGCTAAAGGTATGCGAGCTCTTCTACCGCCGCTTACCCGCGATGAACAGATTGAAGTGGTAAAGCTTCACAGCGTGGCTGGTGCACTACCAGGCGATAAAAAAGTCGATACAATCGGTCGGCCGTTCCGCTCCCCACACCACACTGCAAGTCATGTTGCTGTAGTTGGAGGCGGTTCTTCATCGAGACCGGGTGAAATTTCTCTGGCTCATAACGGCATTTTATTCTTAGATGAGTTGCCGGAATTTCAACGGCCTGTAATAGAAGCATTGCGTCAGCCGTTAGAGGACGGTGAGATATTTGTTACTCGTGTGGAGCAGTCGGCGCACTATCCTGCCGAATTCATTTTTGTTGCTACTATGAACCCATGCCCGTGTGGCTGGCTTGGAAGTAACCAAAAAGAATGCAACTGTTCACCGTATCAAGTTCAGCAGTACCGCCGAAAAATAAGCGGCCCGATTCTTGATAGAATTGATCTCTGTGTCCACGTGCCTGCGGTTAGCTTAGAAGATCTTAAGGGCAAAATTCGTGATACCGAAGAGTTGGATAGGTATCGTGCCCAAGTAAATTTTGCTCGCGAAAAACAGCTAAAACGTAATGGCGGCAAACTTAACGCCAAAATTCCCGGCCGAAAAGTAAATGAAGTATTTGTTATCTCGGCTGATGCCGAAGATCTAATAAAAAGAGCCTCGGAAAAATTTGTCCTAACCGGCCGTAGCTATCACAAACTTCTGAAAGTTGCTCAAACTATCACCGATCTTGCCGATCAGGACGAAATCGCCTCGCCGGCCATTGCCGAAGCACTCCAGTATCGCTTCGGTGATTTCTAATTGTATAACTACTATTGACTGTACTCTGTTAGGGTATATGCTGTTCTCGAGATGATTAATAAGATTATTTCTTGCTTTGTAATTGCCGCGATGTTGTTTGGCCCGCTGTACGTACTGTTGTGATCCTGCTCCTCTACCCAGAGTGCTGTCGGAGCCGCCGAAGCCTTGACAGCAAACGCCACCTGTCCGCTAGTCGCCTGGTTCCAGA
>CAIMEH010000017.1 GCA_903839975.1 uncultured Candidatus Berkelbacteria bacterium
CCAGTCGATTAACAGTCGACCGCTCTACCGCTGAGCTACTCCAGAATGTTGCATAAGGTACTCACAAATTTTACCAGTAACCTGTTGTAGGAGCAATATGATACTTTGCGAAAATGCTATTCGTAAGCTAGAGTAATAAGAGTACAGGAGGGTAAAATAGATTCACTAAAAATTGGAGTTTCAGGTTCGGCAGTCGACCACCACAGTAACGACGCTGCTAAAAAGGCCGAGGAGATCGGTTACTATTTGGCACGACGCGGAGTGGTCGTGGTAACTGGCGATACTACCGGTATGCCTCTCTACGCTGCGAAAGGCGCCAAGAAAGCTCACGGCTTTACTGTTGGCATCTCGCCAGCCGCAACTTACCGCGAACACATTCGTAAATATCGGCTTCCCCATAAATACTGCGATTTTGTTATGTATACTGGTTTTGGTTACTCCGGTCGCAACCTTTTATTTATCCGATCAACAGATGCAGTTGTCTTTATTAGCGGCCGTATCGGAACTTTAAACGAGTTCACTATCGCTTTTGAAGACCACAAACCAATCGGTATCTTAACTGACTCTGGTGGTATCTCTAACGAGATTGACCACATCCTAACGATCTCCCAACGAGGTAGAGCCAATATAGTCATGGACAGCGACCCTAAGAAATTGGTTGATAAACTAATTGCCCTTACGAACAAAATCAAAGACGATCGTGTGGTCATACGAGACGACGTTCATCGTTAGATGACTAAAGTAAGTTTTTTCGGAGCGGCAGGCGAAGTTACTGGCAGTAATTTTCTTATCGAAACAGAAGAACGCAAATATGTTGTTGATTGTGGACTTTTTCAAGGCAGCGACCAGAACACCGAGCATAATGACGAACCACTTGCCTATAACGCCGAAGAAATCGAAGCAGTCGTTGTTACTCACGCTCACCTCGACCATATCGGTCGATTGCCAGTATTGGTAAAAAATGGTTTCAAGGGCCCAATTTACATGACTGCAGCCACCGCCGAGCTAACAGGTTTGGTGCTTAAAGACGCCTTTCATATAATGATGAGCAACTTCGAGCGCCGTGAGGGTGAAGAACAGAAACCGATGCTCTACGAAGAGGCCGATTTGAATCGCACACTCGATATGTTCAAGCCAATTCCATATCACAAACCACAAACTTTGTTCGGGGAAGATTCGGTTACATTGTTTGATGCTGGCCATATTCTTGGTTCATCTTCGGCTTTAGTTCGGGCGGGCGAAAAGACCTTGGTATTTTCTGGCGACCTTGGCCACTGGCCGAATACCTTATTACCGCATCCGGACAAGATTGGTGCCGCCGACATGGTTATTACCGAGGCAACATACGGTGGCGTTGAGCGCGAGAAAAAACAAGACAAGCTTGAAGTAATTAAATCTGCCATCGATTGGGTACAAGAACGTCACGGAGTGCTCTTAATTCCGGCGTTTTCGGTAGAGCGCAGCCAAGAATTATTATATTTATTACACGAACTTAACAAATTACACCAGTTGCCACATATGCCAATATATTTTGACAGCCCGCTCGGCATAGAGGCGTTAGAGGTATTTAAACACCATCAAGAGCTGTATTCGGCCGAAGTTAAGAAAGAAGAGTCAACTGATCGCGAGATATTCGACTTTTCTGGACTAGTTATTACCCCAACAAGCGACGAATCCAAGGAAATCAACGACGAACCACCACCAAAAATAATCATCGCCGGTTCCGGCATGATGGACGGTGGCCGGATTGCGCACCACCTGAAACGCTACATCTCGCATCCAAATACGTTGTTACTAGTGGTTGGTTACCAGGCAGAAGGCACTCTTGGGCGGGCGATTGTGGACGGCGCCAAGGAAATTATGATTACCGACGACCGAATTCCTGTTCACGCTAAAGTTGAGGTGGTTGATATCTTCTCTGGTCACGCCGACAACGACGATTTAATCGAGTGGCTCAAGAATATCCACTTATCCACCGGTGGCAAGGTGGTAATTGTGCATAGCGACCCCGACAGATCCAAGGTTTACTGCGATGAGTTGAAAAAAATCATGCCACAGACCGATATTTCCGTAGCTGTGATTGGTGAGAGTGTAGGGATTTAGCTAGAAAACTCGTTGTAATCACTTTCGGTTTCGATGTATTGAACTGATTTAACAGGTTTAATTTCGCAAAATTTCATTGTATTTACTTTGCAATTCGTTGTAATGAATTATTTGGTAAGAATAGTGGCCGGCGCGTGTGCGCCGGCCTATTTCAGAATCTAAGTAGCAAAATAAATGTTGCTACGGTCGCAAGTCCTGGGAGAAAGATTCGTGCAGCGAACTCAAGATACTCATTCATGCCAGCTCCCCAGGTCATAAGAGTCTCGTACATGAATTTTAAGCCCTTAAATACCTGGACAACTAACCAGATTAGTGAGGCCAAGAAAGCAAGTAGCAATAAAGTGTGCATAACGCCTCCGTTTCATATATTGTATACCCAGGTAGGGTATACTGTGAAGTAGCGGGGGTATATTTGTGAACAACTATGCAACAAGAACAGTCAAAAGAACGCCAGCTAGTTAGCCGAATTCACCGTCTGGAGGGCCAGGTAAGGTCACTGGAGCGGGTTTTGGGTAGTGACGACTATAATCAGTGCTTAATTCAATTTGAAGCTGTTATTGCGGCAGCCAAGGCAGCTCTTAACAATTACGCCGAAATAATAGTTTCTGACGAAACAATTTCTCTCGACGAGAGGAGACAGATTCTGGCGCGACTAGTTAAGAATTAATTACTGGTGGATAACAACCGGTGTGCCGATTGGGGCGTTGTTGTATATCCAAGGGATACCGTTATCGTCAACGCGAATACAGCCATGGGAAACAGGAGTTCCGATATGAGTAACGCCTTCGCGGTTGGTGCAGGCTTTGTCCCAACAAACTAGGGCGTGAATACCGTAGCCGAGGTAGCCGGTGCCATCAGGCGAGGTGGCCAGGCCGTTCCACATTGGCATCCAAAGTCTAAAGTCCGGTGAGTAGGCTTCGGATATCTTATTAAAGATATAGAAGGTTCCAATAGGCGTTGGTGTCTTCCAGCCGCCAGAGGAGATCAGCCACTGACCCAGCACAGTGGAGCCGCTTATCGCAGTAATTCTTTGGGTAGAGAGGCTGACATCAAGATATAGTCCTTCAAAGCTCCCTAGAGTGTAATTTGGGTAAGATATCTTACTGGTAAAAGTAGTGGTCTTTATAGGAATGGCAATTGGACTAGATTTTGTATCAGTTTTACTGGTGAGGGCAGTGACTACTTTACTGGCTAGTGTTTTACTATCTACTGTTTTGCCGTCGACTCCTTGGGCTGTAACTAGGCCGCTATCCGACATCGTTACTTGCGAAACCATTTTTACGTTTAATTTTTTACCAATAACTGAATCGATATAACTTGCGAGCTTTGTTTGGTTAATCTGCCAGCTCAGCTGGCCTTTTCCGGCTGTATAGTCGATTACTCCATAGAAATTGGCAGTCGTAATAGTGAAACTTTGGCCATCACTGGAAGCTAGGTAAACAGGTGTAATTGCGGACTCGACTTGGGTTTTCGTAGCCGTAGCAACTGCTGTTGTGACATCTGGGGCGCTAATAGCAGTAGTTACCTGAATACTATCGACCGTCTTGCCCGACAGATAGCCGACGATCTCGTTTTTAACGGCGTCGAGATTGATATTTTGGCCGTCAATCTCTGGGTTAACGACCAAGGCGCCATTTTGAACCGAGATACTGGCGTCTTTGCCCTCTTTGCCAAGACCTAATTTCGCTAGTAAAGTAGCCTCCATCTTATTGTCGTCAAAGGTATAGGCGACGGTAATATCTTTTCGTTGCAAAAAATCCGTCCAGTAGTTATACGATATCCAGCGCCACATATCTGTTGGAGAGTTGAGCTGTGCTTGGGTTTTATCGCTATCGAGCGTCACGCCTAGGTCGTTGAGTGAAGCGGTCGTAGTTTTGCCGTCCATTGTGAAAGTAATCTGGTGCGAAGAAAGGCTCTCGACAGCATTTTTAACCACACTTTGGGCGGTATCTGGGTCGGTATTGCTGATATTCTCGCCAGCCACGTATGTGCGTGGCAATACTTTATGTTGGTATACGGCCGAAATAATGACAGCAGCTGCCAAAACAATAGATATTCCAGCCAACGCCGAACAGGCCACTATTAAAATATGACGGGTCTTCTTAGTCATCTTGGCCATAAGGTAATCATACAATATATTTCTTCAAGAAAATAATTAGCTGGAGAACTAGGGGGTCTCAACCTTTGGTTTCGGAAAACCTAGGTTGGCGAACCTAGTGCTATCAAGGTATACTTCGTACATTTTCGCAATGTGGGCCCGCCTGGATTCGAACCAGGAACCACCAAGGTATAAGCTTGGTGCTCTAACCGTTGAGCTACGGGCCCACGCTACGAAAATGTTAAGCATCCTAACCGTATAGCTATGCTCCCTACTGGATAATTTTACTCTCTCGAGGCGAAAAACTCCAGAATAAACTTAGTATATTTGACACACCAGGTAATTCGTTATATTCTCACTTCAGACAATCTTAGGGCTAAGATAACAGCTTTAGGGGGACGTCGGCAGGAATTTCAGGAGGGGCACGGGTAAAAATCCGTGCACAAATTAAATATAAGGAGAAAACAAAATGGAAAAACAGAAAATGTTTTTCACGAGTTTTGTGGTAATCCTTCTGGCGGTGTTGGGAACACTCGTTCCCCTAGCGCTCTCCCCCAAAGCTGCCCTAGCCGCCGATGCTACCCCTAATGTCGTGATTAATGAAGTAATGTGGACTGACTCGAACATCAGTTCGAGCGATCAGTGGATTGAATTGAAAAATACTACCGACCTACCAATCGATATAAGTAACTGGACGCTTACTAACTCTATGGCAGGCGGAGCCTCGCTAACGATACCATCTGGCAATTCGATAGCAGCTAATGGCTACTATCTAATAAGCGACTACGCTCAAGGTGATCCAAATACGGTTTTGAATATGGTCCCAGATTTTATAGCAACGTCTCTCTCGCTTGGAAACAACTGTTCACAAATCGACCTTCTGGATTCCACTACGACTGTCGTGGATTCTATGGGTTGCAATGGAGTGAAATACTTTTACCCAATTGACGTTACGACATTCCATAGTTTAGAGCGTAATCAAGTTATTACTAATGGTACGCTCGCCACTAGTTGGCACGAAGCCACCAAATCGACCAATATCTTGAGCTCGGCTACTGACGTTCTCGCAACTCCAGGCGCAGTTAATAGTGACTTTGTTCTGCCGGTGACTGATCTAGCCGTTAAAGATTTACCGAACGACAACGGCGGAGCAGTTGACTTGAATTGGACAGCCTCATCGGACGCGGTTACTTACAATCTCAGTTACCAAAGAGTAGATGGCTCAGGTACGCCGACACTAATAAATAATGTCTTAACTAATAGCTATACCGTGACCGGCCTCGATCCACTAGCTAGCTACAATTTTTCTGTCACTGCAGTTGATAAGAATGGAAATCTATCAACTGCTGAAACAGCTATCGGCCAAGGGTTGGATAACTTGCCACCGGAGCCACCGGTTATAAGTAGTGTTTCTTCAACTTGTCCGACATCGACCTGCCAAGTTACTTTGAATTGGACTGCGCTTGACTCTGATACGGTTGCGTATCAAGTAGCCTATACCGTCGATGGCGTAACAACTAGAACGATGAAAATTACTTCAACAAGCTTGGTTCTGGCGCTGCCGGCTAACAAGGCTTATGTGCTAACAGTTTATTCATTCGACGCAGCTGGCAACATGTCAGTTGAAAGTAATCAAATAATCGAAGCACCTGTCTATAATGCTCCAGTAGTTAAAACGATTGCCAAAAAGAAATCTGTTATTGCTAAAGTTACTACTCCGGCCACTGCACTAGCTGCTTCACCGATTCCAACTTCAAATACCACCGCGCCAGCGACATCAGCCCCAACCGTCAGTGACTCTACAGGAGCTTCAGGTAATGATTGGCTTCGAATCACGGTTATTGTAGTTGTTTTGCTGGCCGTGGCCGGTGGTTTCTACGCCCTGTCTAGAAGTTTTGCAGATAAAGACAGCAAGCCAGTTGCTAGACAAAAGACTTTGCCAACTAAAAAGACCGAAGCGACTCAAGTAAAGCGCGGCCGTGGCCGACCAAAAGGTACGATAAAGGTTCCGCCAAAGCCAAAATCCACTCGCGGTAGGGGACGACCTCGCAAAAATCCGTAAACAAAACCAAACTCGGCCCTACGGGGCCGTTTTTGGTGGGCGGGTATTTCTGGTAGATTGGTACTGGAATGATGGAAAGCGTTTGGAACCAACTCTGGGGAAAAATCTTAATTACAGTGCTGTTTGTTTTTGCTGTTTATTCTAATGTTGGCATGATAATTCAGAACTATCACTTGCATCAGCAAGTCGATCAGTCGCAAGCCCAAGTTGATCAGATGAATTTGCGAAATCAAAAACTATCATTGCTAATCTCGTATTATAATAGTCCGTCGTACCAGAACGTTGAGGCCCGCCGTCGATTAGGCCTAAAGCAGCCCGATGAAACTGCTTATGTAGTAAAAGGCGTCGATTTTCCAACGGCAAGCCCAAACGATTCTTTGGAGTCGGTTGTATATAAAGAGACTTCCACGCCAGCTGTCCAAGTAACAATCAGCAACTTTAGTCAGTGGTTAGATTACTTTAAGGGCAAGAAGTAACAGTTATTAGTGACGATTGGTAAATTTTTTGGCATAATGCCAGCAGTACGAAAGTAGGCTCACGGTCGTGGGTATGTATTTTCAAATATTGGAGGTTCGAATGTCAGAAATCCCGAAAATTAAATGTCCACGTTGTGGTACTGATATGCACTACGCCGGTGGGCCAAGTGATAGCAACTTATTTACAATGGTTTGCCCAGGGTGCGGTCACCAATCTACGCATTATTGTGGCAGCAAGTACGAACAGGAGCAGGAGAGGGCGCTCAAAATTTCCGAAAACTTAGGAGCGGTCATCTCTGGTGAACATATCGTTTACACGTCTGGTAAGCATGGCAGCACATATTTCGAAAAAAGGATTATCTATTCTCACGTAGCGGTTGTATCGGAGTTTTGCCGGGCAATCGCCATTCGCTTCTGGATGAAGAATATTCAGGTTGTTGTTGCCCCAGAGGTCGGTGGAATCGCGCTGTCCCAGTGGGTAGCTCATCACCTTCAGGAGATAACTGGCTATGAAGCGTTGGCTCTTTTTGCCGAAAAACAACCATTAAGCCGGAAAGAATTCTTTCTTCGAGGTGAGTATGGGCGTTTAATAGACGGGAAGAATGTCCTGGTACTGGATGACGTGCTTAACACAGGCGAAACGGCTAAAAAAGTTGTTGGGGTGTCTCGCGGAGCAGGCGGAAAGGTTGTTGGCGTCGGTGCTCTCTGTAATCGTGGTCGATTACTTGCGCACGACCTCGACGTTCCTTGTCTGGAGTCGCTAATATACTTGCCCATGGATTCCTGGGACGAAGCCGACTGCCCGCTCTGTAAAGAAGGCGTGGCGATAAATACTGAATTCGGCAAAGGTGCCGAATTTCTTGCTGGCCGCTCCGGCTAGCAAGAAGAAAAATTATTAGGCAGGACGAATTTCGTCCTGCCTTCTTTAGTATTCTGGTTCCCTGGCTACCAACTCTCCACGTTCGTCCCATTTCCACGCAAGAATACAAATATCACACAACTCCCTTGGCATCGGCCGACCTTCAAGAATATCTCCCGCCTTAACACTTCCCATGCATTCCAGTATTGCTTTGCCACATTTGGCACAATTTCTAGCGTCATCCATCTTTCCTCCAAAAGTACAAAACTGTGGCTAGGGAGAGATTCGAACTCTCGATCTCATCTTTATGAGTGATGTGCTTTAACCAACTAAGCTACCTAGCCGTAAAAATATTATACCTTTTAAGAGGTTTAATATCTATAATTCAGAGCTCTTTTAATGCGTCAATTAGGCCGAGTATCTCATATTTTTTATCAGTACCCCGCCTAACTTCAAGAGAAAGAATCCCATAGTAATTATCGTGGTTTTCGTAGATTTTTTGGGGCCTGTCGCGTAATAAAATTGGATTCGCGAACTGATCAATACTAATTCCAAGAAGATTCGCCCAGAATTTAACAACCTTTTCGATTCTAGGCTCGTGAATAGCATTTATCATTACACGTGGGTGGAAGTCTTCTTTATGAATATCGAACG
>CAIMEH010000018.1 GCA_903839975.1 uncultured Candidatus Berkelbacteria bacterium
GGGCTTTGGGCGCGTTGCCGGAACCTGCATGTCGTCTATCCACTTTGAAATGGCCTGAACGGCTGCTGGCTGAGTCAGCTTTTGCATCGTTCTAGTTCCCCCTTCAGGTATGCAGCCGTCCATATCTCCAATCTTATTGCTGGTTGCGGTGTAGTTCTTCGACTCACCCGATTTAAGACTAAGAACTCTCAGCTGGACAGTGCAGAAATACTTAAAACCAGAATAAACCGGCTTATTATTTCTATCTATCCTTTCCAGGATATGCTCTTTCCAGCACTGGCAGAGCCCGTTGACCACATAGTCTGCGCCAAGGGCTTTTCCGATAACCAATCGACTATCTTGGCCTGGTCTAATTTTGGTTTCGGCAACAGCCTTTTCTACTGTTAGGCTGTCCATTGGGCCGATTCTGTATTCTTTGAGAGCTTCCGAAACGTAGTAAGTAGCCGTCGTGTCGTAGTCGTGTTGGTCGATAGGTCTGTCTATCCGAAGACCGATAACTTGCCAGTCATAGTTAGCGATTTTGGGCATCGCTGCCTGCTGTTGTAAAACAGCCAGTGAACAAAGCAGTGAAGAAACTAACATTATTCGAACTCCCTGTCCCACAAAAAAAGTAGGTACAAAACAGCCGTATAATAGCTGTTTATTGGAGAAAAATCCAGGAATGTCGACAGACAAGACCTAGCCTTGCGAAACGCGGACTTTGGCGGGCTTAATTACTTTGCCGGAGATCTCCCAGCCAGCTTCAATCTCATCAATAATGTGGTCAGCTGGAACATCTGAGTTTGGCTCGTAAGAGATAGCTTCATGTAAGTTGTGATCGAATGGTAAATCTTTGGTTGGTATGCGCGTTAGGCCGTTCTCAGCCAAAACAACCTCCATTTGTTTCTCAATTATTTTCAGACCTTGGAAATAATTGAATATTTTTTTGTAATCTTCTTCTGTTAAGTTAGGAATATCTTCAATACTAATTTCTGGAGCATGAGAGCTGGCACGATAAAAGTTGTCGAAAATTGGAAATAACTTTTCCATCACTTCGGCACTGGCTCGGTGACGAGCGGTTTCGCGCTCTTCGGTAATGCGTTTTTCTAAGTTTTGGTAGTCAGCAACAGCGCGCAGGCGAGCTGCCTCTGCGTGTTCAAGTTTTAGTTCTAAAGCACTAGGTTTCTTTTTAGTGGTCATTAAGGAGTATTTTACTTTTTAGTAACAACTAAGTCCATATTTTAGTGCAAGCACCCTTTCTGCAAAGGCCAGGCATTCATTTTCGTGCAAGCACCTTTCTTACAGGAGATATGGGGACTACTTGCGAAGCGTCCCCCTACCTCCTGCACCTCCACCCCTGCACGCTTCCCTGGCGGGGCACGGAGAAATTTTTTTAAAATTTTCGAATCGCCTTTGGCTCGATTTGCACGAAAATTTTAGAGAATTTCGAATTGTTGTAATTTAATACAAATTCAGGTTATTTTAAGAATATGAAGTGGATTACGCCATCTAAAACATTCTTGGGTTTTTGGCTGGCGCTTGGCGTTGGTTGTGTAATTGGTAAATACTTCCAATTACCCATAAATATTGTGGCTTGGTTTGGAATCGTATGGCTTCTAATACTATGGAGTCAACAAGACGAACCGATATCACTTCTAGCAGCGACCATGCTTGGAATTTCGGCCGGATTTCTACTCTGGCAGAAAACTGGTGGCGAAAGCTGGCTACATATTAGCTATCTAGGAATATTGTCCGATAAATTAATTATTGTTCGCGATGCTATTGTTTCTAAAATCTATTTGGCATTGCCAGAGCCAGCCGGATCGTTACTTTCAGGAATATTATTTGGCAATAAAGTTAAGCTCGACCAGAATCTAATTAATCAATTTCGTATCGTTGGCTTAACACATATAATTGCCGTTTCTGGCTATAACTTGACGATACTGACGGCCAATATCAAAACCATTTTCCGGCCATACTTTGGTCGCAAGGTAATACTTTTGAATGTTGCGGTAATTATTTTGTTTATTTTAATCTCTGGTGCCCCAGCTTCAATTTTACGAGCTGGTGTTATGGCCGGATTATTATTAGTGGGCGAGATTATTGGCCGTCCGGTAAAGCCATTGAATATTTTAATAATTGGCGCCGGCGTACTAACAATATTTGAGCCGAAGATTATTTTTGATATCGGCTTTATCCTGTCCGTTGCATCAACTTACGGCTTAATGCGGGTGTGTGACATCTTCGACAACGGCCTGAAAAAAGTTCTGCCGTTAGAAACTTTCCGTGGCGTTTTGAGTGAAACGTTGGCAGCCACATTAATGACAGCACCGATAATTTTAGTGGTATTTTCTCGCCTGTCTATTGTCTCGCCAATCAGCAATATTCTAGTGCTGCCACTTATTCCAATGCTAATGGGCTTTGGAATTATAGGCTGCATTCTTGTATTTTTGGTGCCAGCTATCGGCAATTGGCTGATATTTATTACTTGGCCGATACTTCAGTGGATTATTTTTATTACCAATAAATTAGCTGGTCTTTCGTTTGCTGTCTGGAACATTGGCTTGGCGAGCTGGGTTGGCGCGGTAATTACTTTGACATTTATTTGCGTTTTTGAATTTTTGGCTAGCCGTCAACCAGTTGAAGCGCTTGATACAATCAAGCTATGAACAAGGCTAAAGCCGTACAGTTTTCTTTGATAATTATTTTATTATCGCTTTTCGCCTACGTATTCTCGCACCAATCTTACCAAGCCTATGAACACAGCGATTCGTTAAAAATCTGGATTTTAGACGTCGGCCAAGGCGATTCTATACTAATAGATACGCCACAAGAGCAACAGATATTAATTGACGGTGGCCCCGACGGTTCTGTGTTAACCGAGCTGCAAAAAGCTATGCCAGCTACCGACAAAGAGATTAATTTAATAATTTCCACCCACAACGACGCCGATCATTTATCGGGAATTAATTCTGTGCTGGAACACTACAAAGTGGATAAGATTATTGATAGTGGCGCCACCAACACCACAGCCACGTATAAAAAATTTCTGCAGTTAGTTAGCGACAATAATATCCCAGTAGAAGTTGCCAGAATAGGGACAGCTATTAATTTTGGGGAATTGAAGGGCGTGGTAATCTCGCCATCGAAAAATTATATTGGGGTTCAACCACAGGAACAAAATATTGCTAGCGTGGTAACGTTCTGGCAGTACGGTCAGGAGACATTTCTGGAAGAGGGCGACGCCCAAGCCCAGCAAGAGGCTGAGATGATGAATAACGGTTTGGTGCGCCATGCCGATATTTTGAAAGTTGCTCACCATGGCTCTGCCACCAGCTCGACGGAAGATTTCCTAAAGGCTTTATCGCCAAAATTAGCCGTAATTTCTGTAGGTAAAAATAATAAATACAACCTGCCAAATCCTGGAGTTATCGAACGGTTTAAATATCTAAATATTCCTATACTTCGCACCGACGAAAAGGGCACAATCGAAATTTCAGTTTTCCTCGACCACTTCAGCTATTAATCTGGAAACAACCTGATTTCTGCGGTAGAATTGGAGCAATGTCAGGTCACAGTAAATGGAGCCAAATAAAACGTGGGAAAGGCATCGCCGACGGTCGTAGGTCGGCTGTATTCGGTAAATTAGGCAACGCTATTACTCTTGCTGCCCGACACGGCGCTGATCCAGAGATGAACTTTCAGCTACGAATCGCTATAGACAAGGCTAAAAATGCTAATATGCCGAAGGATAATATCGAGAGAGCCGTTGAGCGCGCTTCAGGAAATGGAGCAGCGACTCTACAAGAAATAATATTCGAAATATACGGACCGCATGGCACCGCTTTTATCGTTGAGGCTGCTACCGATAACCACAATCGAACACTTGGCGAGATCCGAGCAGTTTTGAACCGCCATAATGGCAAGTTGGCCGAAGCCGGTTCTGTTAGTTATTTATTTAAAAAACGGGGCGAACTAGTAATTCCGGTGAAAAATAACGCCGAGGAGATCGAATTAATACTTTTAGATACGCCGGCCGAAGACTACGAGCAGGAAGGCGACAAGCTTTACGTATACACCGAGCCAAAAGATCTTGAAGTGGTAAAAAAAGCCCTAGAGACAAACAATATCGCCGTTGAAGAAGCCTTACTAGAGTATCACCCAACAGCTTTAATTAACTTAACCGATCCAGAGTTTGCCAAGAAAGTAATCGGCCTTTACGACACTTTAGAAGAGTTGTCCGACGTGACCAATATATATAGTAATTTCGACGTGAGCGAATAATAAGCCAACCCGGAGGGGATATGACACCAAGAATTTGGAAAGAAATTAGTTTAGTGGCCTGGAATATTGCAGTTATTGCATTTGCCCTTGCGGTATTTTTCTATATTAAAACGGGTTACGAATTCACTTGGACTAAAAGTTTTATTAGCGACCTAGGGCTAGCCAGTAATCCGGCAAAAGTAAAATATTTATTTGACGGTTGCTTTGTCGCCACTGGAGTGATGATTATTGGTTTAGTTTTCTATCAAACCGGATTGTCTTTACCATCGCGCCGAGAACATTTGGCTAGAGACTTAGTAATGCTTTTAGGGTTAGTCTTTATTTCTATCGCCTTTGTTCCGGCCGACCTCCATAAAAATCTTCATAGAGAATTATTATTTGCGACCGTAGTTGGTTCATCGATTATCTGGCCACTGACATTTTATCGGTCGAAATTCTATAATATTTTTTCCGAATTTATTTCCATTATTATGATTTTTTCGCTTTGGCTTTATCTATGTTTTATTATTATTGCGCCAAGGCCAGAAGTAAGCCTTGCAGCTAGTCAGCTCCAAGCACAAATCGAGAAAAGCGTTTTTGCCTTAGTTTTTATCGGCACATATATTCTGTTAACCGCTAGACCAACCGAAAAAAAGAGCTAGACTTAGAAGCGCAATGGAGGGTAAAAGAATTTTAGGGATTGACCCAGGCTCTGGCCGTGTTGGCCACGGGTTAATTGAAATAATAAACGGCGAGCCACATTTAATTGGCCATGGCTGTATTGAAACTACTGTTAATTCTCCGGAAACGCAGAAATTATCATTTATTTACGAGGAGCTAACCAAAGCCATCAACGAGATAAAACCGGATTTGATCGCCGTTGAGATGTTATTTTTTGCCAGAAATATTAGCACGGCATTTTCCGTTGCCCAAGCTCGCGGCGTTATACTACTGGTCGCCTCGCAAGCAAATATTGAAGTTGTAGAGATTGCCCCACTACGCCTAAAAAAGGTACTTCTTGGCAACGGATCAGCCAAGAAAAAAGACGTTCAGAATTTCATTAAAGATTATTTTCAGCTGGAAAGTATTCCCAAGCCCGATGATGCCGCCGACGCCGTGGCGATTGCCCTAAGCCAGGTGCTAATTTCTAACTAACTTTACCCTGTCGAAAAACTTAGAGAATACTGTGTCTGTGGGTTGAATTACCCATTGCCGAAGCGTACACTATGGATACTTCAAAGCTTAACGGCAAATGACTAAAAAAATTAATGCAGCATTATCTGCTCAGCTCGCGGCTACCAAACCGAGAGTAAGGGCAATCTACGTATCTACCTACCCACCACGAGAGTGCGGCATTGCCACATACACCAAGGATCTTACTAATGCTATTAACCTTCTAAATCCTCAGTTCCTAGCTGATATCGTTGCCATTGATGATAAGAAATCGGGTGGAGTTATCTACGACTATCCTTGGGAAGTTAAGTATAAGATAGACCAAGAAAGTAAAAAAAGCTGGCTTGATGCCGCCAAGTACATCAACCAATCTGGTGCCGATATAGTTGTACTTGAGCATGAATTTGGAATTTACGGAACTTTCAGTGGCGAGTTTGCTATTCCTTTTATTGAAGCTATAAAGAAGCCAGTTACAATAACTTTTCATACCGTTTTGCCAAAACCAAACCCAGAGCTTAAAAAAATGGTTAGTAAATTAGGACAAGTGACCGATGCTATTATTGTGATGGTGAACACTGCCGCAAAAAGACTTGTGAGTGACTATGGATTAGACCCAAAGAAAATTGTTGTCATTCCCCACGGAGTTCCAGATATACCTTTTGGACCAACAGAGCCACATAAAGAAAAATTTAATTGCTCTAACTGTAATATTATCGGTGGGTACGGACTTATAAGCGAAGGCAAGGGCTACGAGTATGCAATTGGGGCTATGCCAGAAATACTAAAGAAGCACCCTAATACAAAGTTATTAATTCTTGGCGCAACCCATCCGGTTGTTAAAAGACTTGAGGGCGAGAAGTATCGTAACTCTTTGAAGTCACTAGCCAAAAAATTAAAAGTTACTGAAGCAATTTGTTACATCGACCGATATCTAACACTTGACGAAGTTATTTGTTATTTGCAGGCGATGGATATTTACATAACCCCATTTCCTAACCTAAATCAGATTACATCTGGAACACTAGCATATGCTATTGGTGCTGGAAAAGCCTGCATCTCTACTCCTTATCAGTATGCTAAGGAAGTTCTTTCAAACAACCGCGGCCTCTTAACTGAAGCGAATAACAGTCACAACCTTGCTCAAAAAGCTATTTATATGTTGGACCACCCACGTAAACGATTAGAGATGGCTAAGAATGCTTACTCGTACGGTAGAAATATGATCTGGCCAAGCGTTGCCCTAAGCCACCTTGACCTATTCGAACTATTACTAAAAACTAAGTAGAACTATGTCCGAACTGCAAAAATTTGGGACTTCGCCCGACTTACGCCACCTAAAAGCTATGACAACTAGTTTCGGTATTGTTCAGCACGCAGTGGGGTCGGAGCCAGATCGCAACTTTGGTTATTCGATTGACGACTGCGCCAGAGCATTAATTACCTGTAGCTGGTATTCAAAATTATTTAACGACGAAGACCTGAGCAAATTAGAAGAGATTAATTACAGTTTTCTTGAACAGGCATATATTGGCCCGGAGAGTTTTCATAATTTTTATAGCTATGAAGAAAAACCATTAGACGAGAGAGGCTCGGATGATTCTTATGGTCGAACATTTTGGGCAATCGCCGAGACGATGACAAATAGTAGTAATGCGGAACTTCGAAAATCTGCCAGCCAACTCTGGGGCAGACTTAATCCAGCGATTTACCTGAGCGGTATCTACTTAAGGAGTAAATCTTATATTACCCTTGGACTTTGCGCCGCTAACGATAGGGATAATTGTAGTATTTGGGCGGACCAATTAGTTAATATGTTCAAGAATAACTCTTCAAAAAGCTGGCAGTGGTTCGAACCTTCGCTACATTACTGCAACGCCATACCTATCTATGCCCTAGCTCGTGCCGCAGAACTTACTGGCAAAAAAGAATACCTTGAGATAGCAGAAAAAAGTTTTAGTTGGCTAAATGAAGTTAGCCATATCGGAAACGTACCAGCACCAATTGGCCAAAATGGTTGGTATCACCACTCTGGCGACAAAGCCATTTACGATCAGCAACCTGTTGATGCCGCAAAAATGGCTCTGGCCGCCTCTGAACTTTACAAAATAACTAAAAAGGATATTTATTTGCAAACCGCTTTAAGTTGGATGGACTGGTACGAAGGAAATAACATTAACAAGCTATCAGTAATAAACCCTGAAACTGGCGGCATATACGACGGATTAACCCAAACTGGAATTAATACCAACCAGGGCGCGGAATCAACTATCACATATCTACTTGCTTATCTTTCATTAAGTAGGCTTAGCGAATAATATGGAACGCAAAGTCGCAATTTCTTTTCCGATTGAGGGCGGTTATTACCATACTTCTAAAGTAGTAGTAGCCGACAATCCTTACCAAGTTGTCGACACCACCAGGAGTCAATGGCCACAATGGCCACAGACAGAAAATCACCCCTATCATCAACAACCATTAGAGGAAATTATTCCAATTCATAATCCAGACGGGATTAAAGAAATTAACCAAATTTCAAAAATGGTTAATCAGATACTTCACCAACGCAAGGCAATTTTTGAGCCAGACGGGGCTCCAAATCTAAAACTCGTAGTCGTTCCGGGAAATCGTCTAATACTCTTTGATGGACACCATAGTATTCTAGCTTATATTCTGAGTGGTAAAAAAACGCTGGCTGACACCGCACACCTTATTATTTCAGCAAATGACGGAGGTCCAATCACGCCTGAAGAGATTAGCTATTTCTTCCCAGAAAATACCAGAGGAGAAATTATAAAAGACTGGGATAAATATGTAGTAAACTGGCAAGCAAAAGGCTCCAACAAAATTGCTCAACGATCCGTTGAAAGTGTCGGCGATCTAGCCAAGCAAGTAACTGCATTAGTTCACGTTCAACAACTTTGACGAAAGGGCTTCTAATAGGCTATTAATGTATTGAATGGCTATTAGATTAAGACGCTATCAAGGAAATCCAATCCTACTGCCGACAGAAAATAAATGGGAGAATAAGGCCGTCTATAACTGTGGCGCAACTATCTTTGAGAATCGTGTTCTTCTACTCTATCGCGCTCAAGGCGAAGACAATATCTCAAGATTTGGATTAGCTTTTTCTGATGATGGTTACAATATTGCCGAGCGACTTACTGAACCAGTTTTCGAACCAGACCCAGACACTGAATACGAGAAGCTCGGTGTTGAGGATCCGCGAATTAGCAAAATTGGCGACAGCTACTACATTACCTACACTGCGGCCTCTGAATATCCAGAACTCTTTAGTCAAAAACCAGAAAAAAGAGATGGGGCAAGGATATGGCGAGTTAGAGTTAGTATCGCTCATACCGAGGGCTTTAAGAGCTTTAGTCGACATGGCGTAATCGTCTCCCACATCGACAGTAAAGACGGTGTCTTATTTCCCGGACGAGTTCACGGCGATATGTTGCTAATTCACCGAATTGAACCAGATATTCGTATGGCCGTAGCTGAGGATATAAATAGATTTAAGGAACGAGGTCCAGTATTTGGTCCACGCCCTAGCAGTTGGGACAGTAAACGAGTCGGCTCGGGTGCACCTCCTATTAAAACACCTTACGGCTGGGTGATGATATATCACGGCGTAAATAGCCAAGATCACTACAGTTTAGGATTGGCTTTACTTAATCTGAACGACCCCTTACAAGTGTTGTATCGAAGTCCGTCACCGATACTTGAGCCAGAAGAACCATATGAAAAGAACGGTCTGGTTAATAACGTGGTTTTCACCTGTGGCGCGGTTGTGAAAAATGACGAGCTTCTAGTTTATTATGGGGCAGCGGATTCTGTAATCGGTGTTGCTAGCATGCCATATTCAGATCTAATTGATTGGGCCGAAGAACACTCCAAAAAGTAGCTATCTAGGTTTTCTCAGAAACTCGGCGGCGTCTTCTGGCGCAATTACGTCGATTACTGTGCCGGCACCAAGTTCGTAACCGCCGTAAGTGGAAACTCGGGGTGCAATTTCAATATGCCAGTGGAAATAGTCCGCCCGATCGATGGTTGTCGGTGTGTCGTGAAGCCAGAAATTAAGCGACGGTCTTTGCAAAGTTTTGCCGATTCGCTTGGTAACTTTTTTCATTATATTGGCTAAGCATTCTATGGTTTCGGCTTTTTCGTTTTCAAACGTGTCAGAGTGAGTCTTTGGCATTACCCAAACCTCAAAAGGAAATCTAGCGGCATAAAAAGTGATAGCGATAAAATGACTATTCTCTTCCACTACCCTTACTTTATGGAGCTGCTCGTGTTTAATTAAATCACAGAACACGCAGCCACCGTTGTTTTCGTAGTACTGTTCCGAACCAATCAGCTCTTTTGTTATGTGATTAGGTACAATATTGCTAGCAAATATCTGAGCGTGTGGGTGGTGAATCGAGGCACCGGCGTTGATGCCCTGGTTGTAAATAAGCATCGAATAAAGTGTGTTTTTATCTTGGCGCCAATGGGTATAGCGCTTTTGAGCCACTTTAAATAAATCCTCCCATACCTTGTCGGTAAAGTCATAAAGCTGATGTTCATGTTTTTTAATTATTAAAACGTCGTGACCGCCGGTTGAAGGTCGGACATTATAAAAACCATTCTCTAGTCGATGAGCCCTTGGCGATGCATGTGATTCGTCTTCGATAAAGGCTGGATATTTATTGGGAATAACGTAGATGCTTTCGTTTTCGTCGATAACTACGTTATCTCGGAGCTTTCGCATTTTACGCTCAACATCGAAATCTTTGAGCCGGTTTTTTTTATAATTGGGGTTATCGGCACAGAAAGGGCAGTTTAAGTTGGTCGTCGGCTTAATCCCCTCCGACGAGATAAAGTCCGATGGGCGCTTCGATCGCTCTGGAGCAATAACGACCCATTCACCGGTGATAATGTTTTGTCGCAGTTGGGGCATAAGTACATAGTATCACGGACAGCTTGTTACTAGCTTAGAACAATTTGAGCTAAGATAGTTTTAGGGAGGAAATGGCAGAATACGGCGAGTTTTCACAATCCGGCGACGAGTTTATAATTGGGCGCCCAGATACGCCGAAGTTTTGGCGTAATTATTTAACTAACAAATCGCTTCTCTCCGAAGTCACACAGCTCGGCACCGGCAAAACTAAAATCAAAAACAAGGACGGCGACATTTTTCCCTTACTGTCCAACAAGAACCACGGAAGGCTTATTTATATTCGCGATCAGGAAAGCGGGGAGTTCTGGACCTTGAACTGGATTCCAACCAAGCATCAAACCGAATACTTCGAAACCCGCCATGGGCTAGGCTATAGCGTTATTAGCTCGTCAGCAGGCAATATTGATTGTTCTCTAACAATCTTCCAACCGGAAGTAGGCGCGACCGAAATCTGGCAAGTAAAAGTTGCCAACCGAGCCGCTAAGCGCCGTCGCATCAGCGTCTTTGTTCTGGCCGATTGGGCCGATATGAATTCCAGTAATTATTACAAAAATATGATTCTAGCCACAAAGTCACACGACAAGGAAAAAAGTGGCCTAGTTGGCTTTATGACCGGCGATTTCGATATTATGGATTACGACTGTCTTTTGAGCGGATGGATGGGGGAGTACGACTCGCTCGACTCGCCTATTCCTTTAAATAACGGCAAATGCGGCAAGACTAAAGGCCAAGGAGTTCCAGCAATTGGCGTTATCCAGAAAAATTTAGTTCTGGGCGAGAAAGGATCGAGTGAATTTAATATTTTCGTTGGGGGAGTGTTCGTGGATAGCAATAAACCGCTCGAACTTCAAAAAGAAAAAATTTACACCGCCGCTAACATTGTTGTGAAAAATTTCCTAGGCCAGGGCAGTGCTAGCACTGAACTAACCAAAATAAAGAAGAATATTCGCGCCGAGCTTGATTTCAACAAGGTAGCCACGCCAGAAATTGAGTTCAACCGCTACTTTAATTATTTCTTATCATTCCAGGCCAGCCAGAGAAAAAATTGGGTGGCAAAGACCGAAGAAACAACAATAAGAAATTTTTCTGCCGCTAGGGGAGTGTTATTAGGCGACTCCGACTCTGCCGAAAGGATGTTATTCTCTGTTCTTGCACATCAATTAAAAGACGGCCGGGTGGCCAATTCTTGGTCCGGTACAACTGAAGAAATTTCTAGTACAAATAACATTGAGCACAGCATCGTTCTAGCGGAGATGGTAGTAAATCACCTCAAAGAGACAGGGGAGTCGGAGCTTTTACGTTGTTCTATCCCCTATTTGGATGGGGGAGAGGGGACAATTTTAGAACATCTAACAAAATCTGTAGAGTACGTTCTGGAAAACCGGGCCGATGGCTTGATAAAAATCGACGATTTGGAGTCAACGGCAATTTCGGCCAGACTCACTTCCCTACTACGAGAACTTATACCTGTTCTTGAGGCGAATAAAGATGAACATCTAACTAAACGCTATCAACAAGTTATCGAGCATCTAGCCACGACAGTTGAGAAGATGTGGCAGAGCCCGTGGTACTCCCGTGGTCGCAAGAACGACAATCGCATCGGCGTAAACACCGAACCGCACGGCTTTGAGCTATCGGCTCAGATCTGGCCAATAATTGCCAAAATCTCATCATCCGACCGTTCGAAACAAATTATTCAAAAACTTGCCAAGACAACTACTGCCTATCCCCCACTCAACTTGTCGCCAGCCTATAAAAATTTCAACGAAAATAATATTAAATATTCTCAGTGGCTAGCCGGAAAGGGCCGTAATAGCACCGTCGAAATAAACGAAATTCTTAATTTAATCACCGCCTCTACTTTAATTGGCGATGGCGATTTAGCTTGGCGATTTTTCAAACAAATACTGCCAAATTATTTAAGCGCTAACCCAAACCGATACTTCGCCGAACCATTTACACTGCCTTCGACAATCGACGGCCCAGATAGCTTAAAATTTGGTCAAGGCCAAGCAATTTACGACAATGAAGCCGGCCTAGCCCAGGCTACTTTCCTGGAAAAAATTATCGGCGCTCAACCAACTTTAAACGGTTTAAAACTCGACCCTTGTTTGCCTAAGAGTTGGCGCTCTTGTGAGGCCAGTCGAAGATTCCGTGGTGCTGATTATCATATTAGAATTCAAAATCCGTTCCACGTTTCTAAGGGCGTCGATCGCATTATTGTTGACGGTATTCGACTAACAGGAAATCTTATCAGACCGTTCAACGGCGGCTCACACTTTGTAGAAGTTATTTTAGGTTAGTATACTTACGTCATGAAAATTGGTGTTATTGGCAGTATGCAATATACGGAGAAGATGATTAAGGCAAGGAACAAGCTAATTGCGCTAGGTCACGATGCTTTTGTCACAAGTCTCGCCTCCCCATTCATCGGCAAAACTGACGAAGAAAAAGAGAAGATAAAGATCGAACAAAAAAATGACCAGGATGCTATCCGAGAATTTTGGCGGTTGATGCAGGGTGCCGATGCAGTTCTGGCGATAAACTTAGATAAACATGGCGTAAAAAATTATATCGGTGGCAACACGTTCTTGGAGATAGGTTTTGCTCATGTATTAAATCAAAAGATATTTCTACTTAACCCGATCCCAGAAATGCCTTATTACAAGACCGAAATTGTGGCCATGAAGCCAATAGTAATTGGTGGCGACTACTCGCTGATAAAATAGCCAGTTTAGAACAAGTTATTGACGTCAACGGCGGTATTAGTAGAACTGTTCGAACCAGTATCCTGTTCGTTATTTCGAACAACACTGGCAAGATAGAGCCCTGAAGTAATCGCAAAAACTAGGAAGAAAAATAGGGCGTAAACCAGAACTGAGCGCTTTTCTCTTGTGACCATGTCTAATATTTAATATACCATTACCTAGATGAGTACGGAAAAAATTACTCTTGATACCGCCGTAACGGAACTAAAAGGCGTTGGGCCAACCACCGAGAAGGCACTTTCACGTCTCGGAATAAGAACTACTAAGGACTTATTAGAATATTTACCGTTCCGATTAGAGGATCGGTCAAAAGTTGTACAAATTAAAAATCTTATCGCTGGCGAAGAAGTAGTAATTTCCGGGGTAATAAAAAATGTCTCTTCCAGAAGAAGCAAACGCGGTATTTTAATAATCCAAGTTTCACTTGATGATGATAGCGGTAAAATTAATGCCGTGTGGTTCAATCAACGCTTTTTACTAAAATATTTACGCGAAGGTTGGAAGATAAATTTATTTGGCTCAAAAAAAATTATTCCAGCAATGGGTAATCCATTTATTGTAAAAGCAATCGTTGAAAAACCTGAGATTACCCCATTTTATCCTGCCACTGCCGGCTTGGGTCAGCCGGTAATAAAAAAATTGTTAAGGCAAGTTGAACCACTCGCTAACGAGTTAGTAGATATTCTGCCAAAAAAATATTTAAATTCATTCAAGCCTAAAAATGAGTTAATCAAAAAAATTCATTTTAACCCTACTGACGAAGTGTTAACTAGTATAAAAGAACTATTTTCATATGAAGAGTTAACCGTTTTGGCGTTAGCCATTCAAAA